>JBEHWI010000026.1:0-41708 GCA_040217815.1 Syntrophomonadaceae bacterium | reverse complement strand
ACGTTTGAGGGGCGTATCCTGCGAGGGGTGCGGGTTCAAGTCCCGCTCGCCGCACCATAAGAAATGTTACGCGGAGTATTATTTCCGCGTTTCTTGTTTTCTGCCAGGTAATCAGCGTAAATAACCTGCAAGCATTGATTTACCTGCTATGTTAGTCTCGAAGTAAAATTGGCTTTCAGACTAACGTTTTGATACTCTCGTCAACGGGAGGCGGGTCACATGGACTTAGAGAAATTAATTAACCTATGACAGGAATGTATTGCTATTTAGCGAATAATGGTTATTTGTAATATGTATAGAGAGAGGTTGGTTTAAGAATGAAAAGAGTACTTGGAGCATTATTGATTCTAGCAATTTTCCTGGTTCCTTTACCCGCCAAAGCCGACGATACCCCACGTGTCTTTCTTGATGGGCAGGAATTAACATTCGATGTTTCACCAGTGATTGTAGAAGGAAGAGTATTGGTCCCAATTAGCCAAATCTTTAAGTACTTTGACATAAGCTTCAGGTGGGATAGCGCTACAATGACTGCTTCATTTGATCAGGACTATTATTTACTTTCATCGGTAACGATTGATAGCACGAACGCCGTAGTTCGAAACCAAATAGTTGAATTAGATGTACCGCCAATGATAATTAATGGAAGGACGATGGTGCCTTTAAGATTCGTTGCACAGGCTGCCAACTGTTCTATCAATTATAATCCTGAAAATAATATAGTTGAGATAAAATCAGTTGGATCTCCTATCAACAGCCAAACCGACAATACTTGGATTTATTATATAAATCAATCATCAGAGATTGTTAAACAGAAGCCAGACGGATCAATGAAGATCAGCCTGCCTTCCGATGGCAATTTAGAAAGATGGGGTCTCAGGCTTAATGGTGATTATCTTTATTACTATGAAGATACAAAAGCAGAATATCATACTCAACTTCCTTTGATGAAACGAATCAATACCCAAACAATGCAAAATCCTGCTACGTTTAGTGATTTTGATATATATAAATTCGTTATAGAGGATAACAAAGCTTATTATATTGATTCCAAGAACAAAGATAAACTGACCAGAAAATCTTTGGGATCAGCTGAGTCCACTGTAGAAATCAGCGAGGATTGGTGTAGTGATTTTAAAATTGTAGATAATTGGATATATTACTGCTACGGAAGCGGAAGTAAATTTTATCTATATAAAAGCGATAAAAATGGAGGCTCAAAGACATTATTGGTGGAAAGTCCAGTTCCTATCACGTCACTTTATGTTGTTAATAATTCGTTATTCTATCAACTGCAAGACAGGATGGGAGATAATTACGTGATAACCAGGTATGGCCTTGACGGAACAGGAACCAAACGCATTGTATATGAAACCAGATTAATAGAATCCTGGATAGTTTTAGACAACAATATTTTTTATACTGTGTACGAGTCTAACTTGCAAGCATGCCAAGGCATATATAAAACGGATTTTAATGGGCAAAACACCACAACTATAAGTAACGATTATTGCATGAACATTAAAGGTAAAAATGGTTGGGTATATTATTTGAACGGTTCTGCTAATAATTCATTATATGGTTTGAAAACTGACGGCTCAGGCAAAACTAAAATAACCAATGTAAAAGGGACAGATGTATGCGTTAACTAAAGATATCAGTACATATTATTGGGGAATTGGGCTCTGTGAAGACCGCTTGGGTAGCGACGCAGAGCCTTTTTTGTCGGGAATGGATATAGGACATAGTAGCTTCTTACTCGATTTTTCTATTAGCCAGAGCTTAAGAAAAGCAATTATTAATTGCCAACCCCTACATTAGCAAGGTTTATCATGAATTTATTATAACCACCATGTTAATCGCTTTTGAATTTCATGTTTTACGGTGGTGATTGTACCAGTTCCCGTCTGGCCTGCCCCAATATCAATGGGAGTTGATTGACCTGTAGCTTCCCTGGTAATGTCTGCCTGAGCAGTTGTAGAAGGAGGCATTGAATAAATCATTGGTATGGCTGTTATAAAAAGCGTTTGAATCAGGATGAGTGCTTGAACCTATTTTGCAGGAAGGCAAAATTTGCATAATACTACAGGGTTTATAAAATACATGTCGAAATAACAAAAAAGACGTGGGTGCGTGGACTTGGCATTAGCAAGCCAGGGATGGAATAATCGCATTTTTACTAGATCAGGGGCTTTATTTAGGGAGTATTGGTATGCCTTTTACACAGATATTCTTTTGGGGTGTGCCGATAATAGCATTGGTCAGCTATTGTCTATTGATGCTGTTTTTGGCTATATCACACAAGGATAGGTATATTCGCACTTTCATGCTGATTCTGGCGGCAATGATATTGTGGACTGCCTCGGCATTATTGATGAAGATTCAGATGCCCCCGGGAGTGCTTTTCTGGAATCGGGTCATGGTAGTGGGCACCCTCCTGGTTCCACCTCTGCTTTATTATTTCATATCTGTTTTCACAAATTCCGTGAACCGCATCAGTATTGGATTCTGGGCTATGATGTCTATTGGGACCATTACAATTGACTTACTGGGTTTGATAATAACTCAGGCGGCTGTACTCACCGAGACTATCCTGATCAATGGCCATGAATTCAGATCAGTGGCGTTTTCTTACACCATGGGACCAGGTGCTTATTTCGTATACGCGATTATGTTTGCCATGATTGTGGCCTCTTTAATAAAAATCAGGCAGAGCATTCGTAATGGAAGTATTAGCTTCGAACGCATAGCACCGGTTGGGGCGGGTTTAATCCTGATTTTTACCGGGTCGCTGCTCAACGTTTTTCCGGCTATCGGGAAGTATCCGGTGGATATACTGGCCTGTTTTATCAATGCTGTCCTGATGCTTATAGCCATCTTCAAATACCGCATGCTGGAACTCCGTTTTATGGTGGCCAAGGGTATTGTATATTTCATTGCCGTCTTGTTCATTACCGGCACCTATATTTACGTAGTATTTTCCGCCAATAAATACCTGGGCGCTCTAGACCTGAGCACCTCGCAATATGTTACAGCTTTTGCGGCTCTTCTGATTGCTGTTTTCTTTCAGCCATTATACCGGGGAACGAGAGTATTTATCGATAGGATGTTCTATTGGAGTAAATACCAGCAGCGTCAAGCTCTGCAGCAGTTCAGTGTCATTATTTCCAATAATCTAAACCTGCAGGAAATTGCCAGGGAATTGATCGAAGCGGTTCAATTAGCGGTCGGTCCGGATGAAGTATATGTATTCATTCGGCACGAAGAAGGCAACTACTATTATGTGCTGGACAGCTCTTCGTCAAAAACCACATCAGCATTGAAAATCTCCTGTCAAAGTCCGGTTGTCGAATGGCTGGCCCGAAATAAAGCCAGTCTGTCCAGGGAAGAGTTGAGAAATATACTCAATGCAAAATCGATGCAGGGCGAAGAAAATAGAAATATTTCCGTTCTTGATGTGGCAGTTATTACGCCGTTTGTCAGCAGAAATGATCTGATCGGCATGTTAATGCTTACCGGAAAGAGAAGTAAATCAGGATATACACTCGATGATTTGGACCTCCTAACCTATCTGGGCAGTTCCAGCGCGGTGGCCATCGACAACGCCCGGTTGTATGCCCAGGCTCAAGCCCAGGCTTTGATTGACAACCTGACCAAGTTATACAATCATAGATTTTTTCATAAGGCCTTGTCAGAGCAAATAGACAAAGCCGGGTCGGCGGACCTTTCATTGCTGGTTATCGACCTGGATTTTTTCAAGCTTTTCAACGATATGTATGGTCATTTTGCCGGGGACAGCGCTCTGGAAAAAGTAGCGGCAATAATCCGCACCATCGTTGGTGAAAAGGGTATCATCTGCCGGTATGGCGGTGAGGAATTTACCATTCTTTTGCCTGCTTATGATTCGAAACAGGCATTCGAGTTGGCAGAAAGTATCCGCCTGGAGATCCAGAGGTCCTTCGTAAATAATGATGATGTTATTCCGAGTTTTCTGAGTGCCAGCATCGGCGTTTGCACTTATCCTCATAATGCACCCAGCGCCAGGGAGCTCCTAAAACGAGCTGATCTAGCTATGTATTCTGCGAAAAGCCAGGGGAAAAACCAGTCCGTGATATATACCCCTCATATTGAATCAGCGGCCAATACGCCTCCCCAGGATGCCGCCAAGCCCAATTACATGGCAACTATCTACGCCTTAACCGCTGCCATTGACGCCAAGGATCATTACACTTTTGGTCATTCGCAAAGGATGGCTGAATATGCAACAGCATTGGCCGGCGCTTTGGGAATGGACAAATCTCATCTGGCTATTATCAGAGAGGCCGCTCTTTTGCATGATATCGGTAAAATCGGAATACCCGAGCATATTCTCACCAAAACCGACCGCTTGACTGAAGACGAATTTGCCACCATCAAGGGGCATGTAGAAATGTCTATTGCTATTATCAAGCACCTGCCATCATTCAACCATGTAATACCGGCGGTTATCGGGCACCACGAAAGATGGGACGGGAACGGCTACCCGAGAGGCCTTAAAGGTGAGAGCATACCACTGACAGCGCGCTGCCTGGCTATTGCAGACGCTTTTGATGCCATGACGTCAGATCGTCCCTACAGAGAGGCATTGAGCGTGGGAGAAGCTCTGCAGGAGATAGAAAGGAATGCCGGCACCCAATTTGATCCCCTAACAGCCGGTTTGTTTATCAAGCTGGTGGGCGAAGGGACAATCGGTCTTGAAAACAGCTTAAGTACAGATGCCTATTAGGTGCAATTCAGTGTATCGGAGACTGATGGAGCTCATATTCATGTCGTAATGGTATTGGCGGGATTTTGGGCCAAGAATACAAAATGAGGCATATCTACACCATGATAATGCTTCACCAACCGGCAAAGAATCGTCATACCGTTGCGAATGGCTACATTCATGGACGCAATATTATTATCCCGAATAATAGAATATACCTCATCCCTAGAGAGAACATCAAAGGCATACTGCTTGCTGCCTCGCGCGGCTTCAATGGCATAACCTTTATGCCAGTATTTTCTTTGAAAGAGATACCCGATTTCAAGAACCTGCCTATCTCTAAAATCTTGCATCGTCAAGCCGCACTGTCCTATCATTTCCCCGGTTTCTTTCAGTACTACGGCCCAAAGCCCGAAGCCGAATGCCCTGTAACGGTCAAGTTGCCGGTTCAGCCATTCAAGTGTTTCTTGGTCGCTGAAAGCGTGTTCATATGCAGTCATAGCTTCGGGATCCTTCAGTATTTGGGAAAGTGCAGGAATATCCTCTATCGACATTTCTCTGATATATAATCTTTCAGTTTCGTAGATTTTTTTCATACTATCATTTTCCCCTAACCGATATATTGATTCTCTTCACAGTAATTGTTTTGCCTGATGTTGGTCCGTATTTTGATAAAGCCCCAATTTTTTTCGATATTCTTTCTTCGCTTATGAATTTATCACATTTTATGCTTGAAACTCATAATAAAAGAATTTGATTTTATGGGCATCTCTTTAAGTATCGGCACATATTCGCCAAGGTTACATAGTCTATTACAGAAGGGGGTGGGATAATTTGGCAGATATAATTATACCACGAGTATTTCACCAAATATGGTTGGGAAGCAAACCTATGCCTGACGAGTTTGAGGACTATGGTAAAAGCTGGGTTGAGAATAACCCTCTCTGGCAACTAGTGCTGTGGAATGATTCAAATATGATTCCGCTTACAAACCAAAAAATATATGACAGTTTGAACAGTCTACCCCAGAAGTCCGATGTGGCGAGATATGAAATACTTTATAGATATGGAGGCGTATATGTAGACTGTGATTTTAGGTGCTTAAAAAGCATTGAAGAACTCTTACCCGGTGTAGAAGCTTTTGCCGCATCCGAAGGTCCAGGTATTATTTCTAATGGAATTATTGGCTGCGTTCCACACAATGAGATTATGGGCAAGGTTATCAGTGAACTTGAATCCTCGTTTGATAAACATATTAAGTCAAGACCATCTTATCAAACGGGCCCAATGTACCTGACAAGAATAGTTAAAAAAGAAAATAAATTCACTGTTTTTGGTCCCGAGTTATTCTATCCTTATTCTTACAATGAAAAACACAGACGCAACGAAACGTTTCCAAACGCATATGCTGTTCATTATTGGTAATCCATTCACGGGGATCCAATCCCGTACTTTTTATAACGTTTATAAAGGATGTATGACGAGTTAAGGGGACAAAGGGCCATCAATGATTTGGCCATGGAAACGCTTCCCGTTGACGACTTCATCCATTCTGAATTGTTTTAATTAATGCCGTATATTCAGTTTAGAAACGATAAGGAGGCGACAACTATGCGAATACTGCTCATTACGGGAGACCGTGAACGGCATTTGAACACCAATTTCTACGATATGTTTTATGAACTTTCTAAAATTGCCGAACTGACTATTTGGCATGCACCCGGTGAAATCAAAGAGATTTTAAACAGCTTGAAGCTGCAGCCTGATTTCATTTTTATAAACGAATATGGAGAGTTGGCGCCCAAAGTCACCGGTCTTTCATCCCTCTCCATTCCATACGGGGTCTTGCTTCATGACCTGCACCATCGGATCGATCTGCGTAAAGAATCCTTAAGGCGAGATAATGTGCAGCATATTTTTTCTATCTCCCGGGATAAATTCTTTGAATGGTACCCCGAATTCGCCGAACAATTTCACTGGCTTCCTCACCCGGTAAATACTGATATTTTTAAAGACTATCAATTGGCTAAGGATATCAATTATCTGATCATGGGAGTTGTATCAGTAAAAGGGCTATATTCCTTAAGATACAAAATGCTTATGGCCATGCAGAACAAGCCCGGATTTGTTTTCCATGAACATCCTGGATACCGGAGATTCACCGCAGAAGAAAAATCACGCTTGTTTTTTGGGGAAAGGTATGCACGGGAAATTAACCGGGCCAAAATGTTCTTAACTTGTGGATCCAAATACAACTATTCCTTATCCAAGTACTATGAAGTGCTGGCTTGCAATACCCTATTGCTGGCTCCGGCAACGCAAGAATTATATGATTTGGGGTTTGTTCCGGAAGAAAACTTTGTGGCCGTAACCGAATCGAATTTTGAAGAAAAAGCAGAATATTACCTGCAGCATGAAGAAGAACGTCTTGCTATAGCCCGGCAGGGTTATGAAATGGTTCGAGCGCGCCATTCGGCAGTCCAAAGAGCCAAAGAAATGGTCGATATCATCACAGGTATTCTTGGGCAACAGCAATCGTAGATATTCTCATGTTAAAGAAAGCGGTGTTGGAAATGGCAGAAAAAGCGAAAATACTCCGGGCAGGAGTTATTGGTGCAGGAAATATGGGGCGCAATCATATACGTGTCTATTCCGAAATGAATAACGTTAAGCTGGCAGCTATTGCCGATCCGGACCTTGATTCCCTGAATCGCTCTACTTCTCTCTATTCGATAAACGGCTATGCAGACTACCGGGAAATGATAGATAAGGAAGATCTGAACTTCATATCTTTAGTCGCACCCACCTGCCTGCATTTTCCCATAGCCAAAGAAGTATTGAGGCGCGGTATTCATATCCTGGTGGAAAAACCGTTGGCATCAAGTGTAGAAGAAGGCCGGGAATTGATTGCTGCAGCTAAAAAGATTGGGGTTATCCTCGGGGTTGGGCATGTAGAAAGGTATAATCCGGTTATAAATGAATTGAAAAAGCACCTGGCCACTGGAACACTGGGAAATGTTTTTCAGATAACTATTCGCAGAATCGGGCCGTTTCCTGAACGAATAAAAGATGTCGGTGTTTTACTGGACCTGTCTACCCATGACATCGATATACTATACTATCTTACCCAAGCCGAAATTCTGAATGCCAGGACCGAATCAGCCCGGTATTTACATGAAAAAAATGAGGATTTGGCAGTCAGCACGCTGCGCTTTGCAAATGGGGTTATAGGGGTCTTAATAGAGAACTGGCTCAGTCCGGTAAAAGTTCGGGAAGTTGCCGTAAATGGAGAACGGGGGATGCTGGTTGCCGACCTCCTGAATCAGGACTTATATTTTTATGAAAACAATTACTCCACCGGAAGTTGGGAGAGCCTGAATATCTTCCGCGGCATGAGCGAAGGTAATATGACCCGGTTCTATATAGCAAGAGGGGAACCGTTGCGCCTGGAGCTTGCTGCCTTTGTCGAAGCCGTCCAAAAGCAGCAAGACTTCACGGCCAGCGGCGAAGATGGCTTGAAAGCGTTGACCCTGGCGGTACGTTTAAGCGAAAGCGCCCAAAATCAAATATAGCGACAAGCTTAATCCTCAATGATTTCTGAATAAAGATCGATTTGGGGCTGCTTCACAACTTGGGCCGGCCTGCCCATAACCAGGGTGTACGGGGGAACGTCTTTGGTTACCAGGCTGCCGGCACCAACCACGCAGCCTTCGCCGAAATGAACACCTGGAACTGCCGTAACTCCCACTGCTATCCGGACACCCCGTCCGGTTGAAAAACCTTTCATATTTTGGCCGTGACCCTGACGATGAAAAGCAATAGCATTGTCATTGGCGCCAATAAAAAATGGAGCTATAAAAGTATGATCTCCTATATTGCAGTATTTGGTGATATGATTCTGAGAATGAATGCCGCAATGGTTCCCGATGGTGGTATCCCCTTCACAGGCGGTCAGGTTCCCCAGGTAGGTTTTTCTGCCAATTATGGTTCGTTCTCTTAAAACGCAATTATGTCCTATGGACGATTCGGGGCCGATTATACAACCGTGGTAGATTACGGCCCCGCTTCGTATTTTGACGTTTTCACATATTTGAGTTTTATCTTGCGGGCAATCACCTTCGTAATAACCCAATACTACATTGTCGCCTATTGAAGCTCCGCTTTTGATAGTTACATTGTCATAAATGGTTATATTGTTGCCCAGGCTAACCCCTTCTTCAATGACTACATTATCACCCTTGCGCAAATTCACACCGGTCATAATAAATCCTCCTTTGCCAAAAAAATAACCAATGGTCCGTTAAGGAATAATATGCCAGGCCGTCAGCCCGTGTGCCTGGCATAGACGCATATGCTATTTTTTGGCATTAAAGGAACCATGCCCCATTTGCAAGCATACGATAAAAGCAGAAATACATGAGTGAGGTATATAAAATGCCATCCCAAAATACTCTCAATTCAGCACAATTAATGGACCGAATCCTTACCGCCCTGGATGACAAATCGCCTTTATCGGTAGTGTCCGTGGGCCAGACCGAGGCTTTCGTTATGGCTCAATATACTCTTTATTCAGAGGAAGAGTTTATGCGTCACCGCGAAGCCTACAATGCCAACCGGGGAAAAAGAAGCGGATTTTTTCATAGAGGCATTCGTTTCCCCAATTTAGCCGCCCGGGATGAGACTGTGGAAGCGGTAAAAAGATCCCATATAATCGGCTACAACACGGTGGTAGAACCGGCCAAGAGCTTTACGGAGAGAGTCTTCGCAGCCTATGGAATTGAACCGGAGGACATATTTGAAGCAAATATAAGAAGAGTTATGATGTTTTCTCAAAAGGAACGTTTTGAACAATTATTAAAAAACCGGAGAGTGCTTTTGGTAAGTTCCCTGGCTCAAGAAGCGAAAGCCGCTCTTGAAAGCAGATATACCAAAGCGCGCCCCTGCTCGGTTGAAGCCATAAGCATCTACGAATATGAGGAAATACCCCGGGTGAAAGAGGAGCTAGCCAAAATCGACTTCGACCTCTGTTTTCTTGCCGCGGGGGTCAACGCCGTTATTCTTGCTTCATTTATTGCATGGCAATTGGGAAAGGTAGCCTGTGATATTGGATGGGGAATGCAAAGTCTTATTACAGGAAAGATTGTCACCGATTCCTGGGTAGTGAATCATATCGGTATTGATAACCTTTTTAAAATGTAAAGGAGCGAGGGTGCATATGCGCTTACTGATAACCACCGGTGATTTTAGTCAGTGGCCTTCCCGGAGCTTTCATTATCTACTGACCGAATTAGCCAAAATAACAGATTTGTCTATATGCTACGAATCAGGCGACATTAATGAAATAATCGAAAAGCGCAAGCTCAATCCAGATTTCGTGTTTATTAACGAGTATGGTGAAACCAACAGCCCTGGTATTACCGGTTTATCATCTCTTAATATCCCCTGGGCCGCCTACCTGTACGACCTGCACTACAGGGTGGGGCAGCGGAAAGAAGCACTTGTACGTGACAATGCGCGGTATATATTCACCCACTACCGGGATAAGTTTTATGAGTGGTACCCGGAGTTCTGGGATAAAATGTACTGGCTCCCCCTGCACGCCTACACGGAAATATTTAAGGACTACGGTTCCCCCAAAGATATAGATTTTTTGCTCATGGGCAACGTCCACAAGGTTGTATATCCACTGCGCTATAAAATCGCTGAAGTAATGCTTAAATACCCGAATTTTGTTCAACATGAACATCCCGGCCATCGAAACTTCAATGATAATGATGATGCCCTGGTCGGGGAAAAATTCGCCCGTGAAATAAACCGTGCCAAAATATTCTTTACCTGTGATTCAAAATATCATTATCCGATTCCAAAGTATTTTGAGGCAAGCGCCTGCAATACTTTATTGATGGCATCAGTATCAAGGGAAATAAGGGATTTGGGCTTTGAACCCGGCGTTCATTTTGTAGCTATAGACGATAGGAATTTTGAAGAAAAGGCCAGGTACTATCTCGTTCACGAGGAAGAAAGGCTAAAGATTGCTAAGCAGGGATATGAAATGGTTCATTCCCGTCATTCCACGGCCCAAAGAGCCAGGGAGATGGTAAATATTATCCAAAATATTCTCAATGATTAGGTTCAAGAAACAGGAGGGGTAGAGCAGTGTTTCCAAGTTTCAATGACTTTGCAGGCCACAAGGAGGCTATGGCGGTGGTTGGGATGGGCTATATCGGCCTTCCTTTAGCCGTTTTATTGGGCCAAAAATACAGAGTGCTGGGTTTTGATATCAACCCGGTTCGCGTTCAAGAACTGAACCGCTTTTATGACCGCAACGGACAAATTGATTGCGAGGTTCTAAGCAACTCAGGGATAGAGTTTACTTCCTCCCCGGAAAAACTGGCCCAAACTCGTTTTATTATTATAGCCGTTCCAACGCCGGTTGACCCCTATCATGTCCCCGATCTCAAACCGCTTATAGCAGCTTCCCGAATCGTCGGAAGCCATATGAGTGTAGAGAGTATAGTGGTCTTTGAATCAACGGTCTATCCTGGTGCGACGGAAAGCGTGTGTGTGCCTGTGCTCGAAAAGGAATCCGGGTTCACCTGCGGGGCCGGCTTCAAGGTGGCTTACTCTCCTGAAAGAGTGAATCCGGGAGATATCGAACACACCCTGACCTCCACCGTTAAAGTTGTCTCCGCTCAAGACAACTCGACCCTGGAACTTCTTTCGCAGTTGTACAGTTCGGTAATCGAAGCCGGAGTTTATCCGGTATCAGATATAAAAACGGCCGAAGCCGCCAAAGTCATTGAAAATATTCAAAGAGATTTAAATATCGCTCTAATCAATGAGCTGGCCATGATATTCGCTATGATGAAGATTGATTTCCGGGAAGTGCTGGCCGCCGCCCAGACCAAATGGAACTTTTCCGGTTATGAACCCGGACTGGTGGGAGGCCACTGCATAGGTGTAGATCCCTATTATCTGACCTATAAATGTGAAGAGAGCGGCTATCATCCGCAATTAATACTGGCCGGTCGCCGCATAAACAACCATATGGGTAAATACATCGCCGAACAGCTGATAAAATGCCTGATTGCGGCTTCCATACCGGTAAAGGGCGCCCGGGTGCTCATTTTAGGCATTACTTATAAAGAAAATATAAAGGACATACGAAATACCAGAATTATTGAGATCTACCGTGAACTTCAGGAGTACCAGATACAGACCTTTGTATACGATCCACTGGCACTGCCGGAGGAGGTAGAACAGGAATACGGGCTAAAGTTGATTGAGGGCATTGTCGACTCCGCGCCCTATGATGCGGTTGTTGCAGCCGTTAAACATCAGGTGTTCACTCCCCTGAAGGTAGAGGAGCTGCGCAGCCTGTGCGCCAGCCATCCAGTTCTCATTGACATAAAAGCCATGTTTGACCGCAATTCAGCCGAAACATCAGGCTTTCTCTATTGGAGCTTATAGCGATGAATACCATACTGGTTACCGGGGTGGCAGGCTTCATCGCCAGCAGCGTAGCGTCTATATTATTTAACCAGGGATATCTCGTCATCGGCATCGATAATCTTAATGACTACTATGATCGGTCGTTAAAACTGCATCGGCTGAGTATTTTGCAGGAAAACCCGGCCTTTACGTTCTACCGCCTGGATATTGAGAACTACGACGCCCTGGAGCTGGTTTTCAAACTTCATAAAATAACCGCGGTAGTAAACCTGGCCGCCCGGGCGGGAGTAAGGTACAGCATAAAAAATCCATTTGTCTATTTCTCCACCAATTCCATGGGAACCTTAAATCTACTTTACCTGTGCCAGGTTTATTCGGTTGGAAAATTCCTGCTAGCCTCTACTTCGTCACTCTATGCCGGACATGAACTACCCTTTCAAGAGTCTTTACCGGTTAACCAGCCGGTTTCCCCCTATGCCGCTTCCAAAAAAGCAGCGGAAGCGATTGCCTACTCCTACCACCATTTATATGGCATCGATGTAACCGTACTCCGGTATTTTACCGTGTACGGCCCGGCCGGTCGGCCGGATATGAGTATTTTCCTTTTTATCCATAGATTGATGAACAGCGCTCCCCTCACCGTTTTTGGCGATGGGACTCAGAGCCGCGACTTTACCTATATAGATGATATTGCCAGGGGCACGGTTATGGCTCTTTCTCTCAAAGGGTATGAAGTAGTTAATTTAGGAGGCAATCACCAGGTTCATCTACACGAAGTTATACAGCTGCTTGAAGAATATACGGGTAAAAAAGCGGAAATTACCTTTCGGGAGTTTCATAAAGCTGACCTCAAAGAAACCCACGCGGATATAAGCAAAGCCGCCCATCTGATGGATTGGCATCCCGAAACCGGTATAGAAGAAGGATTAAAAAGAACCGTTCACTGGTTTAAAACAAACTGGTCATGGGTAAAAAACATTAAAATGTAACCAGTACCCGTCTTGCCCAAAGTACTCACATTTTCATAATATTGTCCAACCCGATAATGCGCATCAGCCAGTCATCCATAACTATTCTTTGGGTCGCCAGGCTGGTCATGCCATGGCCGATATCGAAAGCCACCTTGCCCAGGTGTTTAGAAATATAGGGTGCCAGAATAAGAGCGTTGGTGCCCGCTGCCAGGAAGCATATATCAAATTCGTGTTGGGCTATTTCATCTTTTACCCTGTCGATCTCTTCAAAATCGAAAATTCTTATTGCGCCAACGATCCGGCAATTGTAGGAACGAAGATAGCCGGTTTCAATTTTCCTTTTGACCTCTGGGGCGGGAGCGCCTACCAGGAGCAGTCTTTTATCTTGTAACATCTCAACAAGTTTTTCTTTTTGGGAAATCATGACAACCCGCCGTAAGTGGGCTTCGAAAACCGCGGTCGGGTTGATATTATGGACAGCAAACACCCTCTGGGCAAGCTCGCGGGCCGGTTTAACGATAGTATTATAGCCAATTATGTCGGCCTGGCGAGCTGCTTCGATTGCAGCATCCCGCGCTTTAACATTGGGGAATCGCAGCCCGCGATGGAAATGGCCCTCTTGAACATTCCAATTGGCCACCCGGGCTTCCGGATGATCCAATATTTCCTCCTCAGAAAAAAGCACGTATTGAGCCATAACGAAGGCTTCAGTAGCTCCTACTGAAACTACAGCCAGGGGCGTTTTTTTATTAAGGCAATTACTTATCCGCTCCATTAAGTCAGAACTATTCAGTAATTCCGGATTTGCATGGGCCATCTTAAACCACCTCAAAGCTGTAAAGTTAATAGAAGGCCAGGCAGTTATAAAACACCCGGCCTTCATATGACTGCTGAATAAGTTATTTTATAATTCCTTGGTGCGCGGGTAAACCCATATTGATTCCCCGCCGCCGCCTTTTAATATAACCCTTGTATATTCAGCGGCCGCAGATGTAGATAGAGCTACCGCTTCGCCTGGAGAACCGTTAGGTTCGAGTGGTACCCATTCTCCAGCATCAAAGAACGGGGCACCCGGCCCGGTTTCAAATCCGACCTGTATTTTGGCCTCTACGGAAGTGGAAGCCGAATTGTTCAACACCCCAAAAGTTGCGCTTTGCCCGGCACCCAGGGGTACAGGGGTAGATGGTATGACCGGATCGCTGGGCGGCGTCGGAATTGTCAATTCATCGGTATCAAACACGTTAATTATTCCCTGAACGAAGTTAACGGTCAACTGGGGCCACATGGTGCTATAAGGATGATTGGTGCTATAAAATCCTACCAGGCAATTTTCAACCTCTTCTCCGACCATAATTAACCCGTTATTAACTATCGAACCATTAAACCAGCCTTTGACAAGATCAGTGATATCTATGCTTATGAGCCCCAACGGCGTTGAACTACTGATATATATGACAGCGTCCCATATAGGGCTGAACGGGGAGGGACTGAAGGGTGGTTGGCTATTCCAGGTCACGGTGTCCTGGCTCCAATTGTTTAGCAGCCGATAAAGAGCTATATAGCAGCCGTCAGCACTGGTTTCATTTCGATACATATAAAGATTTAAATAGGACGAATTTATAGTACTGGCAGGCGGCAGGCTGCTTAAATCAAACTTTAACAAGGACCGGTAGGAGTCTCCAGGTTGAGTAAACTGACCGGTGAATAGGGCAATAATGGTTCCGAAATTTTGGTCCGGATACCACTCATGTACAAATGCATCCTGGGTGGGCGTAGATGAACGTAATGCCAAAGAAATCATCCCCTAATTCAGTAATGCTATATACTATGCTTCCCGCAAACCGATTGTCAAAACGTGGAAACCTATTCTCGCATTTTTACCGCCGGGCAGGTTAGAAACTCATAGTTTTAGTCGGGGTTTTCAAAAAAATATTTGCAGCTTTAGACAGAAAATGTCTTACCCCAACCACTGCGGGATAAGACACTATAGCCTGCGTTGTAGATGGTTCATTACCTGTTAGTTATTCAATATTACGAAGCCCGATTCATAGCGGCAGATTTGCGCCCAAATAAGAATGGATAGAAGCGGAGCAATTTTTCTATGTACGGAGCAGCTGAGCTGAGCGCCGTAGACAACATAGGCAGGGAGTCCTTTTATAAAGGACACATAAAAACCGGCTTCGCGCGGTCCTTGCGTCATTATATCCACCGTCTCCTGAAATTCGCTCCAGGCGATTTCGCATGCACCGCTCGGGTAATACGCCTTGACCCCCTCTTCGAGCAGTTGGGCATCAAATAATTCGCCCTGCAGCGAGGGAATAGCATCTGATTCGCCAATTTCCGGAAACATCGCTTTTACAGCTTTAACAATTTCTATCGGCATCATATTGGTTCTCCTGTGACAGCGTTCGCCTCTTAAGCATTACCCATTTACTACATAATACACATATTTTCATTAAAATCAGTATACAAATACTGAGTCCTGGCGCTCTGCGACAAAATAATTTTTAACCTAGTTGGGCTGATTAACTCCCCTTTGTTTACAAATTTTACAGGAGGATTTAGATAGAAGCTTATAGAAATCCTGAAATTGCACGCTTTTATAGCTGCGGAAAGGGGAACAATATTGAAACCTTTACATATTTTCAGGAACACGTTCATTCTAACCTTGTTATTTATTGTATTAGGAACGCTGGGATTCAACCCGCCCGCCGGCGCGGTCCCCGTTCAATCTCCCGCCCGGATATATTTAAATGATGAACAAATAGATTTTGAGGTAAATCCAATCGCAGTAAACGGGCGCACCCTGGTGCCGGTAAAGAAAATCTTTGAAATCTTCGGCGCCGCCTTAAACTGGGATGAGAAAACGCAAACCGTAACTGCCTGCAATTCAACTAAAACCGTCACCTTAACCATTGGATCATATAATGCAACCGTCAATGGTAAGGTTAAAAACTTAAATGAGCCTGCCCAAATTATTGAGGGACAAACTTTTGCTCCCTTATCTTTTTTAGTAGAAGCCTATGATTGCGAAATGAACTGGGATGAAGAAAGACAGCTTATAAAAATCTACTGTGGTCAAGGACAACAAACGCAAATGGCTGGAGTACCAGCAGCCGCTGTTAAGCAGACGCCGGCTAATCCCGTTTCAGCAGTTGCTGCTGAACAGTCGGGACCAGTCCTGGCCGTCACAGTAACAGCTAATGATTTGCATATAAGAAGCGGCCCGTCAACCTCATCGGATGTGATTGGCCTGGTACCCTGCGGTACGATTCTGGCTTATGTGGGTGAAGCAGACGGGTGGTATCAGGTAAAATACCAGGGATGCCTGGGCTGGGCAGCAGGCTGGTATTGCACGCCGCCATCGACTGACAACGTTTCCAGAGGAATAAAAATGACCCTCCTGCCGGTGCCTTCCGATCCTGAAGCCTTTGTCCGGCAGATGAGGCCTTATGCTGAAACTGCCAGCAAAGGGACCGGTCTTCCGGTCAACTTCCTGCTGGCTCAGTGGGCTGAAGAGTGCGGGTATGGAACATCGTCATTGGCCCAGTACTATAATAATTTCGGGGGTATAAAAGACCCGGATACCGGAGGCTTTGAACAATATGCCACTCCCGATGAGTTTGCCCGGGATGTGGTAAGGATTTATACCGAATACCCTCAATTTGCAAAACTTCTCGCGGATGCCAGGGACGGGGCTTCATTAAAAACCCTTTTCAACGATCTGAGCAGGTGTGGATACGCGAGTTCGAGCTCCTACGGTGAAAAAATCAGAACTCAATACCTTCCGACCATAGATGAAATCCTGGAATATATATAAAATTCTCTAACCCTATATTGTTCAAAAGGCCCTTGCGAGTAAACCCGCAAGGGCCTTTTATTTTTTTATTACATATCTTAGCGGAGCAGGTCAGTCGAAGATATGAGGCGCTGAATTTCATTGACGCCTTCATAAATCTCGGTCAGTTTGGCATCGCGGAAGATGCGCTCAATGGGGAACTCAGTCGTATAGCTGTATGCGCCCATTACCTGCATGGCTTTGCTGGCCACCCGGTGGCAGGCTTCGGAAGTAAACAGCCTGGTTCTGGCGGCATCGGCAGCCAGCTCTTTTCCCTCTGACGCCTTAAACGCGGTAGCCAGAACTATCTGATGTCCTACCATCACGTCGGTGGCCATATCGCCAATCAAAGACTGGATGGTCGGGAAATTGGCGATAGGCTTACCGCGCTGTACCCGCTCCTTGGAGTATTTAACCGCCGCCTCCAGGGCCGCTTGAGCCATACCAACAGCCTGTGCGCAGACCGATAGTTTACCGATCTGGGTTGAACCCAGCAGTACCTGGAATCCCTTGCCCCGCATGGCTTCACCGCCGGTGGTATTTTCATAAGGCACACGAACATTGTCCAACACCACATCGCAGACTTCAAGTCCGTGCATACCCATCTTGTCATAAATTCTCGGAGTGGAGTATCCCTTGATGCCCTTGGGAATTAGGATGTTCGTGCACTTTCCAGGACCCATTTCGGCATCCTTGCAGAATATACCCATAAGCCCCGGCATTGATGCGTTGGTAATGAAATTCTTTTCCCCATTGATGACCCATTCATCCCCGTCGCGGACACAGGTTGTGCGGAGCGCACCCGGGTCGGAACCGGTTGATGGCTCGGTAAATGCAAAACTGCCAATACCCTCGCCATTAAGGTGCTCAGGAAGGAATTTCAGCTTCTGCTCCTCGGTGGCGAATTTCATGATATTTGCCCCCAGCATGCCGTTGACAGAGATGGTGCACGCAGTTGAACAGTATACCCGGGACATCTCCATCTGCATAATAGCATACTCAACATAGGTATTTCCCGAACCGCCGTATTTCTCCGGGTATTGGATGCCGCACCAGCCTAAATCTTTAATCTTTTTGATCAAATCCCGGGGCGTCCTCTTTTCGGTTTCCATCCATTTGATCATAGGAGCAATCTCATTCTCTGAAAATTTCCGTACCGAATCCTTTAGCATTAGCTGTTCTTTGGTATAATTGAAATCCATTTATAAACCCCCTAATCCCTGTGATTTACATGTTCCCCTCTGATATTTACCCCATTCTGGTCAATTCAGCACCGAATTGGCCCAGATGATTCTCTGCATGTCTGAAACCCCTTCAATCTGGGGGGCAATGATGGCATCCCGGTATATCCTTTCAATAGGGTAGTCTTTGGTCAGTCCGTAAGAAGCATGAACGTCCATGGACAGTTTGGCGGCTTCCACCGCGGTGTCGCTGGCATAGCTCTTGACCAGGGCGGCTTCGGCCTGGAATTGTTCCGGATTTTGAACGCCCTTGCCCAGAATATCGTTGGCCAGAGTCCCCAGGCGGTAGCACATCCAGCGCGTACTGTAGTATTTGGCGGCCAGGTGGCCGATCTTGAGCTGAATGGCCTGGAATTTGGCTATGGGTTTTCCCCGGTGCAGCTTTTCTCTGGCATATTTGACGGCTTCTTCATAGGCAGCTAATATCCCGCCCAGGGCGATGGCGCTGGTTCCTATCTTGCCAAAGGCTATGCCCAGCAGCAAAATGTCAAACCCCCGGCCCGGCTCCCCCAGAAGATTGCTGGCCGGAACCCTTACATCCTTGAAGTAGACGTCAAAAATGGGGCTGCCGTGGCTGCCGATTTTCTCCCAGGACTTCGAAAGCGAATAACCCTGGCAGAACTTATCGACGATGTAGGCGCTAAACCCGCCTGTATCAGCGTCTTTGCAAAACACCACCATGGGGCCTTCGTACCCGGCATTGGTGATAAAGCGCTTCACTCCATTGATAACTACGTATTCTCCGTCCCTGGTGGCAGTTGTTGCCAATTGCCTGGGATCGGACCCGGTTCCCGGTTCGGTAAAGGCAAAGGAAGGCTTCAACTCTCCTTTACATGTTTTGGGCAGGTAGTGCTTTTGCTGTTCTCTGGTCCCGAACAGGGCCAGAACATCTGAGCCCATGATATGCACTGAGAAAGCGGTTCCCACGCCTGAAGAAACACGGGAGATCTGTTCCTGAGCCAGGACGTAATTCTCATAACCGGCTTCTCCACCGCCGAAATCTTCTTCAAAAGGCAATCCCAAAAAGCCCAGTTCGGCCAGGCCATCCCATATTTCCCGGGGTACTTTGTCGTCCTGTTCAATCTTTTTACCCAGCGGTAAAATAACGTTGGTCGCGAATTCCCGCGCTGCCTTTTGGATCAGTTCCTGTTCTTTACTCAGCTTGAAATCCACCAATTACCCCTCCTTCTTTTGCTCGTAAACCCCCTTTATAATTATTGCCGGTTGCATGGCCCGCCATTAATACGGCGGTTTAAGATTCCTTTACTTCGGGTGTTGAGCTTAAGGGTTATCCCACCTCCCCTGGTTAAAGTGCAAGATATATGCCATAGTAACAAAAGGTACTTAAACAGATAAATCAGCGTTTCATGATGTACGTGTTCGGGCCAAAGCATTGTTTTTAGGCCAATTAATTGGGAGAAATAACTAAGAAGAGCAGCCGACCACTTTAGCTTGTACATAATTGTATGGCTTCAGGCGGTGTTGTGTCTCTTGCTGCGAATGGAATTCGTTGCGGGTTGATTTTTTAGATATAATTCTTCTTTATTTAGATGCAAAATTCCTTTACATATTATCTATTTGAATAAAAATAATATGCCTGAATCTCCAAGAAGCAAACTAACTAGGCGCAATAAAAAAAGATGTCCTTCAGTGGCCATCTTTTCTTTAAATTTTTAAGAATCGTATTATTCCGGACTGTAGCAATTCTCTTTGGAGAGCAGGCCGAAAGTAATTAGCTCAGACAAATTATCAACCGATAGGATGGTAGCTATGGGGCCATTTTCCATTAGTATTTGGTGTGCAGGGGGTAGGAAGAGTTCAGAGGTCAACCCAACCTCCATCCCTTATTTATGGCAAACTATTTCTACATATACTAACAAAATACTATGTTTATGAACATTTTTCTACACTAATGTTTAGCCGCTCTATCATCGGCTTATTTGGTCATTATTTCATGAAATTTCCTGAATGGTGTCAGTATCTTCTAATTAAAGGATTTATTGCCTGGTAATTCCCCTTCCACTTATGGCGTTTTATGGCAGGGGAAATGCCGCCCGCGATGTTTATATTTTCATGGTACTATATAGTACTATTTGCTATATCATTCCAGAATTACTATGGCAGTTTGTACAAACAATATCAATAAATTCAAACAGACCCCTGGGCAATTCATGATCAGACTTGCACCCCCGGTATAAAACCCATACCGGGGTCCCTTTTTGTTCAAGGCAACGGAATATGGTAATCATAACCATAAATTCAATAAATGCGTATTGCTACATAAAGTGTCGTTTTAATATCCATACGGCCCGGCTTTTGGAAAGCTATTTTATTTCGTATTTTTTCAGTTTCCGATAAAGGGCGGAGGGATGGATGGCGAGAATAGCAGCAGCCTTCTTTTTATCACCGCTGCTCTGTTTTAAGGCGTTTATGATGAGCTGCTTTTCGGTGCTGGCTTTAGCGTTTTGGAGAACAGTTCCTGATTCAGCCTTATCGATTTTGATCTTTTTCATTATGTAGGGAAAATCATCACACTCCAACCTAGAGCCTTCAGTCATATTTATGGCTACTTCCAGCATGTTTTCAAGTTCTCGAACGTTTCCAGGCCAGTGATATTTCTGGAGGAGAGCGATGGCCTCCTGACTTATGCCCTCGATTTTCTTTTTTAGCTTGCTATTGAGTTTGGCAATGAGGGATTCTACCAGCAGGGCCACATCTTCAATATGCTCCCTTAAAGGCGGAATGTTTAACTCGATAATGTTCAGGCGGTAATAAAGGTCCTCCCGAAATTCACCTTTTTCGACCATCTCTGCAACGTTACGGTTGGTGGCGGCAATAACCCGCACATCTACGTGAACCGGCTCAATGCCCCCCACTCTTTCAACCTCCCGGTCCTGCAGTACCCTTAAAAGCTTGGCCTGCATAGCCAGGGGCATGTCGCCTATCTCGTCCAAGAATATGGTTCCCCGGTTGGCCAGCTCAAATTTGCCCGGTTTTCCTCCCTTCTTGGCCCCGGTAAAGGCTCCTTCGGCGTAGCCAAACAGCTCCGATTCCAACAGGTTGTCGGGAATGGCGGCACAGTTAACCGTAACAAACCGCTCCTTACGCCGGTCGCAGGTCCGGTGGATGGCGTGGGCGAACAGCTCCTTTCCGGTGCCGCTTTCGCCGGTGATGAGAACTGTGGAGATGCTGGGGGCCACCCGCAGGGCCATATTTTTCAAACTGTTTATAATATCGCTCTGCCCGATTATATCCTCAAAACCGTAGGCGGAACTGTAGATCCGGCCATATTCTTCGCGGTAGAAATCCAGCTGTTTTTCCAGCTTGTTCAATTTCTCATTGAGAACTCTGGCCACATTTATGTCGGTGAAGAGGGTTTTGCCAAAAGCCCCGATCATTTCCCCATCCCGGGTAATGGGCACCCGCATGGTGATGAGGCCCTGATCCCGAACGCTGCAGTAGTCTACCAGGGTGGGTTCCCCGGTTTTCAAAACCTGCGGCAGGTTGCAGTTTTCATTGATGAGGCTGATATGGGTTCCCAGAACCTCTTCCCGCTTGCGGCCCACTATATTCAGGTAGGTATCGTTGATCATGGTTACCAGGCCGTTTTTATCAACCACAATTATCCCCTCATAGGGATTTTCGATCACGTCGTCAAGAGTGGCCTTGAGCTGTTTTACATGGTCCAGTTCGCCGGCCATCTGCTCCAGTTTGGTTATATCCTCAAAAACGCTTATGGCGCCAATCAGTTTCCCATTTTGGACGACCGTGGTCCGGTTGGTCACTACCAGGGCGTCGCCCACCTTTTGTTTCTGGTAGGGTATAGCTTCCCCGGTCTGCAAAACCTGGATCAGGCCGGAGTCGGGAATGACGTCCTCGATATGTTTTCCCAGAGCATCACCGGCGGCTATTCCCAAAATACGCTCCGCAGTGGGGTTGAAGATGGTGACAACGCCCTTGTGGTTGATGGCTATGACCCCATTGTAGATTGATTTTATGATAGCTTCTATCTGTTCCTGGGTAAATTTTGGGCTTCCATACACGGGATCCACCTCCAGGGATTAGATATTCATCAACCACTCAAAAGAAATAAGGCCTCTTAAGATACATTGTACTAGATAATAAGCCCGAATTTCATAATGTTTCCCAGTAATAGACAAAAAACAGTAAGGGTTGACGCCCTTACTGAAAGTAACAGATAAATGGGGGATCTAATAGGCGGACTTTAGCAAGCGGAGTCTTAAAGGCCGCCTCATCATTTTTTATACAATTACACTAAAAGCAGGCCTGGCCAGGTCCCCATTGCTGTAATTATCCCCCGGAAAAATCCTGCAGCCCAGCAATACTTCTTTACCGATGACATCCATATCCACCTTTTTGGAGTCTATGCTTACCAGATTGCCCATGATCCAGGGACCTTCATCAAGCTCCACCATAACGATGGTATAGGGCAGCTCATTTTCCCGGCCCTGAGCAGCTATAAAAGAGTTGGTGAAGGTTACAATTTTGCCTTTTCCGGAAAGCTGTACAATCTCCTGGTCGGTGCCGGCGCATTCAGCGCAGACCATCATGGGCGGGCAGGTGACTGTACCGCAGTCCCGGCATTTCAAGCCCAACAGTTTTTCCTGTTTGAGTGCTTTGTTATAATCCTTGAAAGTAAGTTTATATTCCATGGTGCCAACCTCCTTTACGCGGCCGAAAGGATCATGCTTATAATCACTCCGTCTCCGCCCAGGGTGTCGACCAGGCCGTGTTTGGCTCCCTCCACCTGCCGACCCTGCTCGACCATATCGCCCCGCAGCTGCCGGGCGACTTCATAGACCATGGAAACCCCGGAGGCGCCGATCGGATGCCCTTTGGCCTTTAAGCCGCCGGAAATATTGATGGGGATTTTTCCGCCCAGGCGAGTCTCGCCCTTTTCCCAGGCCCGGCCCGAGGTGCCGAACTCAAAGAAACCGAGGCCCTCCGCGGCTATCATGGCAGCGATGCTAAAACAATCGTGCAGCTCGCACAGGTCTATGTCCCGAGGTGTTAAACCGGCCATGCTGTAAGACTGCTGCACCGCCAGTTCGCGGGCGTGAATTCTGGGTAGATATTTATACTGTGAGCTCAGCTTACCGGAAGACGACTGCCCTATCCCTGCAAAATACACCGGCTTTTTAACAAGTTTTCTGGCCGTCTCCTCCGAAGCTATGACCAGGGCGGCGGCCCCGTCCGAAAAGGGGCAGGCGTCGTTCAATTGTATGGGAGTGGAAACCATAAAACTGCTCAACACATCTTCCTTGCTGATCAGCTTTTGAATCTGGGCGTTGGGGTTTTTCATAGCATATTCGTGTGATTGAACCGAAACCGCCGCCATTTGCTCCTTTAATTCGGCCAGCGGTATCCCGTATTTACTGGCATACAAATGCGTCAACAGGGCGAACACAGCCGGGAAGGTGAATCCGGCCGGGAACTCGTAACGTGAGTCGCCAAACATGGCAAAAGTGCGGGTGGCCAGGCCGGTTCCCATGGCGGTGCATTTCTCCACCCCCCCCACCAGCATTATGTCATAGTACCCGGACGCCACCCACATCACCGCATCACGAACCGCCATGCTGCCTGAGGCGCAGGCGCCTTCAAAACGGCTGGCCGGCACGTTGAAACAACCGATATCATTGGCCAGAAACGACTGAACCATGCCCTGCCCTTCTTCAAAGTCTCCCAGCACATTGCCAACATTGACGGCCTGGACATCCCCGGGCGTAATATTAGCTTCATTGATGGCATCCATGGCCACTTCGGCCAGCAGTTCCACTGATGTCTTGGGCGAGCTATAACAAAACTTGGAATGCCCGGTTCCTATCACAGCAACTCTTCTCATCAATACCCCCCCTGTTCTGCCTGCCAGGCAAACCCGTTTGAACAACCTTCACATAGTCAGGCTTGAGGCGACCCACCTGTTCCTACTTCGGAGCCATTCGTAGAGCGCCGTCAAGACGAATAGTTTCCCCATTTAACATCGGATTTTCCACCAGCTGCTGCACCAGCATGGCAAATTCGTCGGGATCTCCCAGTTTAGAAGGGAAGGGCACCGCCCTGGCCAGCTCGTCCTGCAGTTGGTCCGGAAGCAGAGCCATCATGGGCGTAGCAAATAATCCCGGTGCAATGGTCAAAACCCGTATTCCGTCCCCGGCCAGGTCGCGGGCCACAGGAAGGGTCATTCCCACCAGGGCGGCCTTGCTGGCTGCATAGGCGGCCTGCCCGATCTGTCCGTCGAAGGCGGCTATCGAGGAAGTGTTGATTATAACACCTTTCCCACCTTCGTCGTTAAGATCGTTGTTAAGCATTTGAAAGGAGGCCAGCCGCATGACATCAAACACTCCCACCAGATTGACGGCAATGACCTTTTTAAACTCGGCCAGATTATGTGGACCCTTACGGGTGGCTATTTTGGAGCGGGATGAAATTCCTGCGCAATTGACTACGATATCAATTTGCCTGAATCGCTGCAGGGAAAATTCCAACGCCCCCTGCACTTGATCCGTTAAAGTAATATCGGTCTTGATAAAGGCCGCCCGGCTTCCCAGGTCGTCTGTCAGAACCCGGCCCTTTTCTTCATTGAAGTCTAATATAACTGCATTGGCTCCCAGGCTGATAAATCTTCGCGCCACGGCTTCACCCAGCCCGGACGCCCCTCCGCTGATGACAGCGGTTTTGCCAAGTATGTTCATCGATTACATCCCCCTATACAATTTAGCTGCCGGTAAACTGCGGAATCCTTTTTTCACAAAAGGCTGTCATTCCCTCTTTTTGATCATTGGTGCTGAAACAAAGCGCAAATATATCCGCTTCTATAGCCATAGCCGTGTTTATATCGCTTTGCATTCCTTCATTTACCGCCCTCTTGGTTAAGCCTACCGCAATGGGTCCTTTATTTACAATCCTCCTGGCTATACCCCGGACATAGCTTAATAACTCCCTGGCTGAAACAACTTCGTTAACCAGCCCGATGCGCTGGGCCTGGTGGGCGTCTATTATGTCTCCGGTGAAGAGCAGCTGTTTGGCCATACCCACCCCCACCAACCGGGGCAGCCGCTGGGTGCCGCCGAAGCCCGGCGTTATTCCCAGGTTTATTTCCGGAAGCCCGAACCGGGCTTTTACCGATGCAATACGGAAATCACAGGCCATGGCCAGTTCGCACCCCCCGCCCAGGCAAAAGCCGTTGATAGCTGCAATTACCGGTTTGGGCAGGCACTCGATCTTGCGCAGAACCGCCTGACCGAAAAGGCCAAATTCCCTGGATTCCATGGCGGTCATCGATTTTAAATAGTTTATATCGCCCCCCACCACAAATGAGGCATCACCCGACCCGGTTATAATTACCGCTTTTATCTCGTTGTCAGTGGACACTACATCAATTGCGGCGGCAAGTTCTTCAACGGTGGGCATATCCAGGGCATTTAAGAACCTGGGCCGGTTGATGGTGACAGTTGCGATTCCATCGTAACCCTTATTCAGCAGCACGCCTGGATGATCCATGTACATGTCCACACCCCTTTCTTTATTCACAGATTGACCGGGACGCTCTCCAGGCAAACCCTTCCCGAAATCGCCTCCCCGGAATCGATAAGCGAAAAACCTGTGCAGCCTGCAAAATCACACACCGTACGGCTTCTGAATCAGCGGTGAGTTGCGGCCCGGAACAATACAATGGACATTCGAAATATGAATGCACTCAGCTCCCCCGTTGCCATTGCCGGGTATGAGTTCATTAATCTCAACAATGACATACTGGGCCTTATTGATTTCTACCTGATACTTGAATGGTTCATCGGGAACAAACCAGAAATAACCGAATTCATCCATAGGGCTCACCGCGGCCATGACTATAAAGCCTTCAATTATTTCTTTCTTGTTCATATCCGGGTTCCCCCCATTTTGGTTCAGATCCAAAGGGGCGTTGACAAGAGTAAAATGTATTCCCGTGGAATCGGCTTTTTGAATACAGTACCGGTCATAGAGGATCTGGGTATAGACGATGACGTTTTTCAGCTCATTCTTTCTATTGGCCAGAGCCATATCCAGATGGTTTTCTCCTCCCAAAACATAGCGTATTATATTGCCGGAAGACACCAGCCTGACTGCCTCGTCAGCAAAACAGAGCTTTTCAGAATACTCCCTGGCATAATCACTCCACTCGTAAGGCCTCATATTTATTCACCTCTCAAGCAGATCTTCTAAGGATCTCTCTCTGTTTAAATTTGAAATGCAAGTAGTATGCCAGTGAGGAGGCTTTCGAGAAGAGGTCGTAGTAGAGGGGTTTGATTCCTGCTCGCGTGTCTCATGAGCATGGACCGGGGGAACTCACCGAAGCTGTCAAAGTATATAGATTAATGAACAAAACGCCCACTTTAAGGCTCGCAGCTGAATTTCGCAAAACTGCCAAACGATTCGCATTTTGTCTACCGGGCAGAATCAGGTGCGTATGGTGGCTAAGATCCATTCTCCGAGCTTTTCAAATCCCAAAGCTTCATATAAGCCTTTTAAAGCCAGATCTTCGGTCCTGTAAAACAGGTAAGGGGTCTTGCCTTCTTTAATAAGCCCCTGGCAAAGTCCCATAAGGCATGAGCTGGCATATCCCTGTTTTCTTTGCTCCGGTTCGGTATAAACCGCCCCTATCATAGCCGCATCTTCCGTTTCGGTGGTGGTAAGAGCGCAGGATACTATTTTGTCATTATGGCGGACATAATGTACTCTTCCCCAATTTAGGATGCCTGGCAGCCGGCTTTTTGCATCATACAGCATATCATTGTTGCCGTAAAAATCAACCAGCTCCCGCAACTGGGCATGTGAAGCCCGTTGGCTGGTTTCCCCCGGATTATATCCAGCTCTTTCGGCCCGCAGTTGGCAGAGGGTGTACTCGTGCGGGTCACGCTCCGGCCCTTCGCCAATTGACATAAGTTTTTGAATATAGTCGCTTCTTCCCACCAAATGGAGGCTGCTTAAAGGTGGCATTTGATCAGCTGCCTGTTCTATACCGGCTGCATTTAGCGAGGAGATAGAGCAGTGCACCGGCGTTATCAAGACGGCTATAACGATTTCCCCGTTATCTTTCCCGACCAGGATCCGGTTTTGGGGGTCGACAATTGAGCATCCATCAAGATAAGTGAAAAAATAGAGGTTGTTGGCGTAATCTCTTTTCAAGAATGCAACAAGCTCAGCAAGGTCGGTAAAGGGTGATAATAGCATTAGTGAACCCCCTGGAAAAAATATGATTTTTATTACCATAGCCTAGCTTCTTTTACTTATTATAACAACTATTATGCTCGATAAAATTACTCCCAGTCGACTTGAGGTTTATACATATGTTTAATGCTTTTTTTTAAACTTCTTACTTTCTCTAATAAATATATATCTACTTGTATCCAGAAAGGTGTAATATACTGAATTTAACTGCATCATGGAGGAAGAATCAGATGAGATTTGTAACCTATGAATACAATGGCGAACAACAGCCCGGACTTTTACTCTCAGACGGAGTAATCCCTTTAAGCGGACCGGGTTTGCAGTTCGGCTCTATGAACCAGCTCATTGATAGCATGAATAATGATTTAGAAAAGAAATTGACGGCTCTGGCGGTTTCTCAGGTTAATACCCTCCCCCTGGATTCGATTAAACTTCTGGCCCCCATTCCTTACCCTAAACGAAATGTTTTTTGCCTGGGTAAAAACTACGAAGAGCATGCCAGGGAGATAAATGCTACCCGGATATCGGACTCAGGCATCCCCGAAGTCCCCATTTACTTTACCAAGCTGGCTGCCCCGGCTATTGCCCATGGTGATCCCCTCGTTGTCTCTCCCCATGCCACCGTACAGGTTGACTATGAGGTTGAGCTTGCAATCATCATCGGTAAAGAAGGGAGCAATATCAGAATAGACGAAGCCCTGGAATATGTCTTCGGCTACACTATCATCAATGACGTCACCGCCCGGGATCTGCAGGTCAGTCACAAACAGTGGTTCAAAGGGAAGAGCCTGGACAGCTTCTGTCCCATGGGACCGTGCATAGTATACAGAGATGAAATAAACACACCGGTGGAGCTGGACATTCAGTGCAGAGTAAATGGAGAATTGAGGCAGAATTCCAATACCAGGAATATGATTTTTGACATTCCTTATATTATTAACGACCTCTCCAAAGGTTTGACCTTAAAACCGGGGGACATAATCTGCACCGGAACTCCCAGCGGCGTTGGAATGGGCTTTGATCCGCCCAGATTCCTCAAAAACGGGGATGTGGTGGAATGCTATATTCAGAATATAGGGTCCTTGACCAATCAGGTACGGGTTGAATAGTAAAGAACATATATCTTAAGCTGCCGCCTTTATGAAAACCAGCCCCCGGATCTGCCTTCTGGCAAGGACCCGGGGGCTGTGGTCAATAAAGCCTGTATTCTGTTACACAGCCACCGGTTCATGGCGGAGCCGGCCGTTGATTACATTCTGTTCCTGGTGTTTAATCCACTTACGGTAAGCCGGTTCTCCCAGGCAGGTTACCACGATGCACTGGTCTTCTCGTTGCGCCAAAACAATTGAAATACCTTTATACGCAACCTCAAAGCAATCATCGCTGCAGGCCGGTTTGGCCGCTATTCGCCTGCCCTGCAATGCGATTTCCTTTAATATTCTGCTTACCTTTTCCGTTGTAGAAGTAAAATCGAATAAGCGCTCTCTATACCTCTTTATTGCATGCTTGCTCACCCGAATATCCATTTTAACCATCCCTTATATTCTAATACTTAAATCCATCAAGCCAGTTGTTTGGCCAGTTCCGGTATTACATCCTTTAGATCGGCTACCAGCACATAATCCGCCATGCTATTCATAAAGGCCTTTTCGTCACTGTTTATGGATACTATGGTTCCAGCTTCCCGGATGCCGACGGTAAATTGAACCTGCCCTGAGACACCCAGTATGACAGCCAGCTGCGGTTTGCATATTTTCCCCGACAGGCCTACGATTCTTTCCTCACCCAGCCATTTCTTGTCACTGGCCACCGGTTTGGAGCAGGCTACCTCGGCTCCTAGGGCTTTAGCTATTTGCTGGATCAGGGGCAGATCCTGCTGGTCTTCCACGCCCTGGCCCACCACTACCAGGATGTCGGCCGCCTCAATATCCACGCTGTCTCCCGTCTTTTCCCGGACCTCAAGTAGTTTTAAAGCCGATGGCTTAATGTCAACAACAGCCGGATTGATTATTCCACCGTCCTGTTCACCGACCGGGGCAAAGGCACCGGGAGATAGGGCTATCACCTGCCTGTCGCCTACAATCTGCTGAGTGGCAATGGTAGCTCCGCCCAGGACATTTCTAACGCACAAGAGGGCACCGTTATCACTCTTCAGGCTTTTTACATCGGTCAGGCAGCCCGCGCTCCAGATCTGGGCCAGCCTTCCGGCCAGTTCTTTTCCTCTTCTATCGGAAGATAGAAGTACTATGCTGACATCCAGCTGTTCAGCCAGTTGCCGAAGGGACTCGGCAATTGCAGCAGTGTCTGCCGAGATCAGCGCATCGTTGTCGAGGGCATATACCTGGGCTCCCCGGGCCGCTAATTCAGCTGCCATCCCGCTGTTGTTTATACTTACCGCCTTTATACCCTGGCTATTTACCTGGGCAAAAGCGGCTGCGGCATTTAACAACTCCAGAGCTAAAGTGCTCTTATTACTATATACAAGTATTCCTGCCATTTCATTTCACCCCCTTATATCCTTCTGCCGCCAAAACCTGAATCAATTCCCGGGCACTCTCGACAGCGGTTTGTTTGCGCTGCATCTGGGGAGCCAGGTTGCTGATGGTTTTAACTTGAACGCCCTCCGGTAATTCTATATCCAAAATCTCCTTGGGCTTTTTGCCGGCTTTCAGTATCTGGCTTACTGAGGGAATGCGCGGCTCATTAATATCTGCCAGCACGCTCAACACCAGGGGCAGTTCCATCTCCAGCACTTCTTCGCAGTCCTCCAGAGAGCGAACCACGGTGGCTTTATTGCCGTTCACTTCAATACTGCTGACATAAGACGCCTGGGACAGCTCCAATATACCGGCCACCCGTGAGCCTACCTGACCGGAATAATTATCGCCGCTGCCCTCGCCAAAGAGGATGAGATCAACGTTTTCAAGACTTCTTATTACGCTGGCAATAAGGTCGGCGCTGCGGGCGCTGTCGCTATTCTCCAGCCGGTCGTCCAGGACCAGGTAGGCTTCATCGGCACCGGCCGCCAGGGCTTCTTTAATAGTATCTTCCAGAGCTTCGCTGCCCACCGCCACTACCATGACTTTGCCCCCCAGGGCCTCTTTTAACTGCACACCGGCCTCCAGGGCATTTTTATCGATGTTTCCAAAAGTCAGAGGAACATCCTCCAATACGGGCTGACCGTTTCGGATGCGTATCTGCCTCAAATCCGGAATCTGTTTCATGGCCACTACAATATTCATCATTATCACTCCCTCTATTTAACCGGGCTATTGCCTGAGATTTGCTAAATAAGTTCTATCCAAAACGAAACTGCACACCGGACCCACCGGAGGGATAGTGCCATTCCAGGACTTCCGAACCGCAGGCCACTAAACAACAACCACATTCCAGGCAACCGTCACTGCTTACTACTACGTCGCCGTTATCATTCTCACTGTATAAACCAGCCGGACAGGCAAAGATGGCTCTTTTTAAGCGGGCATCCTTTTCGCACCCCGTTTTTATCTTGATGTGAAAGACTCGATCTTCCTTGAAAACATTCAGACCCAGCTTCCCTTTTAGGCCTATAGACTGACTCATATCTTCATCATCCTCCTCCCCAGCTTTAGCAGGCCCCAAAATTCACTCATGGTTAGATATTTTCTCATAGTTGGATAGATTCTCTCTTTAGGCCCATCCGGCACCCGGTACAGGTCTTTCATGATGCTGCCGGCCAATTCCGGGTAATGAGTAAAAAGCGGGGGATAATCGAGCACCTCGAGGGATTCTTTGAAATTTATGAAGTCTTTCATAACGAAACTCTCGTTGAGAAGGCCGGCATAAACCGCCAAACCTGACCTGGTAAAATCATTTTTCTGCTTGGCTTCACTAACCGCCCTTGCGGCATAATGGCCGCTGGCCAGGGCATATTCCATGCCCCTCACAGTGACTCCAATGTTCATGGAGAAGCCAGCGGCATCGCCCACTACCAGTATTCCGTCACCGAATAATTCCCCCATGGCTTTGAAGCCCCCTTCAGGTATCAGGTGGGCTGAGTATTCAGCTGTTTCCCCGCCGTTTATGAGGCGGGCCACTTCCGGTCTCTCTTTAAACCGGTCCAAGATTTCAGGGGCTTTCAAGTCGGGATTCTCAGCTAACGCACCAATCCCTACCACCATCCCCAGGCTTAAACTGGTCTTGTTGGTATATATAAACCCGCCGCCGAATTTGCCGGCAGTTGCGTCTCCCATAAATAAGCGGGCCGCTCCTTCATTCCCTTCCAAATTGAATCGCTCTTCTATGACCTCAGGATCGAGTTCAATAATTTCTTTAAAACCGACCGCGTAATTATTGGAGGCAATATCTTTTAGCAGCCCGGCCTTGCGTGCGGTAAACGACAAAACGCCGTCCGCAGCAATTACCACATCGGCCCGTAGCTCTTCGCCCCCGGCTATTACTCCCTTTACCCGGCCGTCTTCTATGATGAGATCGTCCACCCGGCTCCGGGTGACGATCATAGCTCCCTTTCTCTCGGCTTCTTTGGCCAGCCATTTATCAAATTTGCCCCGCAATACGCTGTAGCTTTGATAGGGTTCTTCTTTTAGTTCCGCCCCGTCATACCTCATGGTTATCGAGCTCTTCCGGCTCATCAAGCAGACCTCTTCATGGGCTATATGCCTTTCCAGGGGAGCTTTTTTCCACAGCTCTGGGAAAAGCTCCCGCACCGGGTTAATATAAATCCGGCCCCCGGTAACGTTTTTGGCACCACAGTAATCGCCCCTTTCCAAAAGGAGCACCTCCAAGCCTTCCGCCGCCATGGTATAGGCAGCCGCCAGGCCGGCTAGACCTCCTCCTACGATAATTGCGTCAAATGATGATTCGCCCTGACTTCCCATTGTCGTCAACCTCGCTTTTTTATAAGTCAAGCTGCCAGAGCGAGCAATAAAGGCGAAGGTCAAGGAATTACCGAAAGCCGCGATTGAGACGTACAGTAGTACGTTGATTGAGTGGGTTTAGGTAATGACGCAGAGATTCACCTTTATTGACGCTCTGGGGAGAAGGGAACGGGCTGTTCCCTCTCCCAGCTCACATACAAACTACTTAAGGATGGGCCCCGGCATGGGCAGAACAGTTTTGCCGAAAGCCGCGTTCAGGATGCCGGCCGCCGCCACCCAGAGCGCCAGAGCCCCGGCCACCAGGATGAAATAGGCCGCTATTGAGGCATATTGATGGCCCAGTTTACCCATGTCCATGAAGGTTACAAAGAATACTCCGACATCCAAGAGCAGCACAACCAGGCTCATGACCGCCGGGCTTTGCTTAAGGTAGGCCGGTGTCCACAGGATCAAGGTAATCCACAGGGGCAGCCACAACCAGCCATCCATGGTAAAGTCAACTTTCCAGGCATAAAGTGATGCGTAGTACTTAAATACAAATTCCATGCCGCCTACCAGCATAAAAAAGGCTGAGAAGAATAAAAACACATTGCCTCCGGTGACATGGCCGCCTTTCAGTTCGACCAGGGCCACCACGATCTGAACCACAAAACCGCCGATTAACCAGATGCCCAACACCGGGGCGGCTGCCTTTGTGACAGTTCCGCTCAAAACCGCGTAAAATCCGAAACAGGCGACTGCCAATGCTACCAACCCGGCCGGACCAGGTGTAGCCCATCCTTTATGGTCTGTCATACAATCCTCTCCTCTTCATGTCTTTGATGAGTGCATAATTTCTTACTTTAAAATTGGACTACGGCAATCTAGGCCAGTACTATACCGGCCACGATCATTTTCTGCATATCGGCCACACCCTCGACCTGAGGTCCCAGGATGGCATCGCGGTAAAGCCTGGTCACCTTGTAGTCGTTCATCAAGCCGTAAGAGCCGTGCACATCGATGGCTACGCGGGCCGCCTCCACGAAAGTGTCGCATACGTAGGTCTTGGTCAGGGCCGCTTCCTTGGCAAACAGGGCCGGGTCTTTGGCATCGTTGGCCAGGCAGCCCAGGCGATAGGTAAGCCAGCGGCAAGCTTCGTATTTTATAGCCAGGTCGGCAATCCTCAATTGGATGGACTGGAACTTGGCGATAGGCGCGCCCCGGTGGGTCTTTTCTTTGGCGTATTTGACCGACTCTTCATAGGCGGCCAGAATCCCCCCCAGGGCGGTAGAGCTTATGCCCACCTTGCCAAAGGCTATGCCGTAGGTTAAAACCGGGAAGCCGCCCCCGATCTTACCCAGCACGTTTTCGGCCGGCACCTTTACGTCTTTGAAATAGACGTCCAGCAGGTCCCCGCCGTGATAGCCTATCTTGTTCCAGGGCTTGGATACGGAGTAGCCGGGGCAGAACTTGTCTACGATAAAGGCGGTCGGTTTGCCGCTTTCGGCATCCAGGGCAAAGAGCACCATAGGGCCGGGATGACCGGCGTTGGTTATGAAGCGTTTGGTTCCGTTGATTACATAGTAATCCCCGTCTTTGACCGCGGTGGTGGTGATCTGTTTGGGATCGGAGCCGGTCCCCGGTTCGGTAAAGGCAAAGGAAGCCAGCTCCCTTCCCTGGCAGCAGGGAGTCATGTACTTTTTCTTTTGCTCCTCAGTTCCGAATTTGTCGATGGCTCCCAGGCCCAGGCAGTTCACCGAGATGGCGATAGCTGGTCCGCTGGAGACCTTGCCGATCTGCTCCATGGCCAGGACGTAGCTATCGTAGCCGGCTCCGGCTCCGCCATAGGCTTCTTTGAAGGGGAGTCCGAACAGGTCCAGCTCGGCCAGCCCTTTCATTATTTCGTCCGGGATCTTGTTTTCGCGGTCGATCTGCTCGGCCGCCGCCGCCAGATATTTCTCGCTGAAGTCCTGGGCCATCTTCTGTATCAGGAGTTGTTCTTTACTGAGTGTAAACTCCATGGTTTAGGATCTCCTTTCTTGATTGACGGGAAGCCCGGGGGGACGCTCGGTAAGCGTTCCCCCGACACCCGGGTAGTTAGTATTCAAAGCAATCGCTGTCAATAGTAAGAACCGAAGTATCAGCGAGTTTTATAATTTCGGCCAGGTTGGCTACATGGGGAACTTCGTTCAAAAGGTAGTAGCGGGCCGAGAGAATCTTGCCCTGGTAGAACTTGTAGTCATAATGGGCTTGTCCAATTTCTTTAGCCTTTTGGTCAGCAAGCAAGGCCTGCTCCAGGAGCAGCCTGCCACCCAGCATTTCTGCGGTGGCCATAAGAATCCGTTTGGCGAAAGTGGGTATAAGACCCAGCTTTTCGCTGTCTTTTGCAAAGCCGGCCATGGCCGCCTGAATCTCCTCATAGGCGCTGATGGCCCGGCCCAACTGGGCGAATTCCTTTTCAAAACCGGCCACGTCTTTGTTGGCCTGATAGAAGTCCTTATTGCTCTGCATCCAGCGGGCAAAGACGGCGCCTTTTTCCATGCCCCACTTCCGGCCTACCAGGTCCATGGCCTGAATATAGGTGGTTCCTTCATAGAGGGTGTTGATTTTGGTGTCCCGGGCCAGCTTCTCACAGGGATAATCGGAGATATATCCGTAGCCGCCGTAGATCTGCAGGGCTTCGGTCCCCACCAGGTCCCAGGATATTTCGCTGCAATAGGCTTTGGCCAGGGGAATCATGACCGCCAACTCGTCGTCGGCTTTCTTTCTCTCCTCGGGATCCGGATCCCAGTGGTTGACGTCAATGTTGAAATAGCCTTTGTAGGTTATGGCCCGGCAGGCCTCGGTTATGGCCTTGCATCTCAACAGGGCCCGTTTAATATCCTCGTGCTCTATGATGGGAACCCGGCCCTTTTTAGGGTTGGTAAAGGGGGTTCCCTGCACCCGGGCACAGGCGTATTCATAGGCGTTGTGGTAGGCGTTGGCGATCACGCTGATGGACAGTATCCCACAGACCAGGCGCTCTTCGTTCATCATCTTGAACATCAAAGCCATCCCATCGCCTTTGCCTTCGCGCTCCAGAGGGTTCCTGCCCAGCAAATAACCCCGGCACTGGTCGTTGTCGCCAAAACTCAGCGAAACCGTGGGGTTGCCGTGCATGCCCATCTTATGCTCGATTCCGGTGGCGGCCACGTCGTTGAACACCTGGCTGCCGTCGTCATTAATCCAGTACTTTGGAACCACAAACAGGGATATACCCCCGGTTCCAGCTTTAGCTCCATCCACCCGGGCCAGGAAGAGGTGGACGATATTTTCCGCGAAGTTGTTGTCGCCGTTGCTGATAAAGATCTTCTGCCCTTTGATCTTATAGATCCGGGGATCGTCAGTCGGATAAGCCTTGCTGTTGATTTCCCCGACGTCCGAGCCGGCCTGGGGTTCGGTCAAACACATGGTGCCGGTGTAGTCACCGGAGAACATCTTGGGCAAAAACTTCTGTTTGATATCTTCCGGAGCCAGTTCATTGATAAGCATGGAAGAGCCCTGGGCCATAGCCAGGAAAGGCGGCACAAAGGCCGGGTTGGCGGCCGAGAACATTTCCCACAGGGGGAACATCATCACCTGGGGCAAAACCACCGCGCCTTCGCTGGTATCGTTGTTGCTGCAGCCCCAGCCCTCGGAAATGAGCTTTTTATACACCGGGGGAACCGTGGGCGAAATTATAACCTGCCCGTTTTCGAACTTGATGGGATTGATTTCCCCGTCATCCGAGGTGGGTTCAACCACGTCCTTGGTCATCTTCAAGACCGTGTCCAGGATCATATCCACGTCATCCACCGCGTAGTTTTCACGGTAACGGTCATAGGCCAGGACCTTATCCAAGGGGAGCCATTCCTTTAGGATAAACTTGAAATCGCGGGTGTTCTTATATGCAAAATTCGAAGCCACTATTTATCCCTCCATTATCTGTCACTGTCTTCTTTACACTTGAAACATCACTTCTAGTAAGGGATCCTGTTGGTCGGGGACCAGATTTTCATTTCCTTGGCAGCCTTGATAAGATCATCGCGGAAATCCGGGTGGGCAATACTTATGACCCCTTCAGCCATGCCCCAAACCGAACGGCCTCTCATATTAACGGCACCATACTCAGTTACCAGGTAGTTAACCAGCACCCGCGGGACAGTCACTATTGCCCCCGGGGGCAGGCAGGGATTAATACGGGAGCGAACCTTGCCCTGTTTGTCGGTATAAGTTGAGTTGAAAGCCAGAATGCCCTTGCCGCCTTTGGATTCCCAGGCGCCAATGTGAAAATCGAGTGAACCTCCGGTGCCTGAAATCTGCCTGATCCCGTTGGATTCTGAACAAACCTGGGAAAAAAGATCTACTTCTATGATGTTGTTAATGGAGATTACATTGTCCTCAAGCGCAATATTCTTGGGATTGTTGGTATAGTTGCAATCATAAGCTGCAACCTGGGGGTTGTTATGCAAAAATTCATGGGTTTTCTTGTTGCCGAAACAGAAGGTAAAGCTGCTCCGGCCTACATCCCTGGTTTTATATTTGTTGGTAATCTTGCCGGCTTCATACATGTCCACCATGGCGTCGCAGAACATCTCCGTGTTTATACCCAGATCTTTAATATCGGATTGGGCTATCAATGCGCCGATAGTATTGGGCACCCCGCCAATTCCCAGCTGTAAACAGGCCCGGTTGGGAATCATGGGCATAATATGAGCGGCAATCTGCTTCTCGGTTTCAGTTGGTTCACCAGCGGGAGGCATAGTAAATACCGGTTCGTCGGTTTCAATAATATAATCCACATCTCTGATATTGATGCATTCCATGGCCCCACCCATGCAATAGGGGTTTTTTTCATTTACTTCAACTATGATTAAATCAGTGTTTTTAAGAGTTGCGAAAGTATTTGAAGCGGCTATACCAAAATTGAAATTGCCATGGGAATCCATGGGACTGGTCGTGAGGCACATAACATTTTTTCTGTCAAAAGCCTGGTCCGCATCCCAACGAATTTTTTGCAATTCATGATATGAGGTGGGTACATAGGCAACGCGGTTCATATCCCCCAGTTTACGATCCATACCATTAAAATGATTGCTGTAATAGGTAAAGGTTTTCATGTCCGGATCATTTTTTACAACCTCGGGGAATCTTACCGATGATGCGGCATCGATAGTTACGTTTACCAGGCTTTCTTCGCCAGCTCTTTGTCCCAGTGCTTTATCAAAGGCAGCCGGAAATAATCCAAAATGGCCATAGGCCACTAAATCTCCGGATTTAACCAAACTGGCGGCTTTTTCCGCTGTGATCAATTTCTGTTTGTACTCTTCCATAAAACTCATGTTATCCGTCCTTTCTAATAGTAAGGCTGTCAAAGGTGCTCCTTGTGTTTATCCATCGCCTCCCTCGCTTTTTATCCGCTTTACTGATATTTTTAATTTGTCCTTATATAAGGCAATAAGTGTGCCAACTTATTAGACAGGACCAGAAAATAAAAAGAGGCCGCTAAACAAGCGGTCCCTTCAGGGTTCATCGGTATTATGACGCCGTTAATGAAACATCATTAAAAGTGTCCTTAGTTGTAACACTGCTGTACCTTGCTGTATCGTCAATGACACCTCGTTACAGGTAGTTACAAATCCGGTATCTGGCTTCTAACGGTATCATACTATCTCTAACCTTCCGGTATTTAATTATACCCATCTCGACGAGCTGCCCTGGGCAGGAGCAGTCTAAACTTCTATCTTGTAGTTTTTCATTTTGCGATAGATGGTATTGCGGGAAGTCCCCATATGCCGGGCAACCTGACTGACGTTTCCGCCGTACTGGTCGAGCAGCTGCAATATCTCGTTGCGCTCCTGTTCAGCGGCTATTTTCTGATTCCTCTTGCGCGCCTCCTCAATAGTCAAACCATGCAGTTCCTGATCGTTGGGAACTGCCGCGTCCCTAATTTCCGGTATAGGCGGTAAGGGCACAGTCAAGTTCTCGCGCAGGTAAGAAGGCAGAAGGTCTTCGGTGATTACGTTCCCCTCGGTAAAAACGATGGCGTTTTCTATGACATTGCGCAGCTCCCGGACGTTTCCAGGCCAGCGGTAGGCGCAGAGCATATGCATAGCCGCGTCGCTGATGGAAACAACATCGCGCTTAAACTGGCGGCATATAGTTTGAATAAAATAACGGGTTATGGGGGGAATATCCAACTCCCGCTCCCGGAGCGGAGGCAGTTCGATACCTATCACGTTCAGTCTATAATAGAGGTCCTCCCGAAAGCGCCCCATGGTTACTTCATTTTTCAGCCTGCGATTGGTGGCCGCTATGATTCGTACATCGACCTTTTTAGAAACCGAGCTGCCAATCCTGGTAACCATCTTATCCTGCAGAAAACGGAGCAGGTTTACCTGCATGTCAAAAGGCATTTCCCCAATCTCATCCAGGAATACGGTTCCGCCGTCACCCAATTCCAGCTTCCCGATGCCCCCTCCTTTGCGGGCTCCAGTGAAGGCTCCTTCTTCATAGCCAAATAATTCGCTCTGCAGCAGTTCCTTGGGGATGGCTCCGCAATTGATGGCCACAAATGGGCCCTTCAGTCCGCTTTCTTCGTGAATGGCCCGGGCCACTAGCTCTTTACCGGTCCCGCTTTCCCCCTCAATCAATACACTTGAGGACACCCGGGCCGCCCTTAATACCAGCTTTTTTATCTCATTCCACTTTTCGCTGTGGCCAATCAAATTATCTATGCTGGATGCATCTTCTCCATAAGCTCCGGAGAAGGCCGAGTGTTTTTGTGGATCCACATCTTTACCTTCAACGACAAAGCCCAGCACCGTCTGCTGCGAACCGTCCGGATTGCGGGTGATGCGCCGGCGCACCAGCGAACAGGGTATAATGCCCGCCGGGCCCTTCAACGAGAACTTACTTACAAATTGATTGGGATCACTGGACAAAAGGTTGGCCAGGACCGAATTGTCATCGGCCAGCAGGTTGCCCAGGTATTCTCCGATCAGCGATTCCCGGTCGGCCACACCCAGCATCTGACAACAGCTCTGGTTGACATTGATCAGGTTGTCCTGGGCATCCACCACAAAAAACCCATCATGGAAAAAGTCGATGATAGAAGAACAGGTGTTATGATAGATATGCGTTATCTGCGATTGCTCCGATTTGTATTGAAACTGGTTTTCGATGACCTTTACTCCCAGCTTCAGGGCCTGGATAATTCCTGCCGGAAGAGGGCCGGTCATACAATAGGCTGCCAGCACTCCGACAATAGATTCCCGGTTGTGCACCGGTACAGCCGCTCCGCTGGTAGTGTGATAGACCTGCCGGTAATGCTCGCTGCCCTTTACTTCAAAAGGCCGGTCCAGGGCCAGGGCCGTTCCAATGGCATTGGTACCCACATCCTGCTCCTGATAACGAAGGCCCAAAAGCTCATAGTATTCGCTTTTACCGGCTATATCGACGATGTAAGCATCGGGGTCGGATAAAGCCGCAAAATCAAGGCCCTCAATCTCACTTAGCTCCTTGATCACTGGTCTGGCCAGGGAAATGAGATGCACATTTTCCGCCAGTTTGCTTTGCAGCAGGCGGTTGGGCAGCTGGTGGTGGTGTTTGGAGAAGGGGTCAACCAATTTGCTTCTCAACCAGGACTGTACAATATCGGTTCTAACCCGGTCATCAGCAACCGTCTTTTCATTTATTAAGGCCTGCCAGGCAGTGTAGACATCAGTATTGCTTTTATCTTTCATAAACCATACCACCTAAAATGCTTTTACTGATCCTATCTAAATTTATAGCGGTTGTCATGAGCAATTACAATAACCATTGTATCTGCAGACATTTTTGCTGTTGGTCTGTAGTACTCTGTTAAACCTAATTCTATATATCATCGTCGGTTAAATTTTCGCATGACTGCGTTGTCGTCAATCGCAATACGTCCAGTATTACTCGTTCTTCCGCCTTGTCCTGCAAAAATTTCCCTCGACGAGCGATACACAGAATTAGGCTTAACAGAGTACTAATCTAATTTTCCATAATTATCTCCGGTCAATTCAAACAACTGCTGCTTGTGGTTTTTAATCCCAAATGCTAGACTAAGCTATTATATTTGAAGGTTGTAGGTAATAGATGGAACTCGAAAAGCCGACAACTCTACGTAAAGCCTGGATATTTATCATGCTTGTTCTGATCTGTGCCGGTTCAAGCACTGCAGCCTGGAAGAACTGGCCTTTTGCAGCCGGTTTCATTCCAGGGCTCCTTTTTCTGCTGGGTATTGCCCACTCTCAGGGTATGACCTGGACGGATTTAAAAGAATCGGCATTCAGAGGCATCAGGCAGATCGAGGATGTTATATGGCTGCTCCCTTTGATAGGCTTGTTGATACCTTCATGGACGGCCAGTGGAGTAATACCTTTTCTGATGGATTTCGGCATCGCAGCCATTTACCCGCAGCTGTTCTTAGCTTCGGCCTTTGTCATCACTTTGATAACTTCAATGCTCTTGGGTACGACCCTGGGAACGCTGTCCGTTATTGGCATCCCGGTAATGGGCATGGCCCAGGCCTTAAACATCCCGGTCCCCATGGTGGCCGGTGCTCTGGTGTCGGGTGCGGTAGTAGGGGATCGCTCATCCCCATTGTCGGGGACCTTTAACATGCTCGCTGCCGCCGTCGGTATAACCCCCCGGGAACATTTTAGAGCTTTGCTTCCTACCGGTATTATTGGGCTTCTTGCCGCCCTGTTTTTTTTCCTGGCCATAGATTGGACCCTGAAAGGAGCCAATTTACAGGTGAAAAACATTCTCTCCCTGGCCGAATACTTCACCCTCAGTCCGGTGCTGCTCATGGCGCCATTGGCTCTTATCGCGGGTATCGGCCTGCGAATGAGAATTCGCAATACCTTTCTGTGGGGAATAGCGGTCAGCATTTTATTGGCGGTGTTCCTTCAGGGTGTCAATCCGGAGCTCCTGTTGTCTTACATGCTTAAAGGCTATAGCGGTCCAGGTCCGACATTTTTACACTCCACCGGTTTTATCGCCATGCTACCTATGACCCTGTTTGTGATTGAAATAGGAGCTTTTAACGGAGTCCTGATGGACTCGGGCCTGGTAGATCCCTATATTAAGAATCTATTGGGTTCAAAGCCCGCCCTCCCCTCCTTCACATGGAGAGCCATGGGCTTTGGCATCCTGCTGGATGTTCTAACCTGCAATCAATCCCTGCCGGTAGTTTTAAGCGGCAGCAGCCTGCGGCCCATCTGGAGCCGACAGTTTAAAGCATCCCATCTTTCCCGGGTTGTAGCCGATTCGGTTCAACTGTCCGCGGCCCTGGTACCCTGGAACCTGATGGCCGTTTTGATCAGCACTATC
>JBEHWI010000025.1:0-42795 GCA_040217815.1 Syntrophomonadaceae bacterium | reverse complement strand
AAGCAGATACCGGCAGGCTTCTTCATGATAGGGATCCATTCTCAAAATCCTTAGTAACAATGTTTCGGATTTATTGGTTTGGTTCTCCTGCAGGTAAATCCGGGCCAATTCCAGGACAGCGGTGAAGAACGTGTCCTGCGCGGCTTTTCGATCTTCCGCGATCCAGTCCTCATACATGTCCTCTTCCAGCAAGGCTCCCTGATAAAGGCCGGTTATCCTTTCCAGCAGGATTTTCCTCTCTTCGTCATTATTGCCGTCATGGGCAAGCTGTTTTATCCGTTCGGCACCGGCTCGAAACTCATCCAAATCCACTTCCAGCAGGATCCCTGCCGGCAAGTTCAACCGGTCTTTTCTTTCAGTCAAGAGCGAATCCTTCCCTTCGGCGGGCATGCCATATTTTTTCAGGACCTTTTTCAGCTCATAGAGAGCCGCCCGCAGCGAAACGGCCGCTGCTTCCATTTCCGTACCGGGCCAGAAGACCTCCATTAAATGATTTTTGAAAACCGTCCTGCCTCGATGGAGGAGAAGGTATTTCAATATTCCCACGATTTTTTTAGTTTTCCATTCCTTTTCAGGAATGGCAATCCCGTTGACAGCCATGCTGAACCGGCCCAGGAGTTGAATGCGATACCGGATTGAGGGTTCGCGTTCCCCGCTGCCATAATTCGAAAGAAAGGCGGTTGAAAAACCCTTGAGGGATGCATGCGGTGTTTGCATGACTCCCCGGGAGAAAGCATCAGCCGCTTCCGGCCCATAGTAACGGGTGATAAGCATCAACGCATATTCAGGATGAATGCCGTATTTCAAGGCCCGGGCGGCCATTTCCACCAGGGTGGGAAAATGAAGATCCCAGAACATAACGTAATTGTTGTTTGCGGCCAGACCCAGAGCTGATTGCAGGTGCTCCTGCCCGCGGATATCATCCCCCGTAGTAAAGTAAAGCTGTGCCAAATGCATATATACACCGGTCAGGACTTGTTTGGCACCTTTTCTTTTGCTTCTGCCCAGGGCCGTTTTGAGATGCTTTTCCGCCAGTTTAAATTCTCCCGCTTCCCGGGCTATAGCGCCAAAAAAGGAAAGCCCGATTTCCTGATAGCACCAACCGGATGGCCTGTTCAACAGTTGTTTTAGGGCCTGTTGGGCCTCTGCTAAACTATCTGCCGGGTTTTCCACAGGGGAGAGCCACAAACAGCGGGTCAGGATATTTAATGAGGCCAAAGCGATATTGCCGACCTGTTCAAAATCAGATGTACCGGCATTCAACAGGCTGATGGCAGTGTCCAGGCTGTGATTCCGATAAGCGGTCAAGGCTTCTAATCTTTTGGCATTTCCCAGAATATAATGAAAGTTGGCTTTTTGGCTGACCGATGACAATTCACGAAGAATATTATTGTCGTACTCGTCCTGAAGCTGTAAGACCAGTGAGTAGGTAAGCAGCCCGTAAGGCCCCAGCAGGTCCGAATTTTGTCCCACGTCAAGCATAATCAGCTCCCGGCCTATCGAGTGGGCTGGTTTAAGATCTCCTAAAAAGCCATGGCTCAATATACCGTAGAACAGGGCGGTCCACCGCCACTCATAGATCAGCTCATACCCTTTTATAAGATCGAGTATCTGAGTAGCCTCGCGGTATTTATCCTCAATAAATGCGAGAGAAATTTTAAAAACCTGACATCCCAGCATATATGATTGATCATTAACCGATTCGAACAGCACTATTATCTGTTTTACAATTTCAGCTTGTTCCTCTGCCAGGTTGCGCTGGACAAATATATGACACATGGCGGTCAAGGCAGCAACCTGCAGGATGAATTCGCCGGACTGCTCAAAAATGGCTGCTGCCTGTTTTAAGTCCATATACGCTTTCTCCGGGTCGGTTTGAAGATCGACGAAGGATTTGAAAAACAGAAGAATACCGTTATTCATTACCGCTTCGGCAGGCAGTAGACCCAACCAAACCCGCAGCTGGGCAATTGCTTGAAGAGCGATCAGATGGGCGCTTTCCCTGGTTACGAGTTGCACCGCCGCCTCCACATCGCCGCAGGCTATGAAATGCTCGATGGCCCGGTCAAAAACTTGGTGTTGAATATAGTAATCGGCGATTTTAAGATGGTACTGGTTTAGCTCTTCGGGGGACAAGCACCGGGGCTGAATTTTGTGCAAAGCCTCCCGAAACAGGGAATGAAAACGGTAGGTCGTCTCTTCACCGGTGATTTTTTGCAGAAATAACCCCTTTTGTTCACATGCTTCCAGGAGCTGAGCAGTTTGTTCTTCGTTCAGAATGTTTTTGGCTTCAGCCCCGGTAAAGTCCTTAAAGAGGGCGCTTTTCACCAGGAATTCCAAAAGACTGCGGTCCAGGTTGGCCAGTACTTCCTGGACGATATAATTAAATAGCAGTTCCTGGCGGTCAGGACTTACTGGAATATTCATCGTCTGGGAAGCATCGCTGAGATCCAGCACCTGGCAGATCAGAACTATGGCAGCCGCCCAGCCTTCCGTCTGCACTATCATCTGTTCCGGCAAGCCGGCCGGAAGGCTGCTCCCATATCTATGCTCCAGCAGGCCGCCCACCTCTTCCCTGGTAAAAGTCAAATCATCAGGGGTAATTTTCATTACATTATTTGGCATCCCCGGTCTGCCATAAATCAATCCGGTATCACTGCGGCTGCTCACCAGGACAGTAAAGTTGTCAGGCAGGTTGTTTATTATATATTGAATGGTCTCTCTGATTTCCGCTGCAGGCAGGATCTCATGGAAGTCATCGAAGACCAGGCAGCTTCTTTGCTGGGGAAAGCGGTTATGAAAAGCCCAGAGTTCCTGGCAGAATAGAGCGTTCAAATAGGGGTACTGGCTAAAAACATCCCCACAGTCGAACCAGTGGCTGCGGGCTTCCTCCCACATCCCTTCCCCGGCGGGAAAAAGCATCTCCACCAGATGGGAATAAAAGCAGCTCAGATCCATATCTTCTCTATCCAGCCGGTACCAGCAAACCCTGTCCCCGTTGGCCTGCTGCTGACTCAGGGTATAAACCAGCAGGGTAGTCTTCCCGTAGCCAGCCGGAGCCGTAACCAGCACCAGCTGTTGGCCAGAACCCAGCCGGCTGCTCAGTCCGCGCAAGCGCTCCGAGGCTATCATAGAGCGCGGGGCCTGCGGCATATGCAGCTTGCTCCTATTAACAAGAACCCCTTTCATTACCGCCCCTCCCATTTAATTAAAATTATGACATAATTTCATGGTAATATCATCGAAACTTTTTGTTCCTTTCTTATACTATTTCCAATGGTTTTATGCGTTTTCAACTTTTTATGACGTGCAATTCTTCTGGAAAGTATGTGAAAAGCCGTTTTTATCCGAATCGGATATTTTTCTTTCGGGTTAAGGCGCCCAATTTTAGAACAGGGGGAAAGAAAAAGAATGAAGAAGCGTGGGGTGGGGTTTATACCCCTGGCCGTAGTCCTGATAACAACTATAGTAAGCCTTTCTTTAATTTCCTGGGGGCATGCCATTAATCCGGCTATGGCCACTACGCCCGCTCCAGCTTCCCCTGGTGTATTCTTTACAGATATAGGAGAAAGCGACCACATCTATCCTTATGCGGTCTATTTGAACCATAAGGATATAATGAAGGGTTTTCCCGATGGGGCTTTTCATGGTGAGCAAAACCTCACCCGGGCGCAAATGGCCGTTCTGATATATAAAGCCAAAAATCTAAGCCCGGTTCAGCCTGCGGGATCCACGTTCAATGACCTGGGCCCCGACCACTGGGCTTATCCCTATATAACAACCATGGTGCAGAACGGCATCCTGGCCGGCTACCCGGATGGAAGCTTCCGGCCCGAAGATCCGGTAACCCGGGCTCAGTGCGCCGCTTTGCTGCTGCGCCTGACATCGTCCACCCTTAATGGAGCATTTTTGCCCGGGGAGATCCAGGATGTAGATCCAAGTTTCTGGGCCTGCCAGCCGGTGGCTGCCAGCTTGAATTCTGGAATAATGGAGCCGGTAGACCCCAGCCATTTTGAACCGGACAGTCCGGCCACCAGGGCCCAGGTGGCACGCAGTCTGGTTCTGGTTCTGAACCTGGCCCCCGATCTCAGGAAGGCGGCGTTCTTGGCAACTCTGGAACGTCTGCATGGAACGGTTGATTTGCAAACCGGCAGGGAAGGTACAAAAAGGATTGCTACTTCCCTGCCTTGCCCGGCCGGATCGATTATACAGACTGGAAATGACGGGGAAGCCAGGCTGGATTTCCCCGACGGCTCCAGCATCCTCCTCAAGGAAAACACCAAACTGGAAATAATCAAGGCCGGCGGCCAATCTTATATCAAGCGCGACGGTTCTGTCGGGATCATGATTGACGGCCTGGAAATCAAATTGGACCAGGGCCGTATCTTTGGATGCATGGCCCAGGACTATTTCTATCCCCGGACTCAGCCGACTTCCAATGGTATGTCAGCCCAATTGACCAGCAATAGTAAGGCTCATAGTCAGGATATTAGATTGGAACAGGGCAGGAGCCGGACGACATTATATCAACCCGAAGTTAGGCTGTGCTCAACGAGGATGGCTGGCTTGATAGATAAGAATCAGATAAAGCCCGACTCGCTCGTGACCGGGCGGATGCTGACAGCCTTAGCCGACGAGCTGGTTGAGAGCGGTGATGCCTACTATGAAGGGGAACTGCCCTGGTGGGAAGAAGCTTATGAATCCCGGGAACGGCTCACCGTGGATATGCCCTGGGGCGTAGCCGGTATACGGGGGACTATATGGTCCAATTCCGCAAGCTCTTCCATAAACACGGCAAGCGTATTGGACGGCCGGGTGGAAGTGAGGGCCAATGGTAAAAGAGTATACGTATTTAACCCCGATAATTACACGGAGATAAAGGGCCCCAATCAGGACCCCCAGGCTCCCTGTCCCATGCCTTTGCAGGAAAGGCAGGAATGGTCCCTGGTAGGCAGCTGGCTTACCGACATATTGAGCGCCATACAGCAGAATGCCCCTCTAAATATGAGGAGTGCTTCAGGAGCCGGCGGCGCATCATTCCTGCCCGTTCCCAGTACCCCCGGCCAGCTTCAGGAGATCATCATCAGTATAATCGACAGTTATAACAAGCTGAGCGGTAAGGCGGTTCCCTCTACCAGCACGGCGCAATGGACTGTCATCGGTGCCCTGGATCTTGACTTCCATTATATAGCCTCCGACCAGGATGGCAATATATACAGCAGCGAACCATCCAACAACCTGGTGGATAAATTCGATGCCGGAGGCAATCTGATTGCTCATTGGGGCGGATATGGCAACGGCGACGGGCAGTTTGACATACCCCAGGGAGTGGCCGTGGATTCCTCCGGAAAAGTTTACGTTGTCGATCAGGGCAACAACCGGATTGAGGTTTTTAACAACTCCGGCGTATTTATGGGCAAATGGGGTGGCGGGAAATTGAACAGTCCCACCGGATTGGCAGTAGATGCCGAGGGCGACGTATATGTAGTCAATCAGAACGGCAGCCGGATAGAAAAATTCGATAACAGTGGCGTGTTTGTGACCGAATGGGGCAGCGGTCAGTTCCAGAATATCAGGGGGATTGCCGTTGATACAGCGGGAATGGTGTATGTCAGCGATGCAGGCAGCAACCGGATTCTAAAATATGATTCAAACGGGAATTTTCTGAGCCAATGGGGAGCGGCCGGCAGCAGTCAGGGGCAGCTTAACACCCCGGAAGGCATCGCCCTGGATACGGACGGAAACGTGTATGTGGCTGACGCTGGCAACCGGCGCGTTCAGGAGTTCGATTCCAACGGGGGCTTTATAGCCGCCTGGGATTTCACCTCCCAGACTTCGGATGGGCATTTTGAGTACCCTCAGGGGCTGGCTATAGACCCCTGGAACAACATATTCGTAGTGGGGGGCAGCAGCCTTTGATAGCCATGCCCGAGGCATTGTTGAGGAGGTTTGCGCCCTTTCAGGTCATGGGTCATTGATCCGTGAATAAGGATACTATTTTATTGTGTATTGGCATAGATAAGCAGCCACTGAGGGGAGTTGGTTTAGTTAATATGATGAAGTTGTTTTACCAGCCGGGAAACCGGCCGTATAATCGAACCCTGCTAAAACCCTGGTCAGGGATGCTGGCCTTGCTGTTTTTAGCCGTTTTGCTCCTTGTCCCGGGCGGCCCGGTTATGGCTGCCCCAAATTATACGGTAGCCTATGACGGCAACGGGAATGATGGAGGAACAGCCCCCACGGACAGCAGCAGCCCCTACCAGAGCGGCGCCGCGGTAACCGTTTTAGGGAACAGCGGCGGACTTACTAAAAGCGGGTATGACTTCGTGGGCTGGAACACGGCTGCTGACGGCAGCGGCACCAGCTACGGGGAAGGAGCAACCTTCACCATCACCGGCGATGTCACCTTATATGCCGTGTGGAACCAGCCGCCACTCGCAGGCTACTTAACGGTAAGCTATGACGGCAACGGGAATGACGGGGGAACAGCCCCCGCGGACAGCAGCAGCCCCTACCAGAGTGGAGCCACGGTAAGCGTTTTGGGGAACAGCGGCGGACTTACTAAAGGGGGGTATGACTTCGCGGGCTGGAACACGGCTGCCGACGGCAGCGGCACCAGCTACGGGGAAGGAGCAACCTTCACCATCGCTGACAATGTCACCTTATATGCCGTGTGGAACCTGTCGGCACCACCAGCCGCTACCTATACGGTAGCCTATGACGGCAACGGGAATGACGGGGGAACAGCCCCCGCGGACATCAGCAGCCCCTACCAGAGCGGAGCCACGGTAAGCGTTTTGGGGAACAGCGGCGGACTTACTAAAAGCGGGTATGACTTCGCGGGATGGAACACGGCCGCCAATGGAAGCGGCACCAGCTACCAGGCGGGGGCAACCTTCAATATCACGAGCAATATTATTCTGTATGCCCAATGGAACCAGTTGGCAACGATTCCTGCCGTAAGTGGAATTTCGCCCAACAACGGCCCGGAAGCAGGGGGAACATCAGTAACCATAACCGGAACCAGCTTCACGGGGGCCAGCAGCGTAAAGTTTGGCAGCAATGACGGCACTAATTTAATCGTGGTCAGTGATACCTCCATAACCGTAACCTCTCCTGCCGGAACCGGTCAGGTGGACGTGACCGTAACCACGCCGGGCGGGACAAGTGCACCTGGCCCCGGCGATATGTTTACATATCAAAGCAGCGCCAAAGATATCACCGCCTTTACCGTACCGGGCCAGGTGGGATCCTCAACCATAGACTCTACCAACCACACGGTAAGCTTCCACATGCCAAATGGAGCCAGCGTGAGCGCACTGGCACCAACGATAACGGTATCGGCGAATGCCACCGTGACGCCAACATCCGGAACGGCTCAGGACTTCAGCAGTCCGGTCACCTATACCGTAACAGCCCAGGATGGCTCGTCCCAGAATTGGATATTTGCCTGCATAGTTGACCCCCCTTCGAGTATCTATATAGTCACAACCCTGAGTTCGGGCTTCAATGAGCCTTGCGGCTTGGCAGTGGACAGCAGCGGTAATATTTACGTGGCGGATACTGGCAACAGCGCCGTCAAGAAAATAAATTCAAACGATAACAGTATCACCCCCCTGGGTACAGGTTTCTCTAATCCGTCAGGTGTGGCGGTGGACAGCAGCGGCAATATTTACGTGGCGGATACCGGCAACAGCGCCGTCAAAAAAATAAATTCCAACGATAACAGTATCATACCCCTGGGTACAGGTTTCTCTAATCCATCGGGTGTGGCGGTGGACAGCAGCGGCAATATTTACGTAGGGGATACTGGCAACAAGGCCATCAAAAAAATGGATTCGAGTGGAAACAATATCACTCCCCAGGGATCAGGCTTCAATGATCCTATTGGTGTAGCGGTGGACAGCAGCGGCAATATTTACGTAGCGGACGATGCTGATCACGCCGTCAAGAGAGTTGACCCTAGCGGGCATATCACCCCCCTGGGCTCAGGTTTCACCTGGCCTTGCGGCGTAGCGGTGGATAGCAGCGGCAACATTTACGTGGCGGATACTGGTAATGACGCTGTTAAGAAAATAGATTCCAGTGGCAACATAAGCATTCTAGGTTCAGGCTTCAGTAATCCTATTGGTGTAGCGGTTGACAGCAGCGGCAATATTTATGTGGCGGATTATGGCAACAACGCCATTAAGAAAATTACGAAATCTACAAAAGACATAACCGCCTTTATCGTACCAGGCCAGGTGGGGGCTTCCGACATAGACACGACCAACCACACGGTAAGCTTCCACATGCCCGGTGGGGCCGATGTAAGCGCACTGGCACCGGCGATAACGGTATCGGCCAATGCCACCGTATCGCCAACATCCGGAACGGTTCGGGATTTCGGCAGTCCGGTAACCTACACCGTAACCGCCCAGGACGGCTCGGCCCAGAATTGGACGGCTGCCTGTATAGTTGACCCGCCTGTCACCACCATTGGCCCAAGCATCGATACGCCTAGCAGCATCGCGGTGGACAACAGCGGCAATATTTACATAGCGGATTATTGGGACAGCGCCATTATCAGAATGGATTCCAACGGCAACAATGTTGTAACTCTGGGCTCAGGCTTCAGTGAGCCGCATGGCGTAGCCGTAGACAACAGCGGCAATATTTACGTGGCAGATACTCATAACAACTCCATCAAGAGAATGGACTCCAGCGGGAACAATATTGTGCCCCTGGGCTCCGGCTTTCGTGAGCCGCATGGCGTTGCAGTGGACAGCAGTGGCAATATTTATGTGGCGGATACCTGGAACAGCGCCGTCAAGAGAATGGATTCCAGCGGCAACAATGTCACACCCCTGGGCTCAGGTTTTCAGCGTCCCGAAGGCGTAGCGGTGGACAGCAGCGGTAATATTTACGTTGCGGACACTATGAACAGCGCCGTCAAGAGAATGGATTCCAGCGGCAACAATATTACACCCCTGGGCTCGGGTTTTCAGCGTCCCCAAGGCGTAGCGGTGGACAGCAGCGGCAATATTTACGTGGCGGATACCGATAACAACGCCGTCAAAAGCATGGATTCAAGCGGCAACCACATTACACCCCTGGGGTCAGGTTTCGATGGCCCTTGTGGAGTAGCGGTGGACTGTGATGACAATATTTATATTGCGGATACCGGCAATCGCATCATTAAGAAAATTACAGCATCCGCCAATCCGGTCGCGACTGACAAGGACATTACTGCCCTTACAGTATCGGGGCAGGTGGGATCTTCAACCTACATACACCCGACCAATCACACGGCAACTTTCCATATGCCCAACGGAAGCGATGTGAGCGCACTGGCACCGGCCATAACGTTATCGGCCAACGCCACCGTGGCACCAGCCTCCGGGACGGTTCAGGACTTCAGCAATCCGGTAACCTATACCGTAACGGCTCAGGACGGCTCAACCCAAAACTGGACGGTTATCTGTATAGTCGATCCGGTCACCTATACATTCACAATCCTGGGCTCAGGTTTCAATGAGCCTGAAGGTGTAGCGGTGGACGGCAGCGGGAATATTTACGTGTCGGATACTGGCAACGACGCCGTTAAAAAAATGGATTCCGGCGGGAACGTTATCAAAACCTTTTCAATTGATACACCTTATGGCGTAGCGGTGGACAGCAGCGGCAATATTTACGTGGCGGAATATGTTAACGGCGCCATAAACAAAATAAATCCCAACGACAACAGTATCACAATCCTGGGTACGGGTTTCTCTCGTCCGTCGGGGGTAGCGTTGGATGGCAGCGGCAATATTTACGTGTCGTGTGTTTTAAACAACACCATCCTAAAAATAAATCCCAATAATAACACCGTTACATACCTTAGTAGCTCTGACTTCAATCGTCCGTATGGAATAGCGGTGGATAACAGCGGCAATATTTACGTGGCGGATACCGATAACAACGCCGTCAAAAAACTGAATCCCAACGATAACAGTATCACCCCCCTGGGCTCGGGCTTCGCTTATCCTCATGGAGTAGCGGTTGATAGCAGCGGCAACATTTACGTGGCGGATGCTAGTCACAGCGTCATCAAGAGAATGAATCCCAACGGCAGCGATATCCTGACCCTGGGCTCAAGTATTGCAACCCTGGATTCGGGCTTCAATTTTCCTAATGGCGTAGCGGTGGACAACAGCGGCAATATTTACGTAGCCGATACTGAAAACAATGCCATTAAGAAAATTACAAAATCAATCCCGGTTAATTCCGGAAGCAATGACGCAACCTTATCGAACCTGGTCGTAAGCGCGGGCAGCTTTAACGAAACGTTCGATTCAAATGCAACCGTCTACACGGTAAACGTGGCCGACGGTGTAACCACAACCACCATAACCCCGACTGTTAACGAAAGCCATGCCACGGTAAAAGTCAACGGAACAACGGTAAACAGTGGTGCCGCTTCCGGCAATATTCAATTGAATGCCGGAGTTAACACGATCGCGGTAGTGGTAACCGGTCAGAATGGAACGACCACCAAGACCTATACAATTACGATAAATAGAGCGGCACCGGCGGCAGCCCCGGTATTTTTAAGCGCCGCCACCAGCAGCGGCGGAACCAAAATTATTATCACTTTTGATAAAGACATGATGACCCCACCCCCGGCTGCTCCGGCAGGATTCACGGTTTCTGTCAACGGGGCCGGTGATCCTGTAACCGGAGTAGCCAGGGGCACTAATACAACAACCCTGGAATTGACCCTGGGCACCCCGATAGTGTCAGGTCAAACCGTAACCGTATCTTATACCCCGGGGCCCGTAATTTCAGCCGACGGCGGCATCCTGGCTGCATTCAGCAACCGGGCGGTAACCAACAACAGCCCTGCCTCGGCCCTAACGAACATTGCTATAACCAGACCAGCTGCCAAGCTGAGCTACTATGTAGGCCAGACTCTGGACATTAGCGGCCTGGAAGTAACCGGCACCTATTCAGATGGCAGCACAAATGTGCAGAATATTGCACCTTCCAACGTCACCGGATTCGACAGCAGCGTACCGGCTGCCAGCCAGACGTTGACGATTACCGTCAACGGTAAGACGGCCGCCTATACGGTAATCATAATTGCCACCCCGCAGGGCGGAGGTGGAGGAGGCGGCGGTGGTGGTAGTAAAACAACGAAACCGGAACTGGTTAACGTAATCATCCCTCCGGTCAAGGCTCCGCCGAAAATTCTGCAACCGCCTGCCCCGGTCATAACCCCGGACGGAGGATTCTTTGACCAGGAGCAGACTGTTTCAATTACCAATATAGCCCCGGGGGCCAGTGCGTTTTACACTTGCGACGGCAGTGATCCTACAACCAATCGCCAGGCTATAAGTTATAATACGCCTTTCAAAGTCGGCGAGAGCGCTGATGTTAAAGCTGCGGTATACGACGGTGACAATGGTGTTTGGAGTGCGGTCACCACGTCAGCCCTGGTTATAAAAGTGGGACCCATAACCCGCGGCGAAACTATGGCCATACTGGCGGCCGGACTCAACCTGCCGTCCTACCACCCTGCAACACCGTATTTTAGTGATGTTCAGCCTGGCAGCCCGGATTATGACTATATTGAGGCAGCTGTGCACAGCGGAGCGATAAGCAGGGGCAGTGGTTCATTCCGTCCGGACGATGCGATTACCAGGGAAGAACTGGCCGTAATCCTGGTAGGGGTCCTGGGGCGGCAAAAGGAGGCCCAGAACGGCCAGAACAGCCAGAACAGTGCGCCCGGTTTCAATGACGACGGGGATATAGCTTCCTGGGCGCGAGGAGCGGTAGCGGTGGCCAGCCAATATGGAATCATGGGGGCATATAATCAAAACAACGATTTTATGCCCGGAGAACAAGTCACTGCGGCTGAAGCCAAAGCAATAATAAATCAATTTTTAAATAAATATGTCCCAACATATATATTCAAGATCAGCCGAAAATCATAATTTGACCGAAAGGATTTCATAGGCATAAAAAAATGAGGTTTGAGACGTAATGTTTATTATGAAGAGCTTATCATTGAAGAAACATCTTGTTGGCCTGATTATGGGGCTGCTGATTTTGATCCCGAGTCTCCTGGGATGGTGGGAAAACGCCGAATTGAACATTTATGACCATTGGTTCACCTTGCATGGCAGCCAGGACCCGGGCCAGGAAATCGTGTTGGTAGGTATGGATGAAAAATCCATTTCCCAGTTGGGGCCTCTGCCCTGGGGGCGGGATGTTCACGTACGGTTTCTTCAGCAGCTGCAATCGTCACGATTGGTGGCATTCGATATCCTCTTTGACACAAACCGGGAAAAAGATAGTGATCAGGCCCTGGCGGCTGCCATAAAAGAACAGGGGCATGTGGTGCTTAGCTCCATGTTCACCTATGAGCCGAACGGAGAAGGAAGCTACCTGGTTCGCATCAAACCGCCCATCGATATTCTGGCCCGGGCCTGTTCCGGGGTGGGTTTTATCAATATGGCAGCCGACAAGGGCAATACGGTCCGCAAGACCGCTCTCTTTTATCCCCAGACCAAAGAGAAAATATATCCTTCCTTCAGCCTGGCTGTCCTAATGGCTGCACAGGGGATTAGACCTGAGCAACTATCCCTGCGGGAGGGACAGTTGATAGTTGGAGATCTAAAAGTACCGGTGGAAAATAGAAACCAGGCCTATCTCAATTTTTGGGGGCCGGGGCAGACCTTTCCCACCTATAGTTATATCGACGTTTTAAACGGACAAGTGCCCGCCCGGGAGCTAAAGGATAAGATAGTGCTGGTTGGACCTACTTCACCGGCCGAAAAAGACTACTTCGATAATCCCTATACCAGAGGGAACATGCTTCTCGCCCAGGCCCTGCCCGTGCCCGGGGTGGAGATTCACGCCAGTGCCGTGAAATCCTTTTTAACCGGGTCTTTCTTTCGTCGGGCGCCCGGTTATCTGAACATAATAATATTGCTAGCGGTATGGGTGCTGGTTATGGAGAGCAGCCGCAGCCATTCCCCCTGGAAGGCTTTTATTTTGACCGCAACATTAGCCCTGGGCTTATCGCTTCTGGCCTATTCGACCTGGCTTAAAGGGCATTACTGGTTGAACCTGGCCTCTCCGCTCCTCATTATCGCCGCCACTTATACCGGCAATACAGTGGAAAGCATAGTGAGAACCAATCTGGAGAAGCGCCGCATTCGTAATACGTTTAGCCGCTATGTTTCTCCGGCCGTTGTAGACAGCCTTTTACAGCAAGAAAATCCGGTGGAGCTCGGCGGTCTCAGCCAGGAGATAAGCATACTGTTTTCCGATATAAGGGGATTTACCGCGTACAGCGAAGGGCGTCCCGCCCAGGAGGTGGTTGCCCGCCTGAATGAATACTTCACGGCTATGACCGAAATAGTTTTCCGCTACGGGGGCACCCTGGATAAATATTTGGGAGATGGACTGCTGGCCTATTTCGGAGCACCCGTGCAGCTCCCCGACCATTCCGGACAGGCGCTGGCGGCGGCGGTGGAGATGCTGGATACGGTGGAAAGATTAAACCAGGACTGGGAGGACCGCGGAGAAGCTAAAATGAAAATCGGCCTCGGGGTTCACTCCGGGACGGTGGTAGTGGGAAATATAGGCAGCCCCAAGCGATTGGAATATACTATCATCGGAGAGAATGTAAACCTGGCTTCCCGGCTGGAAGGGCTCAACAAGGACCTGAATAAGAGCCTGGTCTTCAGTGGGGAAACTTATGCTCTTTTGCAGAAGCTCCCGGCTGGCTGGACTACAAAGTATTTAGGTGACGTGCCGGTGCGCGGTTTGAAACACAATGTCAAGCTATATACCCTGGAGCCTGAACCAAAGCCAGAAACTCCTGATGTCTATTGATCCCACGGATGAGGTGAAGAAAGTTGCCGGGTTATGAAGCTATCTTAAGAAACATTGAGTTTTTTTCCCAATTGGATCGTATTGAAATGGCCAAACTGGTTCCGGAATTGGAAGAACTGTATTTTCATCCCGGTGAAATAATTTTTAATAAGGGCGATAAAGGCGATTCTCTGATCATTATTACCCAGGGGCAGGCCCGCGTTTTTACCTTCAGTGAAAATGGCGATGAGCACCAGCTGGCGATTATCGGTCAGTATGAGTGCCTGGGAGAGATGGCTCTTTTAACCGGGGCGCCGCGTTCGGCTAGTGTTCAGGCCCAAAGCGAGCTAAAGGCCTTAAAGCTGTCCCGTAAGCGTTTTGAGCGGCTTATGGAAAAACATCATTTCCTATCTATACATCTTAACAAGATATTATCCCAGCGACTTGTTTCCAGCAACGAGGATGCGGTATCTGACAAACAGTCCAGACTTGCTTTTTCTGAAGAGGGAATGGATGCCGCCACGACGCTTGACTACACCCCTTCACCGACCGGACTGGACCTGATTCTCATACATTTAAGAGGCACATTATTGTCGCGTTCGGGTTTCCTAACCATGCTTATGGTATTGTTTTCAGGCGGACTTATATGTATGTTGCGCAAGGTGGGATTGACCTGCGACCAGGTAATGCTGGTTGTATTACTTTGGTTGGCGGTTGTAGGATGGAGCACCAACGCGCTGTCTTTTAACGTAATCGCCCTGGCTCTGCCGGTAATTGCAGTAGTATTGGGAATATCTGATACCCAACTGGCTTTTTCAGGATTCTCCAGCACCTCCTGGTTCCTGGTCCTGGGAGTACTGGCCATGGCTGCAGCCATGGCCAACACCGGGTTGCTTTTTAGAGCGGCTCTGTGGATGACCAGTAAATTTTCACCCCATTTTGCCAATCAGACCATGGCTTTGGCTGTGACCGGGGTATTGCTGACCCCGGTTATTCCATCGGCTGACGGTCGCACCGCCCTGGCCGGTTCTCTGGCTTTAGACCTTATTGAAACATTCGGCCTTAAAGATTGCAGCCGTGGTGCCGTGGGGGTAGCTATGGCCTGTATGCTGGGCTTTGGTCAGATGTCGTTCCTGTTCATGAACGGGACCACCGCCTGTCTGCTCGTCTTTGGGTTGTTACCCAGGCAAACGGCGGCGGTAGTGAGCTGGGGGTTGTGGTTCAAGGCCGCTCTACCGTTAGCTATTTTTTACTTTATATTTTCCTGGCTAACCTTGCTGCTTCTTTATCGGGAGAAAATTTCTTTTGATAGGGAGATTATCAGAAGCCAGCTCAATATCCTGGGACCGTTGTCAGCCAAAGAGATCGTTTCCCTGATAGTAGCGGCGATCTACTTGCTGGGAGTTCTAACCCAGCCCTGGCACCATATAAACAGCGCCTGGATGGCTATGCTGGCTTTCCTTCTCTTGTTTGCCACCACTGTAATCAACGAAGATTCGGTGCGCCGGGATATAGACTGGAACCGGCTCATATCTTTCGGATCATTAATAGGCTTTGGAGCCATAATGCAAAAGAGCGGGCTTATCGAGGTCCTGGCCCAGAATGCCTCGCCCCTGGTGCTGGCTTTGTCCAACCACCAGTTGGTATTTCTATTAGTCACAGCCGTAACGGTTCACCTGCTGCGTTTCGCCCTTCCCCTGATACCGGCTCTGGTTATTAGCACCTTGACCCTCACCCAGGTCGGTTCCCTGATTGGGGTTGACCCACTGATAATTGCCCTGGTTATTCTCATTTCCAGTAATCCCTGGTTTTTGCCTTATCAAAGTACGATTTATGGCAGTCTGGCAGCAGGGAGCGAAGATAGAATTTTTTATCATAGCCAGACCATCAAGTTTGCTTATTCTCAGGTCGCTGTAATCCTCCTGTCTATCTCCTTCTCCGTGCCTTACTGGGGGAGGATAGGTTTGATGTAAAATAGGTTAACACCCTGAGGACGGGGAAGAAGAACAGGAAAATAGAAATGCCTTGTTTAATTATGAAATTAAAAGGAAAAGCAACTAAAAAGTGGATTGGCAATATAATTGGCAGGAAAGGATATCGGAATGACCCTTTTTGAAGCGTTATTTTTAGGCCATTTGGTAGGCGACTTCCTCTTCCAGACCCGCTGGATGGCTGATAATAAAAAACGGAAAATCTTGCCCCGCCTGGTTCACAGCATGGTATACACTCTGGCTGTATATGTCTTTTCCTGGCTGGCCGGGGGAATCCGACCGCTGGCGGCAGCTATTATATTAATCAGCCATTTCATCATTGACCAGCGCTCGTTTACGAGCTGGTGGACGAAAACCATCAACCGGACTACCGATGTACCGTGGCTCAATATTGTAATCGATCAAGTATTTCACCTGTTGGTACTGGCCGCAGTTGTATACCTGTAATACCGAAGGGCTTTGAAAAGCTGATCCGGGAAGTTGGGGGGAATCCCGGCAGGCAATACAGTAATTCCCAGAGGGGCGAAAAAGGGAGTTGCAATAAGCATGCCAACTTTAAACAAGGTTCAAAAAGATAGGCGGGCCGGGAGCGGCTCCTTTCTTTGTTTTTGCCGTTAGACGGGCTCTGGCGGATGGAGTAACTTATTGTTAAGAGTAAATCGGACCTTTACAGCTTCATAGAAGGGCTCCAACGACCACATGTCACCCTTAGCTTGATTAATAGCGATAAGGAGGAATTGACATGGCAATGGTCTTAAAGGAACAAGGGCAGGCGAGCACTGCCCAGGTGCTGAGAGTTGTCACGAATAACGTTGGGAGTCCGTATTGGCCGCGGGTTACTATGGGTACACCGGTGGAATGGATGGTTGAAGACACGGTGGGTAATGCCCGCGCGGCGCTAGAAGGTCTGATGGATTTGTGGCCCAGAGTCACAATGGGCACGGTCAATACCGATCAGAGCGGTGAGCCCGTTTCTCATGCCGCTTTCGCCCCCTGGCCCCGCTATACCCTGGGTACTGGCAACCCGGGTATAGAGTCGGAAAGCGTGGAGTCAGGCAGAGAGCAGAGAGCAGAATTGCTGGCAGAATACTTGAGCGTATGGCCCAGGATTACCCTGGCCAGCATGTAGGTTAGAGTCAGGCTCACGTTCGGGATTTTGAAATCCATCAACCGTAGATAAAGATTATTAAGGGGGTTGTTGGATGATTGTGGTAAGTTTTTTGAGGGCTTTTCGAAAGAAGCTGTAGAGGTTCCCGAAGAACTTCGGGTCAGATTACTTGTATAATAGGGTTTGACTTTAACAAATAAAAGGGCTGGCTATGTCATTTACTGATTACGCCAGCCTCTTTTATTTTTTCTGCCTACGCAACATAGAAAAGATAAAGACTTTCTTGTTGTTTGGATCCAGCTTGGCACTAAAACTGATGATAAATTCCCAACAATAAAGGATAATAGTCCCAAATAAAACGGGACAAACCTACAATGGCGGATAAAGGTAATAAGTGGTATAAACATAGAAGGAGTTTAAATCTTCGGAAGGGAGGCCGTTTAATTGAAAAGATTATTAACTGCATTAATGACCCTTATGTTCATGTTGACAATGACTGCTACTCCTGTCTTGGCTAAAGGAGGTGGTGGCGGCTCCGGCAGTGGCGGTAATGGTAATAGCGGGAGTCAGGCTGGAGGAAAAAGCTCTATTTCCTCAAGTGTTAAAGGGGATTCTACCTCAAAAAACGCAGTCAACTCCAATAATGGAAATAAAGGCGTCAATAGTAATAACAATACCGGTAATACCCAAAACACTGAGAATCTAAAAACCGCTAAAGAAAAGGCCCAAACCGCTTTGGCCAATAAAGATATTTCAACAACGGATTCTTCTGACACAACCGGCCATTGGGCATCAAAGTCCATAAAAATTGCGAAATCCCTGGGCATTGTCAATGGCTATCCGGATGGAAGTTTCAAACCGGATAATTCAGTAACCAACGCTGAAGCTGTAGTAATAATGGTAAAAATGGCGGAACTCGTTGGTACGGACGAACAGGTTACAGAAGTAACAATCGATCAAGAAACAACCGACGAAAATACTACGGATAACGAAGCAATAGATGAAGATACCAGCGATCAGGAGAGCACTGAGGAAACAGAAAGTGATCAAATGCCTGCCTGGGCCAAAGAATCTTTTAAACAGGCCGGAGCTATGGGAATTGTTAATCTTAACCGTTTCCACAGCCAGGTTCAGGCCAATCGTGCTCAATGTGCGGTAATGCTGGCCAAAGCATTAAACCTGGAACCATCTTTCAATGACGAACTCCCATTTTCAGATGTTGGATATTTGAGTGGGGAAGACCTTGGCTACCTGGTTGCTCTGCAGCAAGCGGGCATCATAGCTGGAAGTCCGGGTGGCAAATTTAATCCTAATAGTTCCATTACCCGTGGTGAAATAGCTGCTATGTTGGCTCAGGTTGTAGAACCGGATGCGGATGAAACCACTGATGGAACTACTACCGACGGAACTACTACCGATGGTACTACTACCTAATTGGGCAGTCCCATATAAAATAACCATGATTATTTGATCATTGCACAAGCAAGGGAGAAGGCTGGCGACTTGGCCAGCCTCTTTCTTTTTCTGCTTACTTCTTTTCTTTTAAAGCATTACATATGAGCGTGGCCGCCTCGGCACGGGTTGCCAGTCCCCGGGGATTAAAACTGCCGTCTGCGTAGCCGCCCATCAGGTTCTTCTGGCTGATTGCGGCCACAGCGTCGTTGGCCCAGCTGGAAATCGACGCCTGGTCGGTGAAGCTTTTGCCCTGGAAGCTGCCTTCCATGCTGCAGGCATGATAGATCATAAGGGCCATTTGCTCCCTGGTCACATAATCTTCCGGGCCAAAGGTTACGGTGTCATAACCGCTGACAATGCCGTAGGCGGTGGCATTGGATATGGCGTCTTTGGCCCAGTGTTTATAAGTATCAAAGAATACCACCACATTGGCTTTGGGGACAAAGTTAAAGGCCTTCATCACGATTGAGGCAAACTCGGCCCGGGTTATGCTGTTTTCGGGGCGAAAGGTGTTGTCCGGATATCCGGATATCGCCTGGCTGGCGATCAGCTGATTGATGGAAGCCTCGGCCCAATGGCCCTGTATATCGCTAAAACCCGATGCTCTGGCTGTCGGAGGGCCGCCCCATTGTAGTAGCAGAATTAAAAAGAGAGAAACCGAGATTTTGCCTGAGCGGGTAGTCAATTTTCATCCTCCTCTCATCAAGTTCCAGCCAAGCGGTACAGCGTAAGTGGAACCTCTATCCAAAGTTCTCGGTTTATCCCTTTTATCCTGCCTGGGAGGCAAAGCAAAATCTCCCTGGCCATTTATAAGGCGTCGCCCATTTGCCCTTCTGGTGGGGATAAGTGTATATTTTGCTACTTAATCTGATATTTTTCCAGAGTAGAGCTGATGATCGTTCTTCCGTCGACGAACTCCCGTTTTACCAGTCCCACTCCCTGGCCATAGTATTCATAGGTCAGGGCGCTGGAGTTCTTTTCCGATATCTCGACCTTGATGCAGTTGTTAAAAGTTCCGGCCGGAGTCTGCACCTGGGCATCGGTCTGCACGATTCTACCCTGTCCATTCCCGGTGGTCCATTCGTTGCCAGTCTGCAAAGGCTCCTTTAAAATAACAGTGCTTTCGTTGCTTTTAAAGCCTTTAACCAGAAGGTTGGCCGGTTGATAGCTTTCACCTTGAAAATAGACTCGTTTCAAGGTGCCTTCTAAAAATTCGTAGATGGAAGCCGAAACCGTGCCTCCGTTTGATTCTTTCATCTGGGCTTGATTGGCCGATGAAAAGAGAACTTCCCGGGTGAAGGAAGCAAACTCGTTGCCGGCCCCCCGATAGCTCCAGGTACTGCCCGGGGTGGCGGGGAAATAGTCTCTGCTCGATGGCTGGGCTGCCTGCGGTTTGGGGGTCTCCTGGGTATGAGACGGCTCCGGCTGGGGAGTGGCATTGTTTTTATCCTTCACCATCGGACTGCAGGCCGTCAGGCCAAATACCAGGACGATCAAGAACATCATCCGGGTGGCTTTTTTCATAAGTTAAACCCCTTTCCAAAGCGATTGGTTTACCTGTCTTTTATAATACGCTTAAAATTTAATAAAACATTCATTGGCGCGCTTGTAGTAATACTAGTAGCAGGAGAGGCTATCCCTCAAGTCTTTTGCAGACTTTTGGAACAGCCTCTTGTACCCGGTTTTACTTATTAGTTTATTGCTCTGTTTGGATGGGGATTTGGATTTCGGTTACGAGCTGTTCCGGTGGTGTTACAGCCGGATCATTAATGTAAACCTCCCGGGTAGGAACTTGAGCTTGATAGCCGTTATTGTTTATCCAGGTAAAGAGTGCTCCGTAGGCTCTCTCCAATCCGTTATAGGGACCGACATAGGTGCAGGTGGCGACTCTGAGAGCCGGCAGAGTATTATTGGCCAATGGGGGATCGGCAACCGGCCAGGCTACCTCTATATCCACCTTTTGAGGATTAAAACTGGCCTGGTTGAAGTCGTCATAATAAAGAATAATCGGCGCTCCGGCACATACCCCGCCCTTCGCCAAAATTTCATCCAACAAGCTCCTGAAGAGCCTGGGCAGCTCATTATAGAAATCGGTTAGGATCTGGCGGGAGGAATAGACTAAAGTCTCTCTAACGTACTGCAGACGTATATCGTATTTACTTGTATCTGACATCTCATTTACCTCCATCGAATTCTTCCACAGGCTCAGTTTAACCAAACGCTGGTTGAGGATTTCCAGCTCCTGCAACAATACGCTGCGATGGTTTTCCAGCAGAGATATAATCTCTTCCGGCTGGTTACCCCTGACGATGACTTGTTGGATAGTTTTCAAAGGGATGCCGAGATCTTTAAGGAACAAAATGGCTTTCAGGCTATCCACCTGTTCCTGCCCATAATAGCGATACCCGTTGAAACTGTCCACCTGCATGGGAACCAGCAACCCCAGCTTCTCGTAATGTCGTAGAGCCTTGGGAGAAACCATGCATATTCTGGAAAACTGACCTATGGTATACACAGTAAGAACCACTCCTTTGCACCGGTGCATTTTCATTGTAAAGATTACCCCAGGGGCAAGGTCAAGTTTTTTACCTGGTAATTTTAAAAGGACAGGGCTAAAAAGGCAGTGGTTAAAGTGGAATGCTCAACTAGTCCCTTGTCACACCTGGTATGGGATGGCGGTCAGGTGAATATAATAGATCGGGTTAATGCGAAAAGGGGACAACTAATAGTATAATATCGTAAGTAATATTTATCAGCCCCGTAGGAGGTATGGGCCGTGCCGGAAATGCGCAAGGATCCTATAAGGGATGAATGGGTTATAATCGCCACTGACCAGGCCCTTAAACCCCGCGACTTCCCCATCAACAGGCAGGGTGTGCAAGTAGCGGGCAGTCAGGCGGCCTGCCCTTTTTGTGAAGGGAACGAAGCCATGACTACTCCCGAGATTGCAGCTTATCGTGATGAAGGCACCGGGGCTAACCAACCGGGATGGCTGGTCAGGACGGTTTCCAATAAGTTTTCCCCGTTCAAACTGCAGGGCGATTTCCACCTTGATCGGTCCGGACTCTACACCAGCCACAACGGCCTGGGGCAGCATGAAGTGGTTATAGAGACCCCCGTGCACGGACCGCAGCTGCACCAGTTTACCCTCGATCATCTTGAACTGGTTTACTGCATGCTGAGAGACCGCTACCGTATATTGGCCGCAGACCACCGGATTAAATACATACAGATATACAAAAACCGGGGGTTGTTTGCCGGGGCTTCTATAGAGCACAGCCACAGCCAGGTGCTGGCCCTGCCCATGCTGCCTTTGCTGCACCGGGGGATTGGTGAGTATTATTACCGTCAGGGAAGGTGCCTTCTGTGTGATATTATTGATCAGGAGCTAAAGGATGGGGTGAGGATTGTTCACGAAAATCAGTCATACTTGATTTTCTGCCCCTATGCTTCGCGATTTTCCTATGAAACCTGGATAGTACCCAAAAAGCATCAGGAGCATTTTGGTTCTTTATCAGATGAAGAAATAGCCGATCTGGCATCTGCTATCAATACATTTCTACCGGTTTTGGTGGACAGCCTGGGGGATCCTTCCTACAACCTGGTGATAAACTCCAGCCCGGTTAACCTGCCCGGAGTAGGGGGATACCATAGCTTTCTGGAAATAAATCCGCGGCTTCTGGTTCAGAACGGGATGGAGATGAGTTGCGGCTATTTTATAAATCCGGTTGCGCCCGAATACGCCGCCGAAGCTTTGCGCAAAAGCCTTCGGGATAGAGCCATTGTGGCAGCCGGATAATCGGAAAGGTTGCGGTTTATGAAAATACTCTATCCCGATCTTTTGGTTGACTCCCTGCTGGACATACCGCTGGCTGCCCTGCGTGAAAAACAGATTGAAGCCTTTATTTTTGATCTGGACAACACCGTTACCGAATGGAACAGCTATGTTTTGCGAGACGAAGTGGCCCGTTGGTTTGAAATGATCAGATCTCAAGGCTTTAAGGCTTGTATTCTGTCAAACAACGGGGAAGAGCGGGTGATTAAGGTTGCCCGCCGGCTGGATATACCTTATGTTCACCGCGCTCAAAAACCACGTCGTTCAGGTTTTGAGAAAGCCCTTTCCCTGATGGAAGTGTCGGCCAGCCAGACCGCTGTGGTGGGAGACCAGATCTTCACCGACATATGGGGCGGAAACCGCGCCGGCCTCTATACCATCCTGGTTCAGCCGCTGGCCTGGCGCGAATTTATGGGGACCAAGATCTCGCGGGGGGCCGAGTATTTTGTCCTTCGCAAAATAAAAAGATCGTTTGCCCATAAGGCAAATGGTGTTCTTTAAAAGGGACTGCTCTTTCAACAATTTGTTCCCGCAGCTCTTTACATTTCCCACCATATGGAAATAAAATATAAATATTGGAAGGGATAACCAGTTGCTTGAAGGCCGGCCTGCTCACAATCCGCTATGGGGGCAATTGAAAAAGAGGCCTAAAAGTGCCATAATTTGAGATACGGAGAATCTCTCAATCTTATTTTAGGGAGAAATAGTATGGAGATAGACGGTAGTACGGAACTTTTAGGATTGATAGGCAATCCCGTGGCACACAGCTATTCCCCATTATTACACAACTCGGTTCTACAGCACTTGAAAATAAACGCGGTATATGTTCCTCTCCAAGTAGCGCCCCAAGAACTGGCCAGGGCGGTGTATGGTATGCCAGCCCTGGGTTTCAAAGGAGTAAATGTAACCATCCCCTATAAGGAGGCTGTACTGCCTTACCTGGATGCACTGGAAGGAGACGCCGCCCTGTGCCGCTCGGTAAATGTCATAGAAAACCGTGAGGGGCGTTTAATAGGACACAATACTGACGGACAGGGATTCCTCACCGCCCTTCGTGAAGCGGGTTTTCCCGGTTCGGGTAAAGCTGTGTTTATCGGGTCCGGAGGAGCAGCCCGTTCCCTGGCCTTCACCATGGGGGCTTCGGGTTTCAGCGAATTGGATCTGCTGGATACCGATCTGCAGCGAGCCGAGAAGCTGGCCGACGAGGTAAGAGCGCAGATCCCTGGCAAGTGCCGGGCTGTCTTAATGAACCTCCAAAATTTCCGGGATGCCTCCCGGGAGGCCTCGCTGGTGGTCAACTGTTCTCCGGTGGGGATGCACCCGTTGATCGATCAAAGTCCGGTTGAAGACCTGTCATTCCTGGACGAGAACGCTGCATTATACGATATAATATACAACCCGGTTTTAACTCGTTTCTTAACTTTGGGTCAAAGCCGGGGGTTGAAGGTGTTAAACGGCCTACCTATGTTTGTGCATCAAGCCGCTTTAACCTTAAAGATCTTGCTCGGGTTAAACCCGCCCATCGACTATATGAAAGCAATACTGGCCAATGAAGTCGGGTGAAAAAGGGTTTACCCTTTTAGAACTGCTGGTTGTCATGGCTATACTGGGTTTGCTGTCCATGGCGGTAATGCCCCGAATGCTGCCCGTCCTGGACAGAATACGTCTGCAATCCGACGCCCGGGATGTGGCCCAGGCTTTGCGTGCAGCTAGACAGCAGGCCATAAGCACCGGCAAACCGGCTGCGGTCTATATTTATCCCTATGCTTCACTTTACCGGGTCCAGGATGGGAAAAACTTGCGTTTCCGGGAAGGGGTCAAATGCGTTGACACCAGCTTGGCCCCGGCCTATTCGGGCGGGCCGCCGGCCTGCACCTTCAACCCCAGCGGAGTGCCGCTGCCCCGGGCGGGAACTGTGGTTCTGGCCAACCAGCGGGGGGAAAAGGCCTACATAATTGTGAATCCGGTAGTGGGTAGAGTTCGGGTATCGAACAACCCGCCTTCCAGCTGGACTGATTGAATACCAGAGGTTCGGGCCAAGTTTTATTTGGCTATTGTTAAACCGATAATATGGGGGTGATGCCTATGCTGCGTTTTACTACCGCAGGCGAATCTCACGGACCAGGCTTGTTAGTGATTATCGAAGGCCTTCCGGCCGGTCTATTTATTGAAGAAGATTTTATAAACAAGGAATTGGGAAGGCGGCAGCAGGGATATGGCCGGGGCGGACGTATGAAGATAGAATCGGACCGGGTTGAGGTGCTGTCGGGGGTCAGAAACAACCAAACCCTGGGCAGCCCCGTCTCCTTCCTGGTCAGAAATAAAGACCATGCCAACTGGCAGGATATAATGGGCAGCAGAGAATGCTCCAAAATTGAGGAAAAGGCGGTTTACCGTCCTCGTCCCGGTCATGCCGACTTGACTGGAGCCATGAAATTCGGGCATCACGATATGCGCAATATCCTGGAAAGGGCCAGTGCCCGGGAGACTACGATGCGGGTGGCGGCCGGGGCTGTTTTCAAACAGCTCCTGGGCAATTTTTCGATGGATGTTTACAGCCAGGTGCTGGCCATCGGAGAAGTATCAAGCCCGGGATCAAAAGTCGATCGGGCCGGCATTAGAGAACTTAAGCGGGTGGTTGAAAACTCGCTGGTGCGCTGTGCCGATCCCGCCAGTGAGCAGTTGATGATTGAGGCTATAGACTGCGCCCGGGCTTCAGGCGAATCGCTGGGCGGAAGTTTTGAGGTGGGGGTAATAGGAGTCCCGCCCGGCCTGGGCAGCTACACCTCATGGGAACTGCGCCTGGACAGCCGGATGGCTGCTGCGTTGATGGGCATTCAAGCCATAAAAGCGGTGGAGATAGGCGAAGGGGTGGCCAATTCAGCGACTCCCGGCTCCACGGCCCACGACCAGATTTACTATAGTGAAGAACGGGGCGTTTATAGATTAACGAATAATGCAGGGGGAATTGAAGGCGGTATGAGCAACGGCGAAGTGGTATGGGCCAGGGCTTATATGAAGCCGATCCCCACCCTGATGAAGCCCTTGTCAAGCGTCGACACCGTAAATTGGAAGCAGGAGGCGGCGGTAACCGAGCGCTCCGACGTCTGTGCCGTACCAGCCGCTGCCGTGGTTGGTGAGTCCATGGCAGCCTTCATCATAGCGCAGGCCTTTTTGGACAAATTCGGCAGTGACAGCATGGAAGAGATTCGCAGAAACTTTGACGGATACCGGCAGTACGCGAGAAAGGTGTGGAGATGGGAAAAAATATAGTCTTGATCGGTTTCATGGGAACTGGAAAGAGCTCTGTAGGGACCCGTTTAAGCCAGAAACTGCACCGGGAGTTCCTGGATATGGACCGGGAAATTGAACACCTTTTGGGTATGCCGGTGGAGAGAATATTTCGCGTGTACGGTGAAATGCGCTTTCGTTCCGAGGAGCGCCTGCTAGCTGAGAAGCTGGGCAAGCGTCATAACCTGGTGATCGCGACCGGCGGCGGAGTAGTGCTGGATCTTGAAAACATACTGGCTTTAAAACAAAATGGGGTCGTCGTATGCCTGCAGGCCAAACCGGAGGATATTCTGGAAAGGGTCAACCGTAAAAAGGGCACCCGGCCTCTCTTGAAAAAGGGGATCAATATAGAGGGTATCGAAGAGATGCTGAAACAACGGGAGGCCTATTACAGTAAGGCTGACATTACCATTGATACCAGCGGCAAGGAACTGGAAGAGATAGTTGCCCTGATAATCAACTATACGACCCAGGCCGGCAAGAAAGAAGAAGCGGGGAGAGGGTAAGCGCTTTGCGAGAACTTAAGGTTAATCTGGGGGAGCGAAGCTATTCAATATGTATAGGTGCAGGCAGCCTATCGAAGGCTGGCGCATGTATTGCCGAAGCCAGCCGGGCCGGGCGCTTTTTGCTGGTCAGCAACGCGCGGGTGCACGGCCTGTATGGGGAAAGAGTGGAAAAGGCCCTGCAAAGCCAGGGGTATGAGGTGCTGGTCAGCCTGATGCCGGATGGCGAGCAGTATAAAAACATGGATGAGGCGATGAAGATAATAGACCGGGCTATCGCCTGGAATTTGGACCGGAGCGGCGGAACCATTGCCCTGGGAGGCGGTGTGGTTGGCGATCTGGCCGGACTGGTGGCCGCTATTATTCACCGGGGGATTGATTTCATCCAGCTTCCCACCACGCTTCTGGCCCAGGTTGACAGCAGCGTAGGGGGCAAGGTAGCGGTCAATCATCCCCGGGGTAAAAACCTGCTGGGGGCTTTTCACCAGCCGCGGTTAGTGCTAATTGATCCACTCAGTTTGATGACCCTGGAGGAAAGGGAGTACCGGGGAGGACTGGGCGAATTGGTCAAATACGGCATTGCCTGCGATCCCGGCTTCTTTGGCTATTTAGAGGAACATGTCGAGCAGATCAAGGAGAAAAATCTCGAGTGTATTGAAGAAGTTATTTATCAGGCCTGCCGGATCAAGGCGGCGGTAGTGGAAGAGGATGAAAAGGAAACTAGCCACCGGATGGTCTTGAATCTGGGCCATACCTTCGGCCATTCTCTGGAGATGCTGGGGGAATACCAGGCCTTACGGCACGGTGAGGCTGTAGCCATGGGAACCATCGCTGCCGCCTTCATGGCCTTAGAAATGGGATATATAGACGAAAGGCAGCTGAACCGGATTGGTCTGCTGTACCAGACCCTGGGGCTTGCCACCCGCTTCCCGGGATATAACCCCGAGGAGGTATACGCCGGGATGATGAATGATAAAAAATCGACCCACAACCGCCTGCGATTCATTTTGCCGAAGGGCATTGGAGCCTATGTTGTTGCTGAAGATCCCCCCCGAGAACTGGTTTACCGGGCTATAAGGCTGGCCCAGAAATACAATCCGGGTGATTGACAGCGGCCGGGAGTTTGTTTATAAATAAATGAAATGTATAACTTGGCTGGAGTGATGAATATGATGATAAAAGAGGCTCTGGAAATGGCCATCGAAGCTGAAGAAAAGGCCCGGGATCGCTACCGGGATCTGGCCAAACAGGCAGAAGACCCCGAAAGCCGCCTGCTTTTTGAACAGCTGGCCCGGGAAGAAGAGAGTCATCATAAACGCCTATCGGACAGATTGAAAGCCATAAAACTACTCGGCTAAGAGCGCAACACTGAGAGGTAACAGAGGGACGGAGGCTTTGTTGTATTAACAATGCAACAAAGCCTCCGTCCCTCTGTTACCTTCTAACGTTTAATGGGCGCCTTTGGCTTCCATCAACACGCTGCCAGCGATGATGAGCGTAAGGATTAAGGCAAGGCTGATCCCGTAGGCGATCAATTTGCCTTTAACGTGGTGATCGCCCTGGCGGTATTCGGCTGCCAAATGGGTTACCTGCACCGTGTTGTAGGAGAAGAGCAGGACCACAATAAACTGCAGCCAGGGAGGGATCAGGGCATAGGCGTTGTGGACCAGGGCTTTCCAAAGGGAATGGCTGTAATAGGCCAGGACGATAAACTCGATAATCCCCGCTGCTACCTGAAATATCAGGCTCTGCTTTTGAACCGCCGTATTTATCTCCATCAGATCTTTGATCCGTTCCTGAGTTTCTATATTTTCCCGGCTCATCATGATATCTATCCGGCTGCGAACCACATCGATAGCCGCCCGGTGGTTTTCTCTCGAACTATCCAGATCCTCCTGGCTTTTTTGAAGCTGCCTCAAGCGCTCCTGGTAAGGCTGTAGAATAGTGGTTAAAAGCTCTGGCTCCAGCTTTAAAAAGGTCTGGGTCCGGACATGCTGCGTGACCGCTTTAATAAGGTCCTGTATCTTGCTGACGGCTTCCGACAGGGTGCTGTAATCCCCGGCTAAAATCCCATACGAAGCGGCCAGTTCCTGAATCTGCGCTTCCAGCTCATCGGCTTCTTTTAGAGGAGCCTTATCGGAAACGAGCTGGGTATGCAGTATATTAGAGAGATGTTTATCCATCTCCTGACGCTCTTTGTCAACGGTCGAATGGCGATCCCGGTAGAGGTTGCTGACCATGTTCAAACGGATCAGGGCCGCTTCTAAGAGGGGCAGACCAGATGAAAAGAAGTTTGCTGCCTTATCCGGCATCGGGTCGTTATAAAGATAGTAGGCCTGCCCGCGCGGCCATTTCCAGTCCAGGCGGGCCAATTGTCCCTGTCTGGTTCCGAAGGGTATGACATCCCGGTAGGGGCAGAGCCTGCGGGCCGCTTCAAGAGAACTGTTAAAAGAGTCCGAGGAGTCATGCAGTACGGTGACCCGGGCCAAAAGATCACTTTTAACGCCGGCCTGGCTTTCCCAATTCTCCAGCTGGGTTTGGCCGGCTTCACACTCGGTTCCATCACTTATTGCCGCCACCAGAATTATCATATTACCGTAAAGAAGCCGGTTATGCCACCTGCCCGGATCGAAAACCGCTGAATGGGGAGCAAAGTCGTTGCTGTTCAGAATTTCAGTGAACTGCTCAACCCGCGGCAGATCGTCTTCGAGAAAATAATAATAACGGAAGATCGAATAAGGCATATCTTTCCTCCTTAAGACAAATTTATAAGTTTAAAGTAAATTGGAGGGTACTAGCATCAACATAACAAAACTATATGGGAATGTCCACAGGCTAGATGGTTTTTAGGCATAGATTCCGGTAATATAAGGTAAATTTCGACGCCGTATTTGGTTAAGTGGGAGCCTCCATTTAACGATAACATGTATAGAGAAAAAGGTGCTTTGGCCTGATTCAGGTTGCCTGGATTAAAGCCCAGCTTTATTAACCGGAGACAGGTTTGCAGTAATACGAGGAGAGGGAGCATGTCGGCACAAAAGAAAATGACCGGGGAAACCCTGGTTCAAATGGGGATAATAAGCCAGGACCAGCTGGATGCCGCTTTAAGCGAACAGCACCGCACCCGTGAAAAGCTGGGCCGAATTTTAGTACAACGGGGCATTTTGACTGAGCAGCAACTGATTGAGGCCCTGGAGTTTTTGATGGGGATACCGCATATTAAAATGAGCAATGTGGAAGTGGAGCCGGAGCTCATAAAAATGGTCCCCATCAACTTAATCCGTATGCATCACGTTTTGCCGATTTCCCGGCGCAAGAACACCATGACCCTTGCCATGTCCGACCCCCAAAATCAAAAAGCCATTGACGATATCCAGATGGCCACCGGCCTCAATGTGATACCAGTTCTGGCCGGGGAGAATGACCTGGATGTGGCTATCCGGCAAAACCTGGCTTTTCAGATGGACCCCAATATGGAAAAAATCCTGGGGGAACTGCATACCGAGCAAAAACTCCTGCCTAAAAGGGAAGCTGCGCCTATAAAGGTAGTGGATGACGCGCCCATGATCCGTATGGTCAATTCAATGCTGGTTCAGGCCATTCAGGGCCGCGCCAGCGACATACACATCGAGCCCCAGGAAAAGGAAACCCGGGTGCGGTTTCGCATCGACGGGGAATTGTATCAGGTTTTGACCATTCCCCAGCAAAACCATGCCGCCCTGGTCTCCCGCATTAAAATAATGGGGGGTATGGACATAGCGGAAAAACGCCTGCCCCAGGACGGACGATTCCGCTTCGAAGTTGACATGCGGGAGGTTGACTTCCGCCTCTCCACCCTCCCCACCACCTATGGAGAAAAGGTAGTTGTGCGTATTTTAGACCAGTCCTACGCCCTGACCAGGATTGAGCAGTTGGGTCTATCCTCCCGCAATAAAGAGCATTTGCTGCAATTGGCCCGGCGTCCCTACGGAATGATACTGGTAACCGGTCCCACCGGCTCCGGCAAAACCACCACCCTTTATTCGGTCTTGAACGAAGTAAACTCTATGGACAAGAACATCATTACCCTGGAAGATCCGGTTGAATACACTCTAGGGGGAATAAACCAGGTGCAGACCAATCCCCGGGCCGGGCTGACCTTTGCCAGCGGCCTGCGTTCCTGCCTGCGCCAGGACCCGGATATCATAATGGTGGGCGAAATACGAGACAGGGAAACGGCTGAACTGGCTGTTCAGGCAGCTTTGACCGGCCACCTGGTGTTTTCCACCCTGCATACCAACAGCGCGGCCGGCTCCCTGGCCCGGCTCAATGACATGGGCATTGAAGATTTCCTGGTGGGTTCTTCTCTGGCCGGGGTGGTGGGACAGCGGCTTATTCGTAGGCTGTGCACCAACTGCCGCGAACCCTATACCCTGGATGAAGAGACGGCTCATCGTCTAGGAATGCCCGAGCAGGCCGGACAGCAGTATTACCGGGCCACCGGCTGCAATATGTGCCGTAATATGGGCTACCAGGGACGCATGGGCATTCATGAAGTATTGATGATAAGCAATGCGGTGCGCCACCTGATTAACCGTGGCGAGCATGACGAGAGAATAATTGAACAGGCAGCCAGTCAGGAGGGCTTTACGTCCATCAAGGAAGACGGCATAGCAAAAGCGAGGCAGGGTCTCACCACTCTGGAAGAAGTAATGAAAGCCGTGCTGTTGGGAGGATAGAAATGGACAAACTGAATATCATGGAAGTGATGGAGCACGCGGTGGCAATGAAGGCCTCCGACGTGCACATAACTGTAAATCGCCCGCCCATGCTGAGGGTTTACGGTCGACTGAAGCCCTGTTCGGGAGCCGATGTGCTTACCCAGGATGATGCCAACCAATTGGCTGAGCAGCTTATACCCAATGATAGAATTCGCGAAGAATTAAAAAAGTTTGGACAGGCTGACTTTTCTCATGCCTTTAAGGGTCTGGGCCGCTTTCGGGCCAACATATACATGCAGCGCGGAACCTGGTCAGCCGCCATCCGCTTGATACCGGATAAGATACCCGATATTGACAGTTTGGGCCTGCCGCCGGTCGTGAAGGAATTGGCCCTGAAGGAACAGGGTATGGTTCTGGTAACCGGGGTGACCGGCAGCGGCAAGTCGACCACCCAGGCGGCTATGTTGAATCTTATTAACCAGCGGCGCGCCTGCAATATAATAACCCTGGAGGACCCTATCGAGTACCTGCATAAACATGGCAATTGCATTATAAATCAACGGGAAATAGGCAGCGACACGGTCAGTTTTCCCCTGGCCCTGCGGGCTGCTTTGAGGCAGGACCCGGATGTCATTTTAATTGGGGAAATGCGCGACCTGGAGACTATTGCTACGGCATTGACGGCAGCTGAGACCGGGCACCTGGTATTGGCCACCCTGCATTCGGCCAATGCCACCCAGTCCATTGAACGGATCGTCGATGTTTTTCCGCCCCACCAACAGGACCAGGTGACTTTCCAACTATCCAGCTGCATTGAAGGCATAATCAGCCAGCAGCTTATTCCCCGTACGGATCGTAAGGGGATGGCCCTGGCCACCGAGGTGTTGATTGCCACCCCGGCTATAAGAAACATGATCCGTGAAAACAAGACCCACCAGGTCTACGGGGCTATACAGACCGGAACCCAATACGGTATGGGAACAATGGACCGGTCGCTGGATGAGCTTTATAAACGGGGATTGATATCGTCCGAAGAAGTAAAGAAACGTTCCATCGATATCGATAAGTACCTTCGTTAAAGAACAGCCTGGCCCGGCATCTGTATTGAGGGAGAGGGGATAAGAGTTGAAATACGCCTACAATGTCCGAACCCGCCAGGGTAAATACCTGTCTGGGGTGCTGGAAGCGGAAAACCGAGAAGTGGTCATCCAGAGCCTCCTGGCTCAAAACTACTCGGTTCTTTCATTGAAAGAGGCTAGTACATCGAGCAAGGAAATCAATATTTCTTTTGCCCGGGTCAAGACCAGGGATCTGGTTTTGATGACCAGGCAGCTGGCTACCATGATCTCGGCAGGACTATCTATTATACGGTGCTTCAACATCCTGGAACAGCAGGCCAGCAATGCCAAATTGAAAACCGCCCTGCGGGAAGTCAGACAGGACATTTCCGAAGGTCTGCCTCTCTGGCAGGCCCTGGCCAAACACCCCCGCATTTTTTCAAATATATATGTAAGCATGGTGAAAGCCGGGGAGCTGGGAGGCATGCTGGATGAGGTTCTAGAAAGGCTCTGCCTGCACCTGGAGCGGGAGCAGGAAATCAACGCCAAGATCAAATCAGCCTCCATCTATCCCGCCATCATAAGCATATTTGCCATTATTATGATGATGGGAATCATGATATTTGTCATGCCCATGTTTATTGACATGTTTAAATCTTATGGTGCCGAGCTGCCGGCGCCTACCCGGATGCTCATCAAGGTCAGCGATTTCCTGAGAGGCTACTGGATGTTCTGGATTCCCGCAATAGTTATTATAATATACGCCTTGAAGAAGTCCGGTAAAACCGAAGGCGGGCGGGAATTTTGGGATAAGCTCTACTTGAAGCTGCCGGTGGTGGGCAAGACCATCGGTCAGATTGGGGTGGCCCGCTTCGCCCGGACCATGGGCACCCTGGTCAGGGCCGGTATACCAATCCTGCAGGCCCTGGAAGTGATGGAGGAAGTGGCCGGCAATGTGGTCATGAAGAAGGCCATCCACAGCGCCCGGATAAGCATCACCGAAGGGGATTCCATAGCCGAACCCCTGGCCGCCACCGGGGTTTTTGAGCCCATGGTGACCCAGATGATAGCTGTCGGTGAGGAGACCGGTTCGCTGGATGACATGTTGGTGAGGATGTCGGACTACTTTGAACGGGAAGTCATGCACATGGTGGATGCCCTGATGGCGGTGTTGGAACCGATGCTTATAATTTTTGTGGCACTGATGGTAGGGGCCATTGTAATCGCCACTCTGCTGCCCGTCTTTGACATAGTAAGTACAGTCGGATAATGAAAAAAATGTTAATTTATTATAAATGTTGGTGGATAAAAATCCGATAACTATGCTAAAGGCAATCAAGGGGGGGATAAGTCTCTTTAATTAGATAGATAGATTATTATGTAGGAGGTATTAGGAATGCTTATGAAATTTAATGCCCTGTTCAAAAAGGCACGTGATCAAAAGGGATTTACTTTGGTAGAACTCCTGGTAGTTATGGCGATTCTAGCCGTTCTTGCCGCCCTGGCAGTGCCTAAATTTGGTCAGATGCTGGAAGACTCAAAATACAAGACTCATGACGAAAATGTTGTGATGCTTTACAAAGCTGCCGAAATGTATATAGCATCGAATGGTAATCCTACAACTGCAATAGCAGACACAGCTGGTATGACAACGCTTAAGACAGCTGGTTTTATAAGTGATGCATCATTGAAAACACCTTATAATTCAGCTACAGGTTATACGGTTGCTATTGCAACGACTGGAGCTATAACGGTTACACCTGGTAAGGCTACCAAATCAGCCACTGATGGAACATGGTCTACTGCAGCCAGCTACGTTGGACCATAATATTTTAATGCATGCACGTATTTGATGTTTCTTTTATTATAACCGGATTATTAATCGGCTCCTTTACTAATGTTCTTATCTACCGGCTTCCCCGGGGGGAGTCGGTAGTGTGGCCAGGCAGCTACTGCTCCACATGTCAAAAAAGACTCAGGGCCATGGATCTGTTTCCGGTCCTGAGTTTTCTATATCTCAAGGGGCGCTGCCGCTATTGCCGGGCTTCGATATCACCTCAATACCCCCTGGTGGAAGTATTGAGTGGTGCGGGCTACTGGCTGGTCTATAGATATTACGGTTTATCCTTGGAGGCACTGGCCGGTTGCCTACTGGTGACGATATTGCTGTGTGCGGCTTTTACCGACCTGCAAACCGGGCTGATACCGGATCGCCTTACATATCCGGCCATCCTTATCGGCCTGGCCCTGGCCTGGTTTACCATTGGTTTAAAAACTGCCTTGTTAGGATCGCTGGGCTTTGCAGTTTTCTTCTTTGCCGTAGCAGTAGCCTCCAAAGGCGGTATGGGCGGGGGAGACATCAAGCTGGCCGGAGCGATAGGGGCCTTCCTCGGCTGGCAGGGGGCATTGGTGACCTTCGTGCTGGCATCCGTACTGGGCGGCCTGGCCGCCGGCTGCCTGCTGGCCTGCGGTAAAGTAGATCGCAAGGCCGCCATCCGCTTCGGACCTTATCTGGCCCTGGGAGCCTTTATGGCCCTTATTTGGGGGAAGCAGATAATAGCATTTTACCTGGGAACTTTGTAAAAGAACCAAAAGAAAAAGACAACAAAAAGGGAGAACCGGTTGATGGTTCTCCCTTTGTATCTCAATATTTATATTTTTTAGGATGAAGCCTTAGTAACCTGGGTACTTATTTCCTTCCATTCTCCCACCTGCCAGCCGGTGTTGGCGGGTTCAATATAGTGAGGGGGGGAGGTATAGAGCATGCGCGGATCATGGGTGTAGTTTTTATCATAGCCCGAGCCATTGACCACTCCGACCACTCCCCGGTTGCGTTGAGCCACTGAACCGAACAGAGTGATTACGCCTTTGCCAGGTCCAGTACGAGGTTCTTCGTAGCCGTAACTGCCCTTGGTGGTGAACAATGCGCCATGAATCAAAATGTTGTATGCTGCTGAATCGGGACCGGAGCTGTAGCCCTCGTATCCATCGGTCCATCCGCCATAGGAGCCATAAGTCAGTGTATTGTAGCGTCCTGACTTTTCGGTGATACGCTGGGTTTGAGTAATCTGAGCCGGCCAGGAATAATGCAGGATGAATATGTTGTTGTCAGCCACCAGACCCAGCATGTCGTCGCCATTACTGCCGCTTACCTCGGTGTGATCCCAATCGCCATTGGAATATACTTGTCTAAAATCAGTTGAACTGCTCCGGTAATGTACGCCCCCGGTTTTGGTAAAAGAAGAAAAAGCGTTTCGGTCGCCATTCTTCCAGGGATTTCTCCAGTCGGTCGGGTCGTAGGAGGTGATAAATATGTCGTTGCTGCAGGCAATGGTCAACTGACCCTCCATCTGTCCGGAGAGGAAGACATTGCCCAGAGTGGGAGCGCATTTGCTGGTACAGTATGTATATTTGTTGTTTGTGCCGCCGTCTACGTAGATAACTCCATTGGACGGATAGGGAATGCTATCGTAGGCGGCTCTGATCTCACTAAAGGAAGTAAAGGTTGGGATGCTATTACAGGCTGCTTTGCTGGGAAAATAAAACTTGCCTTTGTCCAGGTAAAGGTCGCTATTGGTGGTCTTTTCGAATTGGTAAACATGGCCGTTGTATTCCCAGGTATCTATGTTGCCATCATCGTTGGGTTCGGTGGAAACCCAGCTGCGCACATCGTACCCGTCATCATATAGCATTATACAGGTTCGGCCTTGGTAGTAATGACCGAGTCCGCCGATTCGTGCTTCCTTCATCAACACATTGTTGCTGTTGGGCCAGTTTACAGTAGTGGTTTTGGCCTGCCCACCTCGGAAGATCGATGTGCTGCTGGCCTTTGAGCTCGGACTAATGGCTACTCCGTAGGTAACCGGGCCATAGAAGGTGGGGCTCCCATCTATATACAGGGTTCCGTTGGTGTGCAAAGGCCCATAACACTTTTCCCCAGAGGCCCAAACGATTCTTTGCCCTTCCGAAGTAAGGTCGCTGTCGGTAATCATGCTGAACTGAGCGAATGAACGCTTTATCAGGTTGACCAGCAGGGTGCGCTTTTTATCCGGTTCTTTGGTGGTCCAGCCAGTGCTCCGAATGATCACCCGGTTGGACACCGCTACGTATTCGGAGTCTACCAACTCCTTGGGAATTTCGAATTCAACTAGATAGTTGTCGTTATCGGGCTGGTCGATGGGCTGGTATATCAGTTTTTGATCGTTATCCACAGTTTTAACAAAGCGATTGCTGTCCAGGTAAAAAGAAGAATCCTGGTTCAACTCCCACAGGTATTTATTATAACCCAGCTCCGCATGTTTCAGGGCATCCTCCCGGTTGAGGAATCCGAAGACCTGCAGGTTTTGATTGTCAGACAGTCGAAGAGCCCCCATGACCAGCAGGGTTCCAACCGCCATAACGATCAAAACCAGGACCAGGGTATTGCCTTTTTCATTCTGTCTATAGAACATGATAAACCTCCGCTGTCATCAGTCACCGGCCGGGCATCACTTTTCAACATCAGGTGCCTAGCTGCTGGCTGCGCGACATAAAGCTGGTTTGGATTGTTAAATTGGTATACGCGGGGTGGATGCTTTTCTTGTCACTTAACGAGGCAATCACCTCAATCAAGCGGTGATCATTACTGGCGTCAATGGAGCGATCATAAAATATGACCGGATTGTCGAGCCCTTCAAGCAGGATCTTCCAACCGGATATTGTTCCGTATTGCGGGTTTTCGTCATTGCCCGGGCCGTTTGTTTCAACCACACCGCGCTTTAGCCGGTATATCGTTTGACCATCCCGGCTTGCCTCTTCAACCAGATATGAAATCCGCTGATAAACTTTTTTGTTTTCATCATAGCGATAGACGTCAATTTGGTTGCTCTTTATTTCACCATCTTCATCATCCACATCATTTACTACCAAAACTGCTTTGGTTTTCTGGTTGGGATTCTGCGCCAGACGGATGTCCTGACCCAATTGACTCAGAAAAATATTGACATCGGCAGTAACGTTGGAATTTGCTTCTGTTCTGGTCCAGTCGCCCATTATACCTGACAATAATTCCAAAATCGCCAACCCCACAAAAACAGTAATAGCCAGGGCGACCATCAATTCCACCAGGGTTAGTCCGTCCTGATCATTCAACCGGTTATATCGACTGTTGTTGTGAGGCAAATAATCCATTTAGTCTCCAATCCAGCTCCATTACGGAGTAACATTGAAATTCAGCGTTTCACCAGGTTCACTGCACTCAATAGCTTTGGTATAAACACATTCCAGGGTTACCCAATCAATCTGATAATAAGCCATTGCGGGACTGGCGTCGAAAAGGAGGCGTAAGTTATTGGTCATGTCGGCCGTTTCCAAGTCTGTCTTTTGCTGGCTAGACCCGTCCGCACTAGAATTCAATATACATAGCCAGGTGCCGCTGCTGCTGTCAGGGGCTGCTTGGTCCCGGCTTTTATAAACCAGACCGGGCAAGTTGTTTAGATCATTGGAGATGCTCTGCTGCCAGGTCAGACTGCCTGTAAGGGTAAAGCCTGATTGAGGATAATAACCTGAAAAATCAATCAGGGGTAGGGGTGAAACCAGCCGGTTTTGCCCCTCGGGATAATATGAGGCACCAGGATAATTGTTCTTAGAAGCATACCAGCTGCCCCCATTGTGCATCCATATATTCTGGATAATGTCGTCTGCGGATTGTGATTGTTCCTGCCAGAGCGTATAGCCGCCATTGTCCTTGGAAAAGTCTTGTTCATATACCTTTAGATTTAGCTTAGCCGTGTATTTTCCGGGCCAGCCATTGGTTCCGTCGCTGCCCACAGGCCAAAGACCGGAAAAGGTGACGCTGGATTGTCCTGTGGCGATTTGTCGGGTGTAATCATAGCCTTCTATCTTTGTTCGAGATGGGCAATCCAATACCACTTGACCCCCGGAATGCTGCCCTGTAAAGTTCATTGTAAGGCTAAAAGGTTCTTCCATATCAATGGTGATCTTTTGAGTAAACCACTGGGTGGCAGTAACAGTGTTCTTATTGTCGGGATCGGGCAACATGATAAGCGATGGGGTCTCCTCAACTGCAACTTTATAATCTTCCGTTTCCTCGGTAAATTCAAGCGGCTGAAGAGCAATGCCTTTGTCATCCGTGGTAACCGTATAGCTTGCGCCTCCGGCTACGGGGGTAAGGGTAACAACCGCGCCTTTTACCGGACTCTTGTCCCAGCCGCGCTCAACCGTAACTTCAATGCCGGCAAAGGGATCTTCACCGCCTTCCCGGGTGATATAGGTGCGATAGTCTGCAAATTTGGTGACCGTTCCGGAAAACGCGCCCGGGGCGGATACCGTGACTTGAATGGTTTTGTAATCAAAAGGCATGAGGTCATTTCCGGATGCATCATCGTCGGCTGGATCATCTTTCCACTCTATATCGGTTTCCACAGTGAAGGTTATGCCGTTCATGATTTCCTGGGTTACAGTATAACCGGTCGCCCGTCCCGAATAGTTTTCGGGAGTTGTGGCCGCGATCTCCTTTTCAATAACGGCTGCTGCGATTTGGGAGGCACTGAGTCTTGCCCTATTGTCTCGCATATTCTTGGCGATCATAACGGACAGGGGCACTAAGACGCTGATAACCAGCCCCAGTATGATCAGAGACACGAGTACTTCCATCAGGGTCATACCCCGCTCATTCTTCAGCAGTTGCTTTTGCTCCGCCATGGCTGTTAACATCCTCGCCAGCTCAGGAACAACCGAGCTTGAATTCGAAAAAGTCTATGGGTATTATCGGCGGTCAATTCATATAACTTTAAAAATATGGTCTAAAAATGAAGAAAAATAAATAAATAACAATTATAGAAAAAGGAGGAAAACGCCAAAGCGAATAGAAATTACTTAAATTATAATGAACTGGGTAAGACAAGTCTTCAAAAAACCTCGAATATGCGGGCAGGCCCTTGTGGAGGTGCTGCTTGCCATGTCCATTCTCGTCTCATCATTCATCGGGCTTTTGAGTGTGCATTTACAGTCAAGCGAATGGGTGGCTGACTCCCGTGCTTTAACAAGGGCTGGTGCTGTTTCCTATTCTCTGTTGGAGGACTTGCGCAGTGGCAGCCTGCCCATGGATTGGGAGCTATTGGATGGAAATGAATGGGTTAACCTGAAAGAAGCCGGGGGAAATTTCCCGTTGATAATAATGAAAGACCAGGATATTTTTATCAAATTGCAGCGAGCGGATGAAGGTCTTTACCAGGCGGGTGTCAGGGTGGAATGGAAACGGCGCGATGCAAAAAACAGGACCGAGATGTATACCCAAATTAGGGAAGCTGCGCTTAAAGGAAGCTTTGGACAATAGGGGAGCGGTACTTATTGAACTGCTAAGCGCCCTCCCCCTGGCCATGTTCGTCCTATTGGCGGCCTTTTCCGTGTTTAACATGATGCTAAATGGATTTGGCCGGCTTTACCAGGAGACTGATCAACAGTTCTATGCCCGGGTGTTGTTACAGCAGATTTCCCAGGATATCAAGGAGAGCAGTTCTCTTGAAGTAGTAAACGAGGGAAAGGTCTTATGCTTGAAAGATGGGGGAGGTAATAATATTCGTTATTACATCAACCGCGGGCAGGTAGTAAGGAGCAGAGGCGGAAGCAGTATTCCGATTACCGAAAATACAAGTATGATCAAGTTCAGTAGGTTAAGCGGCGATACCATTCAAGTTGATGTCGAGTTCAAACAGCGGCAAACAGAGCTTTTTATCAGCAGCATCTGCACCCGCAGGCATTAAATATAGCCAGGCGGCATCAGGGGGTATGGCGGGTTTGGGAAAAAATCCTCAGGAAGGTTATATTCTGGTTTTTGTAATGATTTTGTTCGTCATTATGGCTGTGGTTTGCTCGGCAACTCTCAATATCGCTTTCCTGGAAAGAAAGCAGAGTCAGTATGATGCCGATCTCAAACAGGCGGAACAAGCCGCCGAGGCAGGAGTAGCATGGACCCAGGAAGCTATCTATACCTGTCTGGTAGCTCACTGCCTGGAAGAGGAGTTGCCCCAAACTGTGGTTGCGGCAAGTGGCAGGGTGCCTTTGGGACCGAACGGCTCCGCTTCTTATGAACTTGAGGAACCAGGGGCAACCCTGGAAGATGAGGAAGAGAATTCCTGTGTTTATAAATTTATCTGTCAGGGGAAGGGTATGCGAAGTCAATATCGAACTGTAATAAAATGTGAGTTTAATTACATCAATCGCTACGAAATTGATCATTATGGCAAAAAGGTATTTAAAGGCCGGAATTTCGAGAATTCAGGTGAAGTTGTAAGCTTTCAAGTGGTATATTAATGAATAGTTTATAACTATAATTACTGGCTTATGTCAGGCTTTCGCTCTAATTTAAAGCCATCATATCGATTATTAACCTTATGTGACTACAGCTTATTATCACAATATTTAATATAATTACCCAGATTGGCACGATTCCGAATCCATGGTGATTATATTACCGGCAGATTAGGGGGACGGAAGTGTTCGATAGACGTAAAGCGGCGCCTGGTATTGGCCTGGCCGTAGACGTTACACAGGCGACATTAACCCGGGTTAAGCAAAAGAAGGGGAAGCTGCAGGTAATAGGCTCCGGCAATATACCCGTCCCTGCTGGCACCGCTGATGCCGGACTAATAAATGATCCGGTTAAATTGGGACAGGCTTTGGGATACCTGGTGGAGCGCATGAACCTGAAAGGTAAACAGGTCATATCCTCGCTTGGCGGCCCGCAGGTATTTATCCGAAACCTGGTCCTGCCGCGCATGAAAATAAACGAATTGAAAGAAGCGGCTCTATTTGAGGCCACTACTTTTTTGCCCATTCCGGTGGAAGAGGCGGCCATAGACGTATATCCGGTGCGTCATTTTGAAGATGAGGACGGCAAACAAACCGAACTGTTTTTTGTGGCGGTCCGCCGCCAGCAGGTGGAGGATTTGCGGCTCACCTGCGAAGTAGCAGGATTGGACCTGGTGGCGGTTGAGTTGGACCCCATTGCCCTGCATCGGGTAATGGTGGGGGCAGACGAGGAGGGGCCGCAGGCTTATTTATACATGGGCACCACTCGCTCTTTCATCTGCGTGATGAAAAACGGAGCGCTTATTTTCCAGCGGTATTTTTCCTCCGGTACTTCTGCCATTAGTCAGGCCCTGGATCCCGAACAGGACCCCCATCAGGTTTTGTTTCAGGTTGATATGGAAAGCAGTCACCAGTACCTGGTGCGCGATATGATCACCCAGGCTTCCCGTTCTCTGGAATACTTCCGTGTTCAGTTTAACGACGAATTGAAAACCCCTCTTATATTGTGTGGAACCGGCGCTCGGATCAGAGGACTCGACAAGACATTGAGCGAAGCATTGGACCATAAAGTGATACCGGGAGATATATCAGGCCGTTTGCTGTTTTCATCCCGGATGCCGGAAAACGAGCGACAGGACCTGACCTATGACTATCTTATTTCGCTGGGTCTGGCTGCCAGGGAGGTTGTCTAGTGAAGACCGGCAATACTGTCTATATCAACCTTATCGAAAGAGACACCTCCCGGGAGAAGACCAGAAGAGCCATGGTGGCCTGCATCCTGATTTATCTGGCTTTTTTCGCAGGCCTGGCCGGCTTTTATTATCACGCCCTGCTCGACTACGGTTCTGCCCAGAAACTAAACGCCCAACTGCAGAGTAAGGCTCAAGCCCTGCAAAAAGAGGGCACTGTTCCGGTTGACCAAAAACTGCTCCCCTCTGATCTGACTAAAAAGGAAACCTCGGTAAAACAGGTAGAGGCCAAAAAAGATTCCTATGTGGACGTCCTGGGCGAGATCGAAAACGCCATGCCCGCCCGTATGCTGATGACAAGCATAACGTTTGAAGAAAAAAAGATCACCCTTAAAGGATACACCGATGAATACGCCGGGGTTGCCGAACTACTGGCCGGCCTGCGCAAGAGTCCGGTATTTAAAAACGTGGCCCTGGCTTCTTCCAAGCTCGATGAAAAAAGTCAGGAAATTGAGTTCTCTATCAGTATGGAATGGAAAGCGGGGAGAAAATGAAGCTTTCAAAGAGAGAAATGGTTTTGCTCACCATCCTGCTGATCGCAGCATCCATTTTTATATACTACAACTATATCTACATGCCGGTGGCCAAAAGTGCCGCCGCTGTAAGCTCAGAGAACGAAAAGATTTCGGCCAACTTGCGCGAGTTGGAAAAACTTAAGGCAAACCAGAAAAAACCGGCTCAGGTGGCGCAAAAGCTCAAAACCGACTACCAGGCCCTTTTGACCAAGGTGCCGGAAGATCCCTACGTGCCGGAAATGATTGTATACCTGGCCGACGCGGCCAAAGAGAGCCGGGTGGAATTGAAAAAGATCGATTACAAATATGACGAAAAGTCCACAGCCAATACGCCTGTTTCAACCGAGGGCGCTCAGGATAAGAAAACTGCCAACGCGGCGGCTGTAAAATCATCTCAGTTGGAGGTTGAAGCAACCGGAACCTATTATGACATACTTACCTTTATGCTTAAGGTTGAGAATGCGCCCCGCGCCTTTGTGCTGACCGGTTTGGATATGACATCGTCCAAGCGAAAACCGCAAGACACAGCTACGGTGGTCCCCGCTTCCGGAACAATGGCTCAGGGAACCAGCGGCTCGCCAACAACACCTTCTACGCCAGTTCCGGAGCAGGCACTGGTTGGATCAGCTGCTTACGACGGGAACAGCATACTTCTAAAGTTAAAATTCCAGAGTTTCTTTGACCAGGTTACCGCCGACAATATGAAAGGTGTTGACGACCCGGTAGCTCCAAGTATCGAAGGCAAAAACCCCTTCAGTTAAAAATATTGCAACATGGGGACGGAGGTGTGACAGGGGGACGTTCTTTATGTAACACACCGCGGTAAAGAAAGAAAGTCCCCCAGTCACACCAACGTCCCCCAGTTGCAATAATTTTAACTGAAGGGGTTTTTGCCTTAGATACATTGAGCTAACGGGTAGGAAACAACTTTCAA
>JBEHWI010000024.1:0-49335 GCA_040217815.1 Syntrophomonadaceae bacterium | reverse complement strand
ACCGCGTACCGCTTTGCTCTTTAAGCCGAGGAATTTCTCCGCAGCCCGGTTCAACACATTAATCCGGCCGTGTTTATCTATGGAAATAATCAGGTTGTGAGTGGAATTCAATATGGTTTGAAGTTCATTGGAAACCGAATTGAAGGAATCAAAATAAGCCCTGGACAGGTCGGTTCGAGTAATCATCCCAATAACCATATTTTTTTCAACCACTGGCATCCGCCCTACGTTGGTCTTAATGAGATCTCTTACCTTCTCATCCGGACGACCCACAATAAGGCCTTGTTTCATTACTTGCCCCACCAGGGTTGACGGATTTTCGCCCCCGGCCATCACCCGGTAGATATGACTTTTGGTTATTAATCCCAAGATATCTCCGCTTTCATTCACTACGGGTGCCCCGTCTATCTGGTGTTTCAGAAAAATCTGGCTGGCCTCCTGTATGGTTTGACCAGGAGTTAGAACCACAAGATTACGACTCATTATATCCCTTAATTTCATCATAATAACCTCTAAAAAAGGAATGCCTTCAATAACACCTTACGCCTATGCCTGTAAATAAATACCAGAATTATTCCTTATATTAACCATTTGGTTGCTTACCCATATAAACATAAGAAACAAGCGGGGAGGTGATATTTGAATTTTCCAAAAAATGTAAACCAAAATCCTTTACTCTGCATATAATGAAAATGATTTAAGTTAATTGGGTTATTGTGGAAGTGGAGTATGTAAAAGGATTTGGAGGCGTTCACATGGCCACACTTGTTTTTAAACCTACGGATAATGTCTATATTTCAGAGTATTACCCCGATCAGAATTATGCCGGTTCCAGTTATTTGTATTGCGGTCAGTTTAGCGGCAGTGGCGATATTTACCGAAGTCTGCTTCACTTCGACTTATCATCCATTCCAGCTTCCTGTACGATTAATGAGGCAAAGCTCAAGTTGTATATCTTTTGGAACACTACCCCTGCTGTTTCACGACATATAAATGTCTTTTCGGCTTTGGGCAGCTTTTCACAAGATACCGTCACCTGGGCCAACCAGCCTCTAATAGGGGACAGTCCCGAGAGCAGTATAACTGTTGATTCGCAACTTAACACCTATGTTGAATTTGACGTTGTGAATATGGTAAGGGGATGGTATACAGGGAGCATACCCAATAACGGTATAGTAATGACGGGTTTGGAAACTGACAATGCTATGGTGGGCTTTATAAGCAAATATTTCAATAATAGCAGCTATTGGCCGCTGCTGGAAGTTAGTTATGTCAAAGGCGTCAACATAGAATACCCGGTCGAAACTGTAACAACCAGCACCGACTGGGTTGGCTCAACTGCAATTCCGTTGGGGCCGCGGACGATGTCTTTTGCTGTAGTCAATACTGGTCCCAACGATGCCGCTGTAGGCATGGAAATAAGCCCGGATGGATTGACGTGGATGTGGGTGGCCTTTTTAATAACCAGTGGCGTTATCATCTTGGCCGCGCTTCCGCCGTCGGGTTATACCGGGGACAGCAGTATTGTTTTCAATACCAGTGGATATACCGGGGCCTATGTTCGTATTTCCTATACCTGCCGCACCGGTTACGGGCCCACCACCCTGGATATCTACCCGACCGCAACTGAAGTGTAAATTGTAATTATACAACTGGGGACGGTTTGAACCGTCCCTCAGCTTGTCAAAGAAGCTGTCAGAGCGAGCAAAAAAGTCGAAGATCAAGGAAGTGGAAGAAGCCGCGATTGAGGCGTATAGGCATACGTTGATTGAGCGGATTCTTCCACTGACGCAGAGATTCGGCTTTTTTGACGGTCTGGGGGACGGTGTGAACCGTCCCTAACTTTTTTACAGAAGTATAAATATTCGTTAAGATCCTTCGTAATCAAGTAAAATTGTTGCAAGACTTAAGGGATAGTGAAACGGGGGTAAAACAATGAACCGGACCAGGCTCAAAGAAGCCGAAGAATTATTTTTAATGCGTTATCCGGGCGGCTTTTCCAATCCTGCTATGCTTGAAATCGCCAAGAAACACCGAGTAGAAAAAATGAACAAACTGGTGCAGGAGAGTTTTAAAAAAAATCAGTTTAAAGATTCCATACAGATAGTTGACGCAATGGGAAAAGTCATCGGCCAATCCTCATTGATTTCAGTATTTGAAAAGCCCAGGTTCAGAGATTTAATAAAAGGTCTTAACAGTGACGAAAAAGAGCGCTTGTCCCATGGATTGAAAGAATTCTTGCATGGCGATCAGGAGTTTGGATTCCATATGATGAACACTTTGCTCGGAGAGTACAAGATGGCCAAATGGACCTATCTAACACTGATACCAAACTATTACCGGCCTGATGTCGAGGTTTTCCTCAAACCGAATACCGTTAAAGGAGTGATTGCTAACTTTGACCTGGAAGGGCTAAAATACAGCCCTAAGCCGAGTTTTGATTTTTATAAGGCCTACCGGGAACAGATCAACCAGATGAAACGGGAAGTCAGCGCCTCCATGCAGGTTAACAATGCTGCCTTCTGTGGATTTCTAATGATGTCAATGGAGAATAATCCGCAGCAGCCTACCTAGAACGGTCAATTCTGATAGAAATCCTTTAGAATTGACGTTCGGCAAGTTTTTCTATATTATAGTTTTATTTACAGCGGTTTTACATGGAAAGAGTTTTGCTCTGGGAAAAGCTGGTAAATATATTTGTATAGAATAAGAGGATTAATAGTGATAGACAGTTACCGAAGGCGTGAAGAAAAATACAAATTACTTTCTAATAGGATAGGCAAGGCGACCAGTATGGTAATAAAGGTTAAATTCATTTTGATTGCCCTGGCCGCAGCACAGTCAATCTTCTTTTACAAAGCTGAACAGTACATAATAGGCGGAGCTTTTTTAAGCATTCTTTTTATTGGCTATTTATATCTGGACAAAAGGCATTATTCCCTGATTGAACTAAAAAACACCGCCGACCTCCTGGCGGGAATAAACGCCGACGGGGTTAAAAGACTAAACGGAGAATGGACGGAATTTAAGGATAACGGCGGCGATTTAAACCCGCCTGAACACCCTTACTCCGGCGACTTGGATATACTGGGGCAGGACTCTTTGTTTCAGTTGATAAACATGAGCGCTACTCCCTGGGGCCGCCGGGCGCTGGCCGATATATTGCTTTATCCAAGCAGTGATATTGCCGAAATAGAATCGAGGCAGGCCGCTATTGCAGAATTGGCTCCTTTGCTTGGCTTCAGACACCGTTTGAAGGCTGAAGGGCTCAAGGTAGACGCCGGGGAGGAAGCAATCCGCGCCTTGCTCAACTGGGCCGTCACCTCCCAGCCACTGTTGCTCAGAGGAGCGCTTGTGGCAGTTATACGTACTCTGCCCGTGTTAACCATTGCCACACTGGTTTTGGGGATTTTAAAGGTAATCCCGCTATTCATACCCATCTTGATGCTCGTATTTCAAGCTGCCCTATTGTTTGCCAATCGAGAAAACTCTAAGAAATTAAAGGCCGTTTATGATTGCAACCGGAGCCTGGTTAAAATGGAAGCCGTCTTTGGCCTCCTGGAAAAGCGCCGCTTTAAATCGCCGGTTTTGTTTGCCCTGCAGGAAAAGATGCTAAACGAAACCAAGGATTTGCCGTCCAAGCAGATCAAAAGCCTCTCCCGGCTGTCATCCAGCATCGCCAACCGCAGCCATATGCTCTACATTATCATCGACCTGTTTTTATTATTGGATCTGCAGCTGCTGGTGTCCCTGGAAAAGTGGAAAGAACAATCGGGACGGCACCTTAAGAAATGGTTTGAGGTTCTGGGCGAATTCGAGGCCTTGTCCAGTCTCGCCCTGCTGAAATACGACCATCCGAATTGGGTTATTCCTTCATTTGAGCAAACGTCATCTCCGCTTATTATCAATGCTGTTCAGGTGGGGCACCCTCTCATCAATCAGGACTGCGTGCTAAACGATATCCAGTTTACCAAAGACCACCCCATTGTGCTGATTACCGGTTCGAACATGTCCGGCAAAAGCACTTTTTTGCGCACCATAGGCGTTAACCTGATTCTGGCCTATACCGGCGCTCCAGCTTTTGCCAGGGCGTTTTCCTGTCAGATAATGAGCCTGTACACCTGCATGCGGGTGGCTGACAACTTGCAGAAGAACATATCCAGTTTCTATGCTGAAATACTCCGGGTGAAAATGATTATCGACCAGGTAGAACGGGCAAAGGTGTTTTTCCTCCTGGACGAGCTGTTCAAGGGAACCAATTCAGTGGACCGCCATACCGCCGCCAAAACCATCATTCACCACTTAAAAGAAAGTCAGGCTTCGGGCATGGTTTCAACCCATGATCTGGACCTGGAGGTATTGGAAAATGAGAGTAAAGGCAAGGTGCTCAACTATCATTTCAAGGAGAATTACAAAGGCGATGAGATTTCTTTTGATTACAAATTGAGAAGGGGAGTATCCGGTACTCGCAATGCCATTTTCCTCATAAAGGCCTCGGGAATTGATGTGTTTTAATATGAGCTGAGGTGTTATTGGGTAACAGGCTAAAGGGCAAATTTAATACAAGCAAAGGACTGGCCGTCCTGGCCAGTCCTTTGCTTGTGGGAGAAAGGGTCATCTATCTTAAAGTTGAGACGGCTTTACATAAGGTTCAATGTTTCAACTCTTTCCGCTTTATATTATGCTTTGTCTTTGTGAACATACTGTGAACATTTGGTTAAAAATTAATGAATTTACATTAGGATGGATGAATTGAGAGCGGGCAGTTTGTTTTATAGAATAGAGAAACAGGGGCGAATTCTCCGAGCGCTAAAGCAGTTGTTCACACAATAGACACAATGCTTGTTTAATATGGTATGAGTATATATGGGAGAAGCTGTGAAAGGCAGGCGCGGTTACCGTGTTGAAAAAAATTCTCATAGCCGATGATGAAGCCCGCATGCGCCGGCTGGTCAGCGACTTTTTGAAAAAAGAAGGGTTTCAGATCCTGGAGGCGTCCGACGGTCGGGAGGCCCTGCAAAAATTTGAAGAGGATCCCACCATTAGCCTCCTCATCCTGGATGTGATGATGCCCGAATACGACGGTTGGGCAGTTTGCCGGGAGGTCAGAAAAAGCTCATTGGTGCCGATTATTATGCTTACCGCCCGGGGAGAGGAAGCCGACGAACTGTTCGGTTTTGAGCTGGGGGTGGACGAATATATAAGCAAGCCCTTTAGCCCCCAGGTTCTGGTGGCCAGGGTCCAGGCTCTCCTTCGCCGCACCAGGGGCAGTGTCGTAAAGTCATTTGATGGACTGGAAATCGACGAGGGCGCCCGCTATGTTACCGTAAACGGTCAGCGGTTGAGCCTGAGCCCCAAGGAGTTCGAACTTCTGGTTTACCTGGCTGAAAACGAAGGCTGGGCTATCAGTCGAGAGCAGGTCTTAAACGCCGTATGGGATTTTCCCTATTATGGAGACGCCCGAACGGTTGACACCCACGTAAAGAAGCTGCGCCTTAAACTGGGGGATAAGGCCGAATTCATCCAGACAGTCAGGGGAGTCGGATATCGATTTGAGGTGAACAAGCCATGAAATCAGTGCGGCTGCGCCTTTTCACCGGGATCGGTTTGCTGATAATTTTCTTTGTGGGTCTGGCCTGGATATTGAATACCTTTTATCTCCAGTATTATTACCGCTATCAGAAAACCAGCTTTTTATTGAAAACTGCCGAGGATATAGACCAGGCTTACAAGGGAACACCGGCTGATCTCTCCCGTGAGCTGGAAGGCTTTGAACGAAATTCCGGCCTCTCCATCATCATTTTGGACAATTCCTACAACCTGAAATACTATTCACGCACGGTTCTCGATATGATTTCGAAAAAAGACGAGGTTCTGGCAGCCCTGGTACACAATACAGACGAGCTGCAAAAACTGGGAAGCCTGGCTGTTGTCACTCAGGACCCGGTTTTGCAAACGGACTTTCTTAACCTCATTTACATGCTGGACAACCAGGAGATTCTGATACTCTCCACGCCGCTCCTGGCCATTGAGGAAAGCGCCTCGGTTGCCAACCGCTTTTTCCTCTATACCGGGCTGCTTACCCTGCTGATCGGCGCTGTAGCGGCATTCCTATTGGCGCGGCGGTTCACCCGGCCCATATTGGACCTAAAGGATATCGCCCAAAATATGGCCAAATTGGACTTCAGCAAGAAATACGAGCAAGATAGTCAGGACGAAATCGGTGAACTGGGGCAAAGCATCAATTCTTTATCTGATCAATTATCCAAGTCGATATCGGAACTTCAAGAAGCCAATCAGAAATTGCAGGCAGATATTGAACGGGAACGGCAGATTGATCAGTTGAGAAAAGAATTTGTCTCCAACGTATCCCACGAACTAAAAACCCCCATTGCCTTAATTCAAGGATATGCTGAAGGACTGAAGCTGAACGTGATGGAGGATTTGGAAGATAAAGAGTACTACTGCGATGTAATCATGGATGAGGCCAATAAAATGAACAGGCTGGTCAAGGAACTGCTGGATCTATCGCAAATAGAATCGGGCTATTTTACCCTGGAAAAAATACCTTTTGATTATTCGGCCCATGTTGATGACATTTTGACTAAGCTGGAACCTATGATAAAGGGAAAAAGGCTTGAAGTACAAGTTGATAAGAAGCCTGGGATCTGGGTGAATGCCGATCTTATTAGGAGTGAACAGCTTTTGGTCAACTACTTGAGCAACGCCTTGAATCACGTCGATGATAAAGGGCTGATCAAGCTGAACGTAGAGGAGCGTGAAGGAAAGGTTCGAACCACAGTATTTAACTCCGGTAGGCTTATACCTGAGGAGGCTTTAGATAAGGTTTTCACCAGCTTCTATAAAGTCGATAAAGCCAGGACCCGTTCCTATGGAGGAACCGGCCTGGGCCTGTCGGTAGTCAGGGCCATTCAGGAGCTGGACGGGAACCAGTACGGGGTGCAAAACCTGCCTGACGGGGTGGAGTTTTGGTTTGAGCTGGATAGCGTTGCTGTATGAGTTGTAATGAACAAGATCGGGAATATAATGATAAATATAGAGGTTTAACTAAGGAGGGGGATGTGTGAGTAAAGAAGGTAAATCATCCTACCACCATGGTGCTTCCAGTGGTGTTTATGGGCTGGCCTTTATCGGTGCCCTGGTATACTATTTTCAGCATGCCAATACGTTTGCGGGCTATGTTATTGGTTTTATCAAAGCCCTTTTGTGGCCGGCGTTATTGCTCTATCACTTGTTGGGATATTTAAACATGTAACAGTAAATTGTTTTCTTATCCATCTATTATGACACCCGGGAAGGGGAAAAGGTTCATTGAGAAAAAATAATATCATTGTAAAGTTGACCGGCAATAAATCTTTAACAAACAAATAAGAGGCTGGATCAGCGTGAACTGAGCCAGCCTCCTAACATTTACTGGAGAAAGGGAACCATCATTCATTTGCCTTCGATTCTGGCACCTGGTGTTTATGGCTTTTCCATCAAAGTGGCCTTGAGGTTGAGGGGCAGGCCTCCCCGTATAATGCCAACATTAACTGACTGCCCCACCGGAAGGCTTTGGATATATTCCTGCACCTTGCTTGCACTGTTCATCGCTTTCCCGTCGATGGCGGTAAGGATGTCGCCCGCTTTAATGCCTGCCTGTGCTGCCGGACTGCCCGTTGCTACCTGACTTATCACCACACCCTGGGTGGACGGGTCAATGTTCATCTGGGAAGCCGACTCGTCGGTGATCTCTGTCATACCTATTCCCAAATAGGCCCTGGTGACCTTGCCGTCGTCCATGAGGTCCTGAATGACGTTTTTGGCGGTATTTATAGGGATGGCAAATCCGATTCCCTGGGCGGTGGTGCTCACCGCCGTGTTGATGGCGATCACCTGGCCCTGCATGTTGATGAGCGGGCCGCCGCTGTTGCCAGGATTTATGGCCGCATCGGTCTGAATAAGATTCCTATAGCTGCGGTCGCTGATAGTAATAGGCCTGCCTTTGGCTGAAACGACCCCGGTAGTGACCGTGTGATCAAGGCCATAGGGGTTGCCGATGGCTATTACGGAGTCGCCTATACGCATGGCGTCGGAGTCACCCAGAGAAATAACCTCAAGATTGGACGAATCTATCCTGAGCAAAGCCAGATCCAGATCACGGTCCTGACCGATAACTTTAGCGGTGTAGGATTGATTTTGGTTCTGAAGCTTTACCGTAACCTTGCTGGCGCTATCGATCACGTGCTGGTTGGTAAGGATATAACCGTTGGCGTCAATGATAAAACCGGTTCCGGTACCCTTTTGTTCTTGCTGCTGCTGGGGGTAATACCAATCCCAGAATCCCGGCTGGATACGGGTCATACCAGAGGTCTGAGTAACTTCGATATACACCACAGCCGGACCTACTGATTCCACAATCCCAGCTATATCGCCTGTACTATTTACCGTGCTGGCCGTGCTATAGTTGACCTGGTTGGCTTTCATGGCGCTGCTGGTCTGGGGAACAGGACTGGCCATAATTCTTCCCCCGAGAATGAAACTTAGTATCGCAACGATCAATAATCTGGGTATTTGGCGATTCATTATCACTCATCCTTTCGCAACCTGATGGTTAAAAACTTTAACTTTAAAACTATAATTCAAGCTTTATAAAAATATAATAGCTCAAGTTTGTGGAGATTCTGTGAACAAAGCACGAAAATTTCATTCCCAATTGTGCTGATATAATTATTGCCATTCGCGGGGTTTTTATAGGTTGACCGGAAGGGAAAGAGCTGCTAGGGCCAACTGGTGAGATCAATCTGCCTGCGGCTGGGACATTATTTCCTTATGCGATGGCAGGATGATGCTTATCAGCAAGGTTATAAGCGCAAGGGCGAACACCAGTATAAAGACCAGGTGGAGGCTGTGGGCCATGCCGCTGCGCAGCTGTTCCAGCACGCCCTGAGCTATATTGGTGTCGGCTGACATCAAGACGTTGCTTATATCGCCGCCCTGCCATCCGCCAGCTATATGGCTCTGCACATAGCTGTTCAATGAGTTGTTAAAGGCGGTTCCCAGTACTGCAATTCCAACTGTCTGCCCCAGTGTGCGGGTTAAGGAATTGGAGGCGGTGGCTACGCCGCGAAGGTCCCAGCCGACCGCCGACTGAATCAGCACTATCAGCGGGGTAGAGGAAGCCCCCATGCCAAATCCAATGAGGAGGATAATTCCTATGAGAAACCAATAGGGGGAAGAGGTGTTTACCAGGAGCAGCCAGGCAGAGCCGGCGGCAACCAGGGCGGTGCCCAGGACCACAGTAAACTTGGAGCCGATCTGGTACATATACCGGCCGGCCAAAGCCGACGCCAGCGGCCAGGCCAGGGACATGGGCATCAGCACCAGTCCCGAACTGGTGGCGCTGTGGCCCTGCAATATCTGGATCCAGATCGGCAGATAGACATTTACCCCAATGAGAACGCTGCTGGCTGCAAAGCCCACAATATTCGATACGGCTATTACCCGGATATTAAAGATGGATAGGGGAAGCATGGGATTTTTGGCCTTCGACTCAACAGCCAGAAATAGGCCTGAGAACACAAATGCGACGGCAAACAACGCGATGATGGTTACAGAGTTCCAGGCGTATGATTCTCCGCCGCTGGTAAGCGCATAAAGCAGTGAGCCCATGGCTATCGTAAATAGGGCGGCGCCTAAATAATCTATATCTTTTTTTGAATGCCCGGGTTGATGCTCGTACAAGAAGCTTATGATCAAAATGGTAGCGACGATGCCTACCGGCACGTTGATATAAAAGATCCAGCGCCAGGAGAGATAGTCGACAAACAAGCCGCCGGCCAGGGGACCCAGCAACCCTGCAAAAGCCCATACCGAACTGACCAGGCCTTGCATTTGGCCCCGTTCTTCACCGGTATAGATGTCGCCAAAAATAGTTATGGAAAGCGGTATAACCGCTCCAGCGCCTAATCCCTGAAAGGCTCTGAACCAGATAAGCTGCGTCATCGACTGCGCCGCCCCGGACAGCATAGAACCGATCACAAAAAGAACTATGCCAAAGAGAAAGATGGGCTTCCTTCCGAATATATCGGCCAGCTTGCCGTAAATTGGCGTGGTTATGGCGGTGGTCAGCAGATAAATGGCAAAAACCCAGCTGATGAGCTTCAAACCGCTCAACTGCTTTACGATGTGGGGCATGGCGGTAGTGACAATGGTGGTATCGATGGCCACCAGCAGAATTGATACCATTATAGCGGCAGAAACCATCTTGCGATTGGTTGCTTTTTCCATATATCAGCTAATCCCCTGTGCTAATACTAAAAATTGTCCTTGCCAATCGATCTATCAACGATTAAACCAGACCAAAAGGAGCTGTAGATGATGCCTTATGACATCGGAGAGATGTAGTCAATTAGCCCGCATATTGCCCAAGATAGCGAATTACGAACAATATGCCGGAACTGACGAGCGAGCCTCCCAGTCCGTTGTAAAACGTACCCAGGCATAGAGGATTTAAAAGGTGGAAGCTGCGGATTGTCACTCCCAAAGTAATCATAAAGGCCATAATTAAGTAGCTTCGCTTGTCAAAAAACTTAATTATCATGATTTGGGCCTCAGAATAATTTCTAATACGGTCGCAATGCCTGACGACCATTTTATGAAAGACGAACTTAAAGAACAGCACGAAAATCAATAGGGAGACGAGCACCGACAGCAGCGGTAAACCGAGATTTGACAATAATGCAGAGGTCCCAATCCGCATGATGTTAAAGCCGACGACAAACCAGACCATACCGGCTAATAAGAGTAATGAATTTCGGTTGACTTTTGGAACAAACCTTTCCATATTAACCCTGCCCAACATGCTAATTCGATCACTTGAAAAAAGATTAGCATGGCTTTCGTTGAATAGCAAGAACATGTATTTAAGCCAGAGAGTACCTTCTGAATCTATTAAATGCTCCCAATAAATGGGGATTCACGTCAACACTACTGGGAGCGTCAAAAGGGCTGCTTTACTTAAAGTATTATGAACAAAATAGTACCTCAACAGACATAGTAAAGCACAGGACGGCTTAAGAGGTTGGAGCAAGCGGCCGCGTTTTAGTGCTATAATCATGAAGTATACATTGCTGCTGGAGGTGCCAATACTGGCCTCTATGCCTCCAACGCTCTGTAGGTGAAAGAACTAATTGCCGGTAAATTCGAGACAGTTGCATGAGGGGAAGCTATGGACAACCCACAAGAAAAAGTATTAAAAAAGCTGGATGCTATGCGAATAGAATACCAGCTTGTTCACCACTCGGCTGCCTTTACGGTAGAGGACATGGATGAGCTCAACCTGTCTGAGTACGGAGAAGGCTGCGTAAACCTGTTTTTGCGTGACGACAAAGGCAAGCGCCATTTCCTGGTGGTTATGTTCATTCACAAAAGAGCCGATTTTAAAAGTATTCAAAAACAGCTGGGCTGCAGCCGGCTCGGTTTTGCTTCCGAAGAAAGGCTATATCGATTTTTGAAGCTTCACAAAGGGGAAGTAACCCCACTGGGCATAATCAACGACCACGATGGCGTGGTAGAGATGGTGCTGGACAGGGAGTTGATAGGCCAAAAGAGACTGGGCTTTCACCCCAATGATAACACCGCGACAGTATGGATTTCATTTGACGACCTGGTGAGGATTATCGAACAAAACGGCAATAAAATTCACTTCGTGGATGTTTAAACTACGGAACTAATGCTGTCGGCTGCCTTGAGGAACAGACCCTTGATGGTTCTTTGCAGTAACGATTGCTGCAACATATAAGTTAAGCTCTCCCACAGGTGCCAGTGGGCAAAGAAAAGCGGTCTTCCTGGCTTAAAAATTTAATTAGCCTCTCTACGAGGCTTGTTTAATTTTCTGACTATTATCTATAATAAATGAGAATGGAGGTAGCTTAGATGATAGTCACACCCGAACAATTTATTAAACAGTATTTCCCGGAACCTATAGAGACAACCAGGGAACTGTACGACCGTTTGGAACTGGAAAAGGTATACCCTTATCTGGACTGGCTGAGTGGTGCCGAACGGCATTGCTTATCCCAATTTGCTAAGGAAGTGGATTATCGGCTTCTGCCCGATGCTGAAAAAAACTATTGGATAGGCGAAAAGGTTTTTTGGACCCTTATCCAGAGCAGCCCCTCCCGAATATGCGACCAAATCAGAAAGGGTTTGCAGGAAATTGCCGGCAAAGTGGCGACTGACAGGGAATATGCCCGGCAGTACCGGGAAATGCTTGACCAGGAATACGGCATTGAAAAAATAGAGCCCAAAGTTTCAAAAAAGCTGAAGGCCGAATACAACGAAACCGGGCGGGATGCCTTTGAATTCTCACATTTGGCTGACGACCGGCTCCATTTAAATATTATATCCGGGCACGATTTTAAGCCGGGGCAGAAAATCAATTATGCAGTTTTCAAATTTATATTAGAAGTGGAAAATGGCGTCCCGTTTCACATAATTGAATTCGTTGTGGCTCTAACCAACGAAGAATTTATATCCTATCGTACGATATGGAACTGCAGTGATAAGAGGCTTAATTATGGGGTGATCTTAAGAAATGGAGGCCTTAGGGTAAACCTGTTTGGCGACAATCGAAAGCTGGTTGACAGCTATGAATATGCTTTAGCCCCGACTGAACGAAAAAAACTGGTTGGTGAACTGGAAGAAGTTATAAAAATGGTTGCCGACCTTAAAATGGATGAAACACAAGTAGAAAAGCTCGGAGCCAAAATTCTCAATCGCTACAATCTGGACGGGCAGGCCTATGCACTGGCTATTAAGGATGTTCTGCCCACTATTCCGGACTATAAGGCCAAAGGAAGTGCTGAAAAAATAGAGGCCGCCTATAAGGATGCGGTGGACAAGTACTGGCAATGTTATGTTCTGCAGCCTGATCCGAGCAGGGGTTACGTCAACGATTTGGAACAGATGATTAAAGACAGAATGCCCCGGGTGCTTCTCGCCGCGGTTGCTGCCACTATGATCAATTATGGCGAGCTTTGCGAGCGATATTTCAAGCGCAGCTTCAGCAGCCGCCAGATGATGCTGCTTTCCAAAGATGCCATTCCGCGCTTCTTGTCCGCCCTGACGGCAGCCGACCAATTTGACCAGGCGGCAACTCTTGAAAATAGAATAGAAGATATGGGCGCCTTTATTGCAAAACAACTTGATTCCATGCAGGAAATACTGGCTGCCATGAACCAGTGGCCTAAATAACGGATACTTCAAATATAATTAACCGGCATAAACGGCAGGAAGCACTCCTGCCGTTGTTTTTATTCGATTATACCGAGTATTCGAACAGGTAAAATACTTTTAATTATTGATTCATACCGTATACTGGCATACAATTAAATAATGTTTTTCACAAAATATAAGAGGTAGATCATATGATTATTTTTAACAAAAGAACCAATACCCTGGAAGAAACGTCGTATTCATATGAGCTCCAGGACATCTTAGAGCCCAACCTGTACCGCGATATTTATTCCTATGACCAGATTCCCAAAGTCCCTTTCAATCACCGGAAAGTGCCTATGAATCCCCCCGATGAGATCTGGATAACCGACACTACTTTCCGCGATGGACAGCAGTCCCGGCCACCTTATACGGTCAGGCAAATCGTGCATCTTTATGATTTATTACATAAACTGGGCGGGCCCAAGGGTGTTATTCGTCAATCAGAATTTTTCATATACAGCCAGAAAGACAAAGAAGCGGTGCGCAAGTGCCTGGAAAGGGGATACGAGTACCCTGAGATCACCAGCTGGATCAGGGCGACCAAGGCCGATTTTCAACTGGCCAAAGACATGGGCATGAAGGAAATCGGTATTCTGGTAAGCTGTTCGGATTATCATATATTCAAGAAGCTTAACATGACACGCCAACAGGCCCTGGATATGTATCTGGAGACGATCCGGGAGGCCATCGAACTGGGCATCAAACCGAGATGTCATTTCGAGGATATAACCAGGGCCGATTTTTACGGCTTTGTCGTACCTTTTGCCCATGAACTCTCCAAACTGATGGAGGATTCGGGTGTGCCGGTAAAAATCCGCGCCTGCGACACCCTGGGTCTGGGCGTGCCCTACCCCGGAGTAGCCCTACCCCGGAGCGTTCCGGGCATAATATACGGGTTGAGGCACCATGCCGGATTTCCCAGTGAACTTCTGGAATGGCACGGGCACAATGATTTTTACAAAGCGGTGGCAAATTCAACAACCGCCTGGCTTTACGGCGCCTCATCAGTCAACTGCTCAATGTTCGGAATCGGGGAGCGAACCGGCAACTGTCCGCTGGAAGCGATGGTTATGGAATATGCCTCCCTACGCGGGGTGACCGACGGTATGGACACTACCGTAATCTCGGAAATAGCCCATTATTTCGAACATGAGATGGGTTATAGAATACCGCCTAATACGCCTTTCGTGGGCAGCAATTTCAACATGACCCAGGCGGGGATTCATGCCGACGGCCTGTTAAAGGATATTGAAATCTACACCATCTTCGATACTGAAAAAATCCTCAACCGGACGGCGGAAGTCTATATCAATGCCACTTCTGGGCTGGCCGGCATCGCCCACTGGATAAACCTGCAGTTGGGTCTAAAAGGGGAAGACCGGATCGGGAAAAAGGATCCCCATGTGGCAAAGCTCAAGGAATGGGTCGACCAGCAGTATGCTGAAGGTAGAAGCACCATCATTTATGACAAGGAGCTCAGAAAAGCGGCTCATAAACTGCTGCCCGATCTTTTTTAACCTGTCATTAACTTATAAAAGAATATCCAGGGGGACGATGGCTGACCGGTCGCGTCCCTTTGTTTGTTTCTTGTACCCTGGCATTTATACAAGTTAAAATACAATTATTGGGTAAGTAATGTTGAACTTATAATAGAGGAGACTTTATATAACCATGAAACGAATAACAGCGCTTGTTACCCTGGTTTTGTATTTAACGCTCTGCAGTAATGGATATTGGAATGGACAAGCCAGTGCGGCAACAACGACAAGCGTTCAGGCTGGCAATTCACCAGTGGCCAGAGTATATGCCAATGAAATCGAAGGCTACCAGATAGAAGTGCCTGACAAATGGCAGCTTGATGCCAGCAGGGCGGGAACTATAGTCGAGCTTTCGGCCTATAACCGCCTGGCCGTCATAAATATTTTCGCCCAGCCGCTTAAAAACATATCCGCTGACGAATATCTGAACTACAGCAACCAGCACATTACCGGGCAGGAGCAGGGTATAGAAATCCTCGAACAGAGCCAGGAGCCGATAAGCGATCAAAAGGCCTACCGGATAAGCTGGAAGAGGCCCAAAATCAGCGCCCGGGCCTATGACCTCAACCTATACCGGGAAATCGATCTTATTTACCCCGAAACGGTATACACGTTTATTTTAAAAACCGACGACGAGCACCTGTGGCTGTCGAGCCCGGCGCTGGACAGTATCGTTCTGAGCTTCAAACCCTTGCCTGCGGTCAAACCGGTGGAGAAGAAAGCTCCGGAAACCGCCCCCGGGGACATTCATCTTACCGGCCAGACCATGAACCTTACCATACCTTCGGATCGACTGATGTTCGGCATCTTTAACCAGACCTATTTTCTCCCCGAGGGGAGCGGTCCCTTTGTAAAATACGAAGAATCCCTGGACCATAAATTTGAATTTTTCATGACCTATATGGACTTCTGGCAGGAGTTCCCGCAGGAGGTCGTGGACCGGGCCTATTCTGAAGGCCGGGTGATGATGCTCACCTGGCAGCCCAAAATGAATCCCGAGCTGGACAAGAGCAGCGTACTCATCCCCGGCATAGTCAACGGGGATTATGACGCCTACATAAGGGACTGCGCCAGGCGCATGAAAGCCATTGGGGAACCGGTTTTCCTGCGCTTCGGCAATGAAATGAACGGAGCCTATACCCTGTGGTGCAATTGGTTCTATTCCAAAGACGCGGATCTGTACAAAGAAGCCTACTGGCATATATACCGCATAGTCAAACAGGAAAAGGCCGACAACGTCATTTTTGTGTGGAACCCGCACGACCGCTCCTATCCCGATTTCAAGTGGAACAGCCCGGAGCTCTATTACCCCGGAGCCAAATTTGTGGACTGGGTGGGCTTGACCGGCTACAACGGTGGGACCAGCTACCCCAATGACACCTGGCGGAGCTTCAACTCCATTTACCGCCCTTTGTATAACGAATATCTATTAAAATATCCCGGTAAACCCTTTATGATCACCGAGTTTGCCTGCAACGAAACCGGAGGGGACAAAAAAGCCTGGATCAATGAATGTATGAGCTCACTGAAGAAATATCCAAATATCCGCATAGCGGTCTGGTTCGACCTCACCGTGGACAAATGGCTCTATTCCATTGATTCCACCCCCGGGTCGAAAGAAGCCTTCAAACAAGGACTAAAAGACCCGTATTACCTCAAAAATGCCACAACACTTTAACCTGCCTGGGATAGGGAACCGCTACATGAGTGACCGTTCGGGGCGCTACAATGTAAATGACTGCATGAAAAAAATATCAGAATCTAAATCCGATATCGTTCTTATTGACCTGGACCTGTCGGATATTTCTACTATTAATTTGATAGGGTTTCTAACAGAAGAAAACATAAAGGTAGTAATAATGGCCGAACTGGATCCCAAAGACTATGTCCCGGTCTTTTCCCAGGGGGTTAGCGGCTTTCTACCTAAAAATTGTTCTCCCCACGAACTGCTCGAAGCGATGCACGACGTTTACTACAATCATATATACCTATCTCCCGGTTTGAACTGGTATCCTGGCTCACTTTATCCAGGTTTTAAGGAAAAATGCTCCCCTTATAATGGCAGGTTTTTACCCTGTCGGTTTAAGGGGAGCTAACTTATTTGGCGATGGCCGATGACATTTATCTATGCGCCGGCCGGTTTGACTCCTTTCCCATTTTTGTGATTCTGCCACATGCTCCAGAGTGGTCCGGCAATACAGATAGTAGAATAGCAGCCGGAAATAGTGCCAAACATCATGGGTAAGGCAAATCCCCTGATGGAGCTTATATCATAAACCTGGGCAAAAACATATATGACCGTAATACTCAGAAAAACTGCCATATTAGTATTAACGGAACGCATTAAGGACTGGTTGATGCTGAGGTCAACCAGCTCCTGGGCTGGTGTTTTCCCTGCCAAAAGGCGCTCATTTTCCCGGATGCGGTCATAAATTACAATCGTGTCATTGATGGAAAAACCGATAATGGTCAGTATGGCTGCAATAAAGGAGTCGTTCAGGGGAATTTTGAAGATAATAAAAACTGCGGTGACGATAAGAGCGTCATGAAACAGGGCGACAATGGCCATAGTCCCCGCTGAAAGCCCCCTGATGTTTCTAAACCGCCACCCTACATATACGAGTATTAGCAGAAACGAAAGCCCTATGGCAATTAGGCCGTTGGTAAAAAAGCGCTGGCCGACGAATGGTTCGACAGTCAACGATTCTGATAGGACCAGCCCGGCGTCGGGATAGGTTATTATCAGTGCTTCCGTGACAGCAGCTTGTTCCTGGGCGGTTAGTGCTTCATTGCCGGCCAGGCTTACCACGAGCGTCTTACTATTAGTGGCCACATTGGATTGTAGGTGGCAGCTGCTGGGTTTCCCAATGGCCTGCTGCACAGCCTGCTCGGCCTGGCCGGCATCGATTGTAGATGAATAGGTGTATTTGAGGATAGAGCCGCCTTTAAACTGGATGTCAAGCTGGATTCCATTTATAAAGGCAGCTGCTGCGCCAAATAAGATAAGACAGATGGAAATAGTAAAATAGATATACCTGTGCTTGTAGAATCTGATCATTTGACTGCCCTCCTTGCCCCAAAATATAAGGGAAGACGTAAGGCCTCAAAATTGGCGAGCGAGCGTATCATGAGGTAGGATGCCATAACACCAGCCACAAAGTTCATAAAAACGCCGCATATAAGCGTGTATCCAAATGACAGCAGGGCGCCTGAACCGAAAACAATCAGCATGACGGCGGCAATGACCACCGTAATGTTACCGTCAAAAACAGCTGAAAAGGCCCTCTCAAAGCCTGCTTCAATCGCTCGTAGAACTGTTTTGCCTTCAGCCAATTCTTCCTTTATTCGCTCGGCTACAATAATATTGGCATCAACTCCCATGCCTATGGATAAAATCAAACCCGCTATACCGGGCAGAGTGAGGGTAAACTGCGGCACTGACAGCGCCAGCAGCTGGCCGGTTAACTGCAGCAGCAAAGCCAGGCAGCCAACCAGACCGGGCAGGCGGTAATAGATAAGCATAAACAGGCAGACCAGAACAAACGCCGCCTTGCCGGCCATAACCATCACCGCCAGGGCGCTGCCGCCCAGGGTGGGGCTTATAATGTTGCAGTTTTTAACTATCAGTGAGTATGGCAAAGCCCCGGAATTGATCTTATTGGCCAGTGATGTTGCAGCAGCTGGACTTTCCAGGTGGGTTATTTCCGCATTGCCTCCGGTAATCTGGCCTCCGACAATTGCCGTAGAAACAAAGGTCTCATCCATGTAAATATCGATATTTTGCCCGATCAGCCGGCCGGTTGCCTCGGAAAATTTTTGAGCACCATTATCGGATAGTTTAAGCATAACAAAAGGTTGTGAATCAACCGGATTTAAGCGAGCGGAACATTGAGTTACATCGGTGCCCTCCAAAATAACCTTGCCGTTTGGATCCCGGAAGGTCAGCCGGGCCGTTTCACCCAGTTCTGAAACCGCTCTTTGCGGGTTGAAGTTCGCTTCATCCGATTTCCAGGGGAAACGGACGATAACTTTGCCATTAACCTTATCCATGGTTACATCCCGGTCGGTTATGTTTTTGGCGTCCATACGCGTTTCAATAATAGTGCGGGTGGCTTGAAGCTCGTCCTCAGTCGGAGCCCGCCCCAGATCCCGGGGCTCATAGGTGGCTTCCACGCCGCCCTTTATATCTATTCCGTAGCGCATCTGGTTGGCGCCTTTTATGGTGAAGTTTCCAATCTTTAACCCAAATAGGGAAACGCAAAACAAAGCTGCCGTTATTAAAACGGTTATAAAAAATGCTGGTTTTGAATTCATAAATCGTTCCTCCAAATATGCACAGTCATACACGCCTCATAACTGAGGCACCAGACCGTCGACAAAAGCGAATTCGCAGCTTTATGCCATCCGGGCATCGCTGCACCAGCCCGTCCGTGGGCGTCGTCTGCGTTGCTCAACAGTCCTGCTCAATCAACGTACTTATGTACGCCTCAATCGCAGGACTATCTCGCGCCTTGCTCTTCGCTTCCGTCGCTCGCTCTGGGCAACTTGACGACTTTGTCGACAAGCTGACGCCTCATACCTGAGGCGCGATTCAGCGCGGACGAATGAAATGTCATAGATAAGCCCATTAGGGCGCACTCAACCGTTGCGGGACACTTGCGGGTCCCGCTTCAAGGCTTTAAGTTATTTCATTCCGTCTTTTTTATGGAGAAAGACTATTATGCCGATGGGACTGAACTGAGAGCACAGGCTGCCGGCCAGCCGGGATGAAAAGATGAGACAGGTTATGAGACCGGCGATAAGTGCGGTTAACAGGCCAAAGAAAGTTTTAGCAAGCAGCCACTGGGATGGTTTCGTTGAAGAAACGAAGAGTTCAGAAGAAAGGTTGGTAATGGCATGACAATTAAAATGCCAGAGACCGTTTCCGCTGTTCATCGATGATTGCTCTGCTCCGAGGCTGGAAGAAGAGGCGTTGTCGGCATACAAATCGGAAACGGCACTATTACTGGTGCCAAAAATATTTACGGTGGATGCTAAAAACAGGCAGCAAATGAGCAGGCACAGCAAAATACGCTTTTTACTTGCTTTCATCTGCATGTCATCAGCCTCCTCGTTTTCAGTATATTTTTGCCTGTATGCAACATTATACTGCTATCTGGATTGCGCGTCATCTTTGCCGTACCATCATATAACTGTCAAAGCTCTGGTATTTTTAAGCGCCATAATCGTGCTATAATTCAGGCAGCACCCCAATTGGGCATCATTTCAGGGGAATTCCAATTCAATTGGTGATTATGGCAGCCTGGACTGGGCCGGCCGGCAATAGAACTTAAAGGAGAAAGGATAATAGATGATTTTTCGTAGGATGATCATAGCCACTGTTTCGGTTGTACTATTAGTATTTGCGGTTCTTTGGTATGTTGAACCGAAGACCGCGATAAACTCTCTGCTTTATGTATCGCCGGTTCTGCTGTTAATGGCATTCTTTTTAAAAAAGGCCCTGGATCATGGCACTGATTTGACCCGGCAGCTTGAGGAGGGCATGCGCGCCACCTTGTCCAGTCTGGACCTGGAGTACCTTTACATAGAAAAAAAACTGCTGTATGCAATAGGGACCTTCGAAGGCTGCCAGCTCTGTTTTAAGTACGACATGATATCTGAAAATGACTGGACCAATGTCTCCGGGGCTTTAAGCAAAATGGCTATTATGGCCCGCTTCAAAATTCCCGGAACCGAAAATACTGCTTTTCATTGCGCTGTATTGCCGCCTGAGCGCAGCTCTGCCATGCGGTCCATGCACAGCTGGCAAAATCCGGAACCCGGTTTTTATGTGGGCCGGGCCAAATCCCAGAATGACGAGAAGGCCATGCGGCAGTTTGAGCGCCTCGGCGAAGATACCAAGAAGGAGCTAAGGGCGCTGACTTCGGTATTCGGCGGGAGCTGCGGCATTTCAACCGATTGGGAAACGGTTACGGTCGGAAAGGATGAAGCTCTCAAGCTGGCCGGGAATGACCCGCTTAAACTGACCCAGCTCGATTTTCAAGTAAAAATCCCGTTTATGACCGGGGCTGATGAACTGGATAGTTTTTTGAAGTCAGCCAGTAAAACGACTGCTCTGCTAAGCAGGGATCTGGGGCCTAAAGGCAAAAGACCAAAAGAATCTGCCAGCGTTAATTGATATGCTTTACTATTTTGAGGGAGGGTAATTATGCGAAAAAGACTATGCATTTTATTCCTGGTGCTTGGCGTTTTCTTTTCTTTGCCTGCCTCTGCTGATCCGACCGTCATTCTAAACTGCAAGCAGGTGGAATCGGATGTTCCAGCGCTTATCCAGGATGACACTGTCCTTGTGCCCCTGGGTGCGGTTATCAAGCCTCTGGGGGCACAAATAGGCTGGAGTCAAGCCTCCCAGACTATTTTTGTTAAAATGGGAATGAACGTAATAATATTGTATCCAGGCAGGTCGGATGTTCTCGTAAACGGTTATTATTTGGACCTTACCGCACCGGTCCAGGTTGTCAACGGCCGCACTATGGTGCCCCTGCAGTTTTTTACCCTGGCCCTGGGTGCTGATTCCGACTGGGATAAGGACAAGCAAGTCGTTGTTATAAATGCGGCTGTGTCCGCATCCCCGGATTTAAAGAGTGCCGCCCGGGTTCACTTTATAGATGTAGGCCTGGGGGACGCGATTTATATCCAATTGCCGGACAAAATTGACATATTAATCGATGGAGGAAATCTCGATGCCGAAGGCACCGTATTGAGTTACTTAAAGGAAAAGAACGTGAACGATCTGGAGCTGGTTATTGCCACCAATGACGATGCCCACCATATCGGGGCTCTACCTGCCGTTTTAGAAAAGTATGAAGTTAAAAAACTGATATATAACGAGACGGCTGCCAGCAGGGAACTTGACAACTTATTGAAAACCGCCCAGACCAAAAATATCCCCATGGAGACCTTCAATTATCAAACCTGGTCCTGGGGTGATGCCACTCTTAAAATCTTGAATGGTCCAGTCGCCGAAGGAATTTATGAAGCTGGCTCAATCATCAGCCGCCTGGAGGTAGGGGACATCGATTTCTTATTTATGTCCGATGCGGGCGCAAAAGGTGAAAATGCTCTTAAAGGTGATATCGAGACGCGGTTTATAAAAGTGGGCGACCACGCCAGTGCAGCGGCGACCAGTTATGAGTTCATAAACCGGGTCAAACCCAAGGTGGCAATCATTACTACGATAGGGGACAATCCCGTATGGTATGAGCATGATCCCAATACTCCACCAGACCCGGAAGTTATGGATAGACTAAAACAACAGGGATGCAAGATACTCCGAACCGACCTGGACGGCGATATTGTTGTCGTGACAGACGGGCAAACCTACCAGATAAAAGTCTCGGCCGAATAGGATGCGCAGTATTAATGCTGCATGTTAATCAAATCAGTACCATATGAATTGTCGATGGCACAGAGCCACTCGCCGTGCGCATTTTTCCTGAACACATAAGTGGCTCTTCGTTCCATGGGATACTCCGAATCATCTTTGTCAGCAGACAGCAGGGTTTGCGATAGAACCAGTGCGGTGTCGCCGGCCTCCAGGATGACCATCTCTCCCTGGGTTGGCACGATGCTGTTGTTGAAGTATCTGGCGATAGCGATAAATACCTTTTTGATTTCCTCTTTGCCATGGGCAATCATATCCGGTTTAACAACCAGAACGGCATCATCGGTATAGTAATTCATCAGCTCATCGAAATCCTCATTTTTAATGGCAATATCGCACTTATTGATTAGCTCTTTCAATGGGTGTTCCATAGCTGCTCCTCCCCAATATCGTTGTTATTGATTATACACTGTTCGGTTCATGTTCCCTATTCTATACCCCGCTTCTTTTCTCAAAAGGGACAATGGGGACGGAGCAAATTGTCCAAACGAAAAAGGGACAATGGGGACGGAGCAAATTGTCCAAACGAAATAAGTGCAAACAAAAACCAACAATTCCATATATGGTATAATAAGGCAAAAAACGAGGTCGGGTTTATGAGTCGAAAACCACGTAGCCTTAGTTCAACCGGCATTTACCATATTATGCTTCGGGGAAATGAACGCAAGCCTGTCTTTGCTGATGATCAAGATAAGCGGAAATTTATAAAGATTATTGACATTAAGCGTTGTGAGTTGAACTTTTCACTATATGCATATTGTTTAATGGACAATCATGTACATTTATTAATCGATACAAAGGAACATCATATTTCAGTAATTATGAGAGGTGTGGCAACTCGCTACGCAACATATTATAACTGGAAGCATGATCGGGTTGGGCATGTGTTTCAAGATAGGTATAAAAGTGAGCCGGTGGAAAACGAAAGATACCTACTTGCTGTAGTCCGCTACATACATAACAATCCTGTTCAAGCTGGCCTTGCTAATACGCCAGAAGACTATGAATGGAGCAGTTATTTAGCATACTTGTCCAACTCTGCACATGTTCCATATATAAACCGTCACGTTGTACTCAGGCTATTCTCGGACAAGGAAGAATCTGCAATTACCCAGTTTATGGCATTTTCGATGAAGGCAAAGGATGAAGATGGATTTAACTTCATTGAAGATGATGGACAAATGATAAAAACATTAGCTGAAGGACGTATCTTATTGGATAGATACTTGGCAGAAAAAGGCCTGTTAGCTAATAATTTTCAACGGGATGTAAGAGATGATTTAATCAGGTATCTTTCCGGACGTACCAGCTTGTCACAGAGTACAATAGCTCAACTTATAGGGATAAACCGAAAAACAGTTATGCGGGTTTTACAAGAAAAATGAACTGTAAATGAATACATGGGACAATAAGGACCGTCCCCAATGTCCTTCAGAAAAGCACGAACTTAATTCCCGTCGAGCGGCACGGTGATGAACCAGGCGTAATTATATGCGACAATGAAGGCCGGCACCTTGTTGAAATCCGCAGCATAATTCAGCGGCTTTTAATGCTGCAAGTCAAAGCGCGGTAGGATGCGCAGCAGCCAGCGGGGAGCCCACCAATTCCAGCGGCCGGTAAGGCGCATCAGAGCGGGTGCGAGCACGATGCGGATCAGAGAGGCGTCTAATAAGACGGCCACGGCCAGGCCCAACCCCATTTCTTTAATAGTAAGAACTCCGATGGAAGCAAATACGGCAAAAATTAAAACCATAATGGCTGCAGCTCCGGTAATAATACCAGCCGTTTTAGCCAGGCCGACTGCTATGCTCTCCTGGTTGTCTCCGGTCTGGTCGTAGACTTCTTTAATACGGCTCAAAAGGAATATCTCATAATCCATGCTCAGGCCAAATAAAATGGCGAAGAGCATCACAATAATAGGGCTTTCCAGATAACCGAGCGGGGTAAAGCCCAGGAGATCTGCCAGAAGTCCTTTCTGGAAAACCAGCACGAGGGCTCCATAGGCGGCGGCCGCGGAGAGGGCATTCATAAGCACTGCAGTCAACGGTAAAATGAGGGAGCGCAGGAGAATAACCAGAACCAGGAAAGTAACCAGTAGAACCATGACAATTACCCGGGGGAGGGCCCAGTCCAACTGATCGTTCATGTCCTGGAGAATGGCGGTAGTGCCTCCTACCAGGGGTTCAAGTTCACCGGCCTGCCGGGGCATCTGACTGCGCAGTCTTCGAACCAGTTCAGTTGTAGATGGCGAATCCGGACCTTCTTTAGGAATAACCAGGATCCGGGCGACGGTTGCTCCCCGGTCCAAGTTAACCAGGGTGGGCAGGGTTTGTTCGGTTTGTTGTCCACCCCTGGACATGAGCAGGCGCAGGCCAAAATCTCCTCTCGCCAGGAGCGGAGTCAAGTCCAGGCCGCCTCCCTCTGTTTCAATGGCTTTCAGTTCATTTCCTATCCGTTCGATTCCGCTGCTTACTTGCTCCAATCCCTGTTCAGTTTGATTCATACCGGCGGAAATCTGCTGGATTCCCTGCCCGCTTTTTTCAGATCCAGCCGCGATTTGCTGCAAACCGGCGTCAAGCTGTTGCAGCTGCGTTGCAACCTTCTGCAGGGTGGCAGAATTCTGTCCAGAGTCGGCATTGCCGGATTTTATCTGATCAACCAGGCCTGGCTGGCCCGGCTGTCCGGAAAGAACGGTTCGAGCCCTGATAAGCTGCTCATGGACCCTGGATAGCTGGAGATTGTCAGGACTCTGTGCCCTTATTGCCGCCAGCTGTTGTTCAGCTGCGCCCAGCTCAGTTTGCAGTGAATCAAGGGCCTGGACTGCACTTTTGAAGCTGTCATCCCCGGAACTTATTTTACGGGCAGCTTGCTGTAGAGCCGGGTAAATCCGGGCCAAACTAGATGATATCTTCCTGGTTTGGTCCGCCAACTGCTGTTCGCCTCCGGCCAGATCATCCAGACCGGATTGCATCTGACCCAGGCTCTGGTTCATAGTCTGCAAAGCCTGGGATGATTGCTGCAAAGCCTGACCCGCCTTTCCCAATTGCTGCGGTAGTTGGGAAAGGCGGGCCGGTTCTTCCAGATATATTTTTTTGTAATCGGCCAATGTCCATTGCGATTGTAATGAAACATGGCTTATGACATTATCTACAGCCGGATCCTTTTTCATAGAGTCGACCAGATTATAAATAAGGGGGAGGTTCTGGGAATCAGCAACGGTGCCGGTTTTGACGGGAACCAGCACTTCGATTGGACTGGTAACACCCCCGGAAAATTGTTGTTCTAAAATATGATAACCCTGACGGGCACTGGCAGATGGAGGCAGCAGGCTTATACTGGGCCATCCTGTCTTCATAATAGCCACCGGGGCGGCGATAAGCAGAAGGGGAAGAAGGGCCAGAACGGTGAAAACCCAGGGCCGGTTCATGATTCTCAATGCCCAGTCATGCCAGTATGCTTCAGGCTCTTTTCGTGCCCGCTTTTGGGGCAGGCGGATCGGCAGCGAGTTGATCCGTTCTCCCAGGAGGGTCAGTAGAACCGGCAGGAGGGTTGTAGCCGCCAACACGGCCACTGCAACCAGAAGAACCATAGCCAGGGCCAGGGAGCGGATGATAGGGCTGTTGACTAAATAGAGGCTGGCTACGCTAACCGCTACTGTAGTGCCTGAAAAAACAATGGCCTGGCCGGAGCTAAGGACGGTGTTATGAGAGGCTCGGGCAGGATGATGACCGGCTCCCAATTCTTCCCGAAAGCGGGTGGTCAGAAAAAGTGCATAATCAACCCCTACGCCCATGCCCAGCATGGAAATGAGGCTGGTTATAGATTCGTGGACCAGATGCCCCCGGGCGTAAAAGTAAAACAAGCCCATGGTGACGAAAACGCTGACCAAACCCAGGGCCAGAGGCAGCAGAGCAGCAATTACAGAACGAAATATGACAATCAGCAAGAGCAGGATAATAGGGACGACATAGCGTTCCGCCCGGGCCACATCATTCAGAATGTTTTCCATTAATTCGCTGTTTACCGCGGCTTCTCCAGTAAGATAGACGCCAAGGCCGCCGGAATTGCTTTGCATGGTTTCGCCAACTGCAGGGATCACTTGCCCCTGAACCGAAAAATCACTGGCCTGGAGTTCCAGTATCACCAGGGCGGTTCGCCCGTCACGGCCGATCAGCTCCTTCCCACCGCCGTTCCATGGACTACTCACCCTTTTCACACCGGGTACCACTAAAATTTTCTGCAAAAATTGTTCAGCTTCGCCCTGATAGGCGGCATCCATCACAGGCAGAGATGAACTGGTGAAGATTAAAGCCAGCTGATGAGTGGGAAGGTTGGGGAATTCCCTGGCTTTGAGCTGGTTTACTGCATCACTCTGACTGCCCGGCACGGTGGCCGTGCCCCTGACGATAACCGATTGCAGTTTGGGGCTGTATAAAAACGCTATAAACAGTAAAACCGCCCACAATATAATCGAAACCAGGGCGGATAAAGACAAGCGCCTGGGGAGGTTTGCTTTCTCCAGGGGGGATTCCGGGAGCCTGGCCTTTTCTTCAGTCAAGAAAACCTACTCCTTTATGCTTGAACGTTAGAAATTCTCAATCTCCGGACTAGCAACGGTATATGAAAGAGCATTTGCCTTACTCACCTTAAAGCAGCTAACCCTTCTTCCCGGTCTTATCTTGGTGCTCCTGGCCTTTTTGCATCGGCTTTACTGCTGGTGCAATGCGAAATGGAGCTAAACGGGTTACATAATAGGCCAGTGAAAATACAAGCACCAGGGCCAGCCCGGCAAAGAGCCCCGAGCCCTGCCCGGGAATCAAGGGCATGGTTGCAATGACAACCGCCAGGCTGATAATTCCTGCCCAGGTAGTGTAAGGATAGCCTGGCAGCTGGCAATCCCCCTGGGGAGGACAGCCATTCCGTATTCTAAACCGAAGATGGGTCAACATAATGACCAGATAGGCAAAGAGCAGTGAAAACCCTCCCGAACTGACCAGAAAAATATAGATTCGATCGGGCAGCACGTAGGAAAAGCTGACCGCCAGCAGCATGGCAATTCCTGAAAACAGGATGCCTTTTAGAGGAACGTCTCCTCGATCAACCAGAAAACCTGGAGCATCCCCGTTGTCGGCCAGGGAGCGCAGCATCCTGCCCAGGCCAAAGGTAGCGGCCAGCATGGTAGAAAGAATGGCCGTGATGAGGACCAGATTGACCACCCCGGCCGCCACTCCCAGGCCTTGAGCATTTAAAGCGGCCACCATCGGCCCGACATTGGACGGCAAGGATGTTGTAGAAATCAGGGGCAGCAATAAAGCTACCACAGCAATGTACAACCCGACCAGGGAAATCACCGTGGCTTTAATGGCGCGTGGGACCGTCTTATGCGGGTCGCGGGCTTCAGAAGCGGCCAGGCCTATAACCTCAAACCCGGCATAACTGAATATGACAATCAGCATACTGCCTGCCAATCCACCCATCCCATTGGGCAAAAAGGCAGCGTTGCGGACGGCTCCCCAACCCAGGGCAGTTCTAGCGGGAAAGAACCCCAATATCAGAACAACCGCCAGGACTATAAACATCACGATAGCCAGCAGCTTAACCGCGGCCAACGTACTTTCCAGTTTGGAAACCTGATGGGCTCCCAATAGATTTACAAGGGTTATAGCGGCCACGATTCCAATAGATAATAACGGCAAAGATAAACCGGGGAACCAGGATCTTATTAAAATGGAGGCAGCCGTAGCTTCACTGGACATGGCCAGGATCATACCGGTCCAGTAAACCCATCCGACTAAAAAACCGGCAAAAGGGCCATAGGCTTCGGCTGCAAAGGCCCGGAAGGAGCCGGGATGGGCGTTGGCGGTGGTCATTTCCGATAAAGCGGTGAGTATGATATAAGTCATTATACCCCCTATCACAAAACCGATAATTATAGACGGCCCCGCAGCTTTGATGGCAATAGATGAACCCAGGAAAAAGGAACCACCCACTACGGTTCCAAGGGCCAGCATGGTAAGTTGAAAGGCAGACAATCCTTGTTTGGGCATGTTTTTCCTCCTAATAACAGGTTAAGCCTTATTAGTTTGCCACCAGGCTGAAATATTTAAGCCCATTTTCAGTAAAAAGATGTAAAATAACAGTGGTATACCTGCTCAGGCTAAGTATGAAAAGGCCGATGATAGGCGATGAATATAGGCAGTACGTCTTTTTGGACGGAATGTCCAAGCCATTTTATGATAAAGGGGTGCATTCACATAATGAATCTGAAAAAGAAAAGCAATATATATATCCTTCTGAGCATTCTGGCTATAATTTTGGCGGTCGGCGCCATTTTCTATGTAAAAGGAAAGTCGGAAACGGTGGCCAGTGTCAATGGAGATAAAATCACTAAAACGGAATTGTATAATCTGATGGTCAAGCAAAACGGCAAAGAGGCCCTGAATTCTTTAATCGCGGAAAGGATCGTCGATCTCGAAGCCCAAAAACGAAAAATCGCTGTGACCGACCAGGAAATTCAAGCCGAATTGCAAAAGTACTATAACGATTACGGGGGGCAGGATGCCTTTCTTCAAGCACTGACTAGCAGCGGTTTTACAATGGATGATGTAAAAAAGGACATAGCACTATCTATGAAAATAAGAAAGCTCATGGAACCGCGAGTTGCCATCAGTGACGATGAATTGAAAGCTTACTTTGAAGAAAACAAGGCTTCATTCGCTCAGGAGAAGCAGGTAAAGGTCAGCCACATCCTGCTGGATACCAAGGAAAAGGCCGATGAAATAAAAAAACGGCTGGCGAACGGTGAAGATTTTGCCAAACTGGCCCAAGAAAACTCCACAGATACGGCAACCAGGGACGGTGGCGGGGAGCTGGGTTTTATTCGCAAGGGGGAGATGGTCAAGGAATTTGACACGGCGGCTTTTTCCTTGAAGGTTGGACAAATAAGTGATCCGGTCAAGACCGAATTCGGGTACCACCTTATAAAAGTTGATGAAATCAAAGAAGCCCAGGAGGCCAATTTTGAACAGAGCAAACCGCAGATTTATGAAGCTGTATTGCAGCAAAAAATAGAAGCAGAATACAACACCTGGATCGAGGAAATGTACCAGCAGTACAAAATAGAGAATTCCCTGGCCCCAAAGTAGCCGAAATACAAAACAGCATTGTAGACTGGATAACCAAGGGTATCAGAATTAATGTATAACAGGGGAGGCATAAGCATGTATGTTGATCACGTTGCGAAAATACCGGGAATAGAAGTAAATATTCCGGGCAAGGCCCTGAATGTTTTGAAACAGGTGGCGGTTGGCCCTGAGCAGGGCTGGCAGGGCTGGGTTATGCGTATTTTTACGATAGGCCCGGAAGGCTTTACCCCGCGTCATTCCCACCCCTGGCCCCATATCAATTATATAATAGGCGGCCAGGGAACCCTGTATCTGGACGGCCAGAATTATGAAGTGCAGACTGGCTCGGTAGCCTATGTGCCTGATAATTTGGAGCACCAGTTTACCAACACCGGCAGCGGTGATCTTAGCTTCATCTGCATAGTGCCGGAAGAGGGCGACAAATAGGTGAATACTTTACTTAAAGGGTTTGCTAAATACCAGGCGTGTCAGGGATGATAGATCCCGCCCCTGTACGTCTGGAGTTTTTTAAGGGGGAGCAAAAAGGCCGCCCTGGGGCGGCCCCAACCAATACTCTATCTTTCTGCGTATTCTCTGGTATCCTGGTAAGCTCCGAGGAATCCTTTATCAAATCCTTTATCTTCAGCATCTTTCAAACATTGCGGGCAGGGCTGAACTTCCACTTTAAGCCCACTTCTCTCATCAACCGTCGTGAGTTTACAGAGACCCTTTCCACACTTGGCGCAAAATACTTCAAAATAGATCAACGGCATGATTAACCACCTCCGGGATCATTTTGAATACTTTCTTACTATCACTATAGTACTTTGTATTGAAAACTTGTATAAATTATTTTTAAAATGTTGGTCTCGAAAAACAAACGGCTGTCTCCTTGACATTTGTATGGAATTGTTTTACAAACGTAGAAGCAGGGCATCAAGTAGGGATAGTCGCGTATTTCACTTAACCATAATTGGGAGAGGCTTATGAGTACCTTTTCAATACTTAATGAGAAAAACCCAATGATATCGAAAATAGGGTTCTGGTCTTCTCTATTGACTGGGATTCTAAATATCTGGTATTTTCTGGCTTTTGCTATGTATCAGCCAATTTTACATGCTCCTTGGAGTGGTATGGAATCATATGCTGAATCCTTTAAGCAATTGCCATTTTTAACCTGGGTAATTCCCTGCTTTTTTCTGACCGTGGCATTTTTAACCATGATTATTTCAGTCCATGCAGTAGTTGAAGAGGAAAACAAAATATGGAGTCTTGCCGCATTAGTTTTTGCGGCAATTTACGCGGCTATATTGAGCACCAACTACTATATTCAGATGGCAGTAGTTCGTCATAACCTGATTCATAATATGACTGAAGGATTGTCTTTATGGCTTTATGCCAATTACTATCCGTATTCAATTCCTGGAGCGTTAGAAGGGGTAGGCTATTTTTTCATGTGTTTATCATTTCTTTGTGCTTCAAGGGTTTTCGGTCAGGGAAAACTGGAGCGTTGGATACGCTGGCTTTTTGCTGCCACAGGAATATTGGGATTAGTTGTTTTTACCGATCCGCTTTTTAAACTACCTCTCATCATGACATTAATAGACCTGGGACTGGTGGGCCTACTTCTGACTATTGGGCCTGTATTATTGGCGGTTTTGTTTAAGAAGTCCAATGTACAAGCTTAATATCACTTCCCAACACTGCCGGTTTGGTACATCAACAAGATATATTGCATAGAATATAATGGCATTTAATGGCGCATCCTGGTAAAATAGTTTCAATATTGATATCGGGTTGCAGCTAAAACCGGGCGATATGACTGGTACTGAACGAGTGTACGGGCGGGCAACTCCTAGCCAAAATCCAGCAACACAAAGGAAAGGGATTGATTGAATGAAGAAGCGGTTCACTTGTTTGTTCCTGATACTCGTATTATTAACAACCCTCGTAATGCCAGCCATGGCCAGTGAAGCACCTACGGTCATTTTAGATGAAGAGGTGCTGACTTTCGATGTACCTCCGATGATTCAAGACGGGCGGGTTCTGGTTCCGATGAGCGCTATTTTTGAAGCTATGGGCGCCCAGGTAAGCTGGGATGCCGCGGCCGGCCAGGCCAAAGGTGTAAAAGACGGGATCACCGTGATAATCCCGATCAATTCAACTTCCCCAACTATAAATGGAGTCGTAAAAACCCTGGATGTACCTGCGCAAATAGTCAATGGGCGCACGCTGGCCCCACTGAGTTTTATCGGTATGGCTTTTGGAGGCACCGTATCCTGGGATGCCGGCACCAAGACGGTTATCATCAAATCGCCGGCTTTGCCAAAAACCATCGAGTATAAAACCTACGCCAACAATATTATCGGCTATTCTTTATCCTATCCAAACATTTTTGACGCTTCTTTTGAAACTGATAATGGCGACGGAGTATCCATGGAAACTGCCGACCATTTATATAACCTGAAGATATGGGGAGCTATGAACAACGTTAAAAAGAGCACCGGTCAAGATCTACTGGCCGAGGCTAAAAACCGGGTGGCACATATCACTTCGGAATATGCCGATCAAAAATTCTACCGACTGTCTTATGAGGGCGGGGAAAGTGGCCAGGGCCCTGAAATAACTTTCTATGAGTGCGGAATCGTAAGTGCCGATAAAGCAGTTTTCTTCTGCATTTCCTACCCCAGCAGCCAGCAAATTTTATTCTCCGGTATAGTAACTCATTTGACTCAAGAGTTAACTAAAATATCTCTGGCCAATGGCTAAAGCTTGAATTCAAAACAAATAAATCGTAACAAGAGAGGCCCGAGCGATGTCATTTGTTGCAGTAGGATGAAAACCATAGAGCCATTCCTTAATTAAGAAAAAGGAATGGCTCTATGTATTTGGGGGGCAAGAGAATTTTTTTATAAATATTGCATGTTTCCCGCAGCTAGATCGTTTTTAATAACAGGGGGTGAATTATGGCGCAATTATCAACCGGCCAATGCATGAAATAGGCTAGCTTAAGGATATATCTGGAGCTTGATATAAGAAGTTCAAAAGATATGAAAAAGAAAATATTGAAGGTAGTTCTGCTGGTAATGGTAATCGGCGGAAGAGGGGACAGCAGGGACGGAGCAGAATGTCCATACGTCCTTACGATGGGACATTCTGCTCCGTCCCCGTTGTCCCTTTTATGGCGGGTATGAATTGCACGAATTAAACGAGGTTCCCCAAACCCGGCTGACTGCAGGCAATTATTACCCGGGCATGACGCCCGACGATCACCATCGTTACATACAACTGCCTATTGATCACAGTGATCCCTCCCTGGGAAGCTTTACTGATTTCTATTACCTGAGTCCCAATTTTAAAGCAGGCGCCGACCAGGATTTTGGAGCCCAAATGGGGCGCTGGCTGGCTGAAGCTTATCCCAATTCAAAATTGGCCCTTTTTAATGACGCCCATACCATAACAGCCTACCCGGATTATTACCGTGGATTCCGAAAGACTTTTTTCCAGACCGGATTGTATTCTGAAGAAACTCAGGCTTATTTTCAAGATGCTCGGCAGTTAAATAAATAACTGCTTCATTTGAGAAAAAGCTATAATTAATCATATTGATTAACTTGAGGAAGCAGATGAAATGAATATCCTGACTATGGATCGGGTCAGCAAAACCTTTGGGGAAAAGAACCTGCTGCGCCAGGTTAGCTTTGGGATCGAGGAAGGGGAGAAGATCGGGCTGCTGGGTGTGAACGGATCCGGTAAATCGACCTTTCTAAAGTTGGCCGCTGGGAGGGAAGAACCTGACCAGGGGAGCATTGTCTGGCACAAAAACCTGCGCATTCAGTATCTGGCCCAGGAACCGCTTTTCGAGGCCCAGGCCACTGTTCTCAATACGGTGCTAAGCGGCGACTCCCCGGGCATGACCGCCTGGCAACGCTACCGCGCGCTGTTGAAGCGTATTGATCGGGAAGGCGAAAACGAGGTCCTGCACCAGGAGCTGCTGCAGGTGAGTCAAGAAATGGAGGCCCTCGATGCATGGACCCTGGAGAGCGATGCCAGGGGCATGCTAAACCGGCTGGGAATTCAGGATTATGCCGGGGTAATGGGCCAACTCTCGGGCGGGCAGCGGAAACGGGCGGCACTGGCAGCCGCGTTAATGAGCTCCGCCGATCTGTTGCTCCTGGACGAACCTACCAATCATTTAGACAACCAGGCCATTGACTGGCTGGAAGAATACTTGCAGAGATTTAACGGAGCTCTTCTTATGGTTACCCATGACCGCTATTTCCTGGAAAGGGTAAGCAGCCGGATTATTGAATTAGACAGAGCCGGGTTGTATTCATATCCTGGGAATTACAGCACCTACCTTGAGCGCAAACTGGAGCGCGAGGCCATGGAAGCGGCGTCCGCCGAGAAAAAACAAGCCCTTTTGCGCAAAGAACTGGCCTGGATAAAGAGAGGCGCCCGGGCGCGCAGCACCAAGCAAAAAGCCCGCATCCAGCGTTTCGAACAACTTCAGAAGGATCAAGTTCAAATAAAAGACGACAAGCTTCAGATAGCCCAGTTGGCCAGCCGATTGGGGAAAAAGACCATTATCCTTGAAGATGTCACCCATGGTTATGAGGGCGAAAGGTTAATACAGGACTATTCCTGCATTCTGGAACGGGATGAACGCCTGGGGATGGTGGGTGCCAATGGGATCGGAAAAACAACCCTGCTGCGCATTATGAGCGGTGAGCTCACCCCCGCCCAGGGCCGGGTGGAAATCGGTGGCACGGTTAAAATCGGCTATTTCCCGCAGCAGAGCACCGGCCTTCCGGAAGACATGCGGGTAATCGATTATATTCGCGAAGCGGGAGAATACCTGAAAGCCGGGAAAAGGATGCTTAGCGCCTCCCAGATGCTGGAGACCTTTCTATTTTCACCGGCCGCCCAGTGGACCACTTTGCAAAAGCTGTCCGGTGGTGAAAAAAGAAGGCTTCACCTGCTGCGCGTAATAATGGAAGCACCCAATATCCTTCTATTGGATGAACCGGGAAACGATCTGGACATAGAGACCTTGACCATTTTGGAAGATTATCTGGATGATTTCCCCGGAGCTGTGGTTGCGGTTTCTCATGACCGTTTCTTTCTAGACCGGATATGTGACAAGATCCTGGCTTTCGAAGGCAATGGAAGTCTTGCCGAATATCCCGGCAACTACTCCGATTATTTACGCTATTCTACCGCCAGACCTAAAAATAAACCCGATAAGGATGGGCAGTTGGTCGTAGAAAAAGTACCAGAAAATAAAGAAAAGGTCAAAACGAAGCCGCCCAAATTCACCTTCAAGGAGCAAAAGGAATTCGATGAAATAGATTATCGGATAGCCTCCCTGGAAGACCAGTTGATTGACTGCAACCGGCAAATCAGCCAGGCTGCCAGCGACTATCAACAACTGGAGGAATTGCTGGCCGCCCGGCAGGAGCTAGAGAGGCAGCTGGACGATTTGCTGGAGCGTTGGACCTACCTTACCGAACTTGCTGAAGCTATTGCTAAGCAGAAGAAGCCGGGTCTGTAAGGCAATTGAGAAGTAGGAGTATGAAACCTCTATTGCAATACATAATGCTCATTGGAGACTTCAATCATCCTACCCGTATTTTTGCTTCGGACATCATAATTTAATAGGATCTTACTCTTTTCGTAAATGGGGTCTGGTACTGGAACGGCCGATAGCAGTGACCTGGTATAAGGGTGGAGAGGATTTTCGAACAGCTCTTTGGTTGCCGCCATCTCAACGAACCTTCCTTCCAGCATTACCGCCACCCGGTCGCAGATGTACTTGATGATGGATAGGTCATGGGCTATAAAGAGAAATGAAAACTGGTGTTCGCGCTGCAGGCTTTGAAATAAATTGACTATCTGCGCCTGAATTGAAACATCCAGAGACGCAATCGGCTCATCGGCGATAATCAGGTCAGGGCTGGTGCTTAAGGCCCGGGCAATGGCGACTCGTTGACGCTGCCCACCGGAGATTTCAGGGGGGTATTTCGTTCTAAAGGTGTTGTCCAAACCGACTTCCAGCAGAAGCCTCTCCAGTGTCTCCCGGAGTCCATTTTTACTGTCTATAATACGATTTACCTTTAGGGGTTCGGCAATTATCTGCTCAACAGTCATTCTCGGATTTAAGGCCGCAGCTGAATCTTGAAATATTATCTGCATGTTCCGGTGGATGTCTTTTTTGTGCTGCTTATAAATCTTTTTCTCGGAAATCTTGCGGCCTTTAAAATACACTTCGCCGCTGGTGGCCATATTTATTCCCATAATTGTACGCGCAACCGTTGATTTTCCCGAGCCGGTTTCACCCACCAGGCCAAAGACTTCGCCCTGGTTAATCTGAAACGTTACACCATCTACCGCCCTGATGGTTAAATTCTTGTTGATATAGAAATGCTGTTTTAAGTTGTCAACCCGCAAAATATCGGCTGTGCTCACGCGCTGGCCCTTCTCTTTGGCAAAATGGGCGGCATAATCTCCGGAGCTCTTTCATCAAGCAGCCAGGTTGCCGCGCTGTGGGTGGGGGATATCTGAAACATGGGCGGCGCTTCCCGGTAATCGATCTCCAGGGCAAATTGGTTGCGAACCGCAAATGCATCACCCCGGGGAGGGTCCAGCATGATCGGTGGCATACCGGGAATACTGGTCAGGGCTTCTCCCTCCCGGGCCCGGGAGGGCAGGGCTGACATGAGTCCCCACACATAGGGATGCCGGGGGTCGTAAAAGACCTCTTCAGCCGTGCCGATTTCAACGATCTTTCCGGCGTACATGACCGCCACCCGGTCGGCAATGCGGGCCACCACCCCTAGATCATGAGAAATGAAGACTATGGCAATCCCGGTCTGGTGCCGGATGTCGGATAGCAGATCGAGCATCCTGGCTTGAACTGTTACATCGAGAGCGGTGGTGGCTTCATCGGCAAACAATACTTTCGGGTTGGAGGCCAGGGCTATGGCCAATACGCAGCGCTGGCGCATTCCGCCCGAGAAAAAGTGGGGCTGCAATGAAAACATATACTCGGGATTGTTAATGCCTACCAGATTCAGCATTTCAATAGCCTGTTGCCTGGCCTGCTCTTTGGAAACCTTCTCATGCTTTAAAATGGACTCGGTTATCTGCTTACCGACAGGAATGGTTGGATTTAAAGTGGTCATGGGGTCCTGAAACACCATAGATAAAACGCTGCCGCGCAGCTTGCGCATTTGTTTTTCTTTATAACCGGTTATATCGTCGCCATCAACAATAATCTGTCCCTGCTTTATCCTCGAAGTTTTGGGAAGCAGTTTTAGAACCGACTGGCTCATAACGGTTTTCCCGCACCCGGATTCCCCGACCAAAGCCAGTATTTCTCCTTTGTTAAGCGATAGGCTGACATCCCGAACTGCTTCCACTTCTCCCTGGGGAGTATCGAAGCTAATTGATAAATTTACAAGCTGCAAAACCGGTTTTGTCACTGGCACCGCCTCCACCATCTTTTTGAGACGCGTGCCGGGGGTTAAGTAAACCGCCCGGTACGCCCCAAATTTACTTTGTTTCTATAACTGACTTGCACTTTTCACTATCTAGAGAGGGTCCATTCCTCTATGTTCCACATGACCCCAACCGCATGATGCCCGAGAACCCTGGTCGTGTTTAAGCCCTTGAGTCCACTAATGCCCACATAATTGCCGTCAAGATAGGCAACCAGGACGGAAGCGGGATCTTTGGCAAACTCAACCTCAAACTTACCATATAGATCTTTTCTATCTGGATTGCTTTTAGTGTGCCTGGCCTGGGTCAAAAGGTTGTCGACTACTGAATTGGAATACTTCATGGTGTTCCCGCTGCCGTCGCTGGCGAATTGCTGATAGGTTGCATCCGGATCAAACTCAACCGCGTAGCCGGCCAAAAATCCGTTGTACGGTTTGGACCAGTCGAATTTGGTTACCAGTGCGATTTCCATGTTTACGCCGGCTTCTTTGAGCTGTTTGGAAACAATGTTAGCTATATCGATACGCTCTTCTTCGTAGTCGCGAACCTGAATTTTGAAATGAAACTTCTGGCCATTGCGCTCATAGATGCCGTCGCTGCCTTTAGTCCAGCTGAGTTTATTCATCTCTTCGGCAAATTTGTTGAGATCGTATTTGTATATATCGGCATCCTTATTGCCGCCAAACGCGTTTAACTGAATAGGGCTGTAGGCTGTGCATCCCTGGCTGTTCAAGACGCTTTTTACGACTGCATCTTTATCGATAGCGTAATTAAGAACACCGATGGAATCCCGATTCTGTTTCCAGAAGTCGCTTCGAAAGTCCATGGAAACGGCCCGGTAGTCGGCGGTTTTGAAATCGTGATTGACAAAGCCCTGTTTATTGCGGAATTTCTCGGCATATTTGGCGTTGAGCCAGGCTAGATCCGCTTCGCCTGATTCCAGCATGAGGGCCTTGGTGCTCTCTACCGCAACGGTTTTATAGACGATTTTCTCAATACTGGGAACCTTATCATAGTACTTTTCATTCCTCACCAGGGTGATAGCTCCGCCGGCTTTATCCCACTCAACAAACTGGTAGCGGCCGGTGCCAACCGGCTTTTGATTGAAGGGATCGGTGGTCAGGTTCTTACCCTCCAGAAGATGCCTGGGAAGGATTCCAATCGTAAAATAATTGAGCATGGCGGCATCGTATTTAGAAAGGGTTATATCAACCGTGTACTGATCCCTGGCTTTTACGCTGGCAATGTCCACAAACTCGCTGAGAACACTTGCGGACAGGGTTTTGTCGGTAGTCAATTTGTTATAGGTAAACACCACATCGTCAGCCGTAAAGGGCGTTCCGTCATGCCAGGAAACTCCCTGCCTCAGGATAAAGGTATAAGTGAGAGAATTATCATCATAGGTGTAGCTTTTGGCCAGGTCCACAACCGGGGTGCCTTTCGCATCATACTTCATTAAGCCGGAAAAAATTATACTGGCCAGCTCGCCGTGATCATTTAGTATCGGGTTAATGGTATCGGTATTTTCGCCCGCATATACCAGGGTATTGGAAAGATTCGAAGCGTTGGTCTGTATCGATTTTTTAGAACAAGCGGTAAGGCTAAAGGCAGAGCATATTAGCAAAACGACGACAGTCAACACAGCTACTCTTCTTTTGAAAATCATCAATATTCCTCCCTTGATTAAATAATCTATAGTTAAGGCCGTTGCCGTTATAAATTGGTTTCCCGTTTGTTGGTTTCTTTTCTGAAAAAATAAGCGATATTGGTTATGCATACCAGAGTTGTGACCAAAAACAGACCGGGAATGATTATCACCCACCAGGTGTTTAGAAGCAGCGCTTTGTTGGCCAGAGAAAGCATGCTGCCCCAGGAAATAACATCGACCGGGAGCCCCAGCCCGAGAAAACTTAAAGTTGACTCCATAGACATACTGGAGCTGATACTGGACACGACCACAAACATGATGATGGAGACAAGATTCGGTATCAAGTGTCGCCGCATGATATGCGGCAGGCTTCCCCCCATGCACCGCGCCGCCAGTACGTATTCACAGCCGCGTATCTGCCTGACTTCACTGCGCACAATGCGGGCCAGGGCGCACCAGCCGGTAACCCCGATGGCAAAGGATATCTTTACTATGTTCTGGGTCCCCATAACCGACGTTAACAGGAGCAAGAGCAGCAATGCGGGGATGCTGTTAACGATCTCCGTGGCGCGCATCATAACCGCGTCGACCCGCGAACTGGCAGTCCCGCTGATACAGCCGTAGGCAACCCCTATCCCGGTGATTATCGCCGCACTCAGCAGGCCGATAGCGATTGAGGCTCGTCCGCCATACCAGATCATTGAATAAATATCGCGCCCCAGTGAGTCAGTTCCAAAATAGAATTCTGAATTGGGGGACTGGCTCAAGCTTTGCAGATAAAAGCCGGTCGGGTCATGGTTGTAAACATGCCGGGCAAAAATGCACCCCAAAACGATGATGCTGAGAATGATAAACGATATAATCGGTTTTCCTTTTAAACTCTGCCGAAAGGTCGGCTTTTTTAGCACCGGAGTGTGCACCCGGTAATTGGCGCCGACTACGACAAACTGGCTTCCACTTCTTCCCGCCATGTCGAGACCTCCGTCGATTTCATTCTCGGATCAATCACTTCATTTATGGTTTGGGCTATAATGCTGCTCAAAATTACCAGTATTCCGGTAATCAAAACCACCAGCATCAATAAATTGTAGTCATGATATTTGGCGCTTTGAACGGCCAGGGCCCCTATACCGGGATAATTGAATACCGACTCGGCAATATAGGTTCCACTAAGTACATGAGGGATGGAAATGGCCATGATGCTGACGATGGTCGGGGCTACATTGCGAAAACAGTGTTTAAATACGATTTCCGATTTGGTACAACCCTTTGATTTGGCTAAAAGTACATAATCCTTGCGTACTTCATCCAAAAGCTTGTTCCTAATCATGTAGGAGTAATACCAGAGGTGGCTGAGTATCATAACAATGAGCGGCATGATCATGTGGCGGACCCGGTTGGAGATATCACCGGATTTGCCGATATCATAAGCTCCGCTGCTGGGCAGCCACTGGAGATTGACGCTAAAAATCAATACCAAAACCACCCCCAGCCAAAATGGGGGAATATAGTAAGCAGCCGTACCCACTTTACAGACGATCCGGTCAAATAAAGTGTCCTCATGCATGGCGCAGAGCAGAGCCAGAAGCGTGGCTAATAGAAAAACAAGTATATAAGCTGTTCCGCCCAGAATCAAAGTGTTCCCAACCAGCGGTGAGACCACATCCAGGGCTGGCATCTTGTATTTCAGCGACAGGCCGAAATCGCCCTCACAGGCGTTGCTGATCCATTTGCTGTATTGAAGGTATATGGGGCCGTCCAGGCCCAGGCGTGCCCGGGCTGCGTCCAGTTCCGCCTGGTTCATGGACTCGACGGCATCGCCGTAAAACGACTGCAGTGGATCGCCCGGTGCAAGACGGGCAAAATAGAAAACACCGACTGACAGCACCAACATGGCGAGGATAAAACCGCCTATTCTTTTTATTATTTTGTTAATAACCGCTGTTTTTTGGTTCAAAACCGCTCCGCCTTCATTCGTACTTTTCTCGTCATAGGCCAATTTAAGAAGCTATCCTTACGCAGAAGCTTTGGTTCCCATTAGAACAAACCAGGGCTCATAATCGTATCCAGGCCGGGTAAGGCCGGGAAGCTTCTTGATTTCAACATCCACCAGGCCGTTTCTTAAAAGCAGGTCCACAAGTTCATCCATTCGGGCCGCTTTTACCCGCAGCTCGCGATCGACCTCGTCGTCCTCATAGATATTGACCTTGTTTAATACGATTCCAACCTCTTCCTTCATGCGATGGAAACATAGGATTTTCCCACCCGGCTTAAGAATGCGACGCCATTCGATGATTGCTTCGTCAGGTTCAACCAGAGTCCAGATGAGGCGGGAGTTTATAATATAGTCGATTGTGTCGTCAGTGAACGGCAGGGTATGGACATTTCCAAACATAAACACAGCGTTGGTTCCCCTGGTGCTGGCATGCTTTACGGCATATTTCAGCATCTCCCTGGAGATATCAAGGCCGATAGAGGAGAATCCCATCCGGGCGGTCATGTTGGCCAAAAAGCCGGTTCCGGTGCCCAGATCCAAAACGCTTTTGTTTTTATCAGAACCTAAAAGCTCCTCCAATGCATTCATCCAGGCCGGTATATCTTCCGTATCATGTTCTTCATCAAAATTATGAGAACGGCCATCCCAGTACTTGCCTATTATTTGAACGACCTTAATTATTTCCACCGCATCAGCCCCTTTTTAAACGCAAAAAAACCATGAAAGTCTATAAGCCAAAAAATAAACCTTCATGGTTTTGGTTTTCCTAAATATGTGGTTTTTGTGTTTGCCATCTATAAATATTCGGTCTGGTTTCGGGCCTTCGTGACCTGATTCGAGATAATATTACCTTTACAGGTTATAGTTGTCAAGGGCGGAAAATTTTAAAGAAAGTTAGAATATGGGAATATACCCGGTACAGGGCAGGTTTACTTTAACCAATACCATCGTTATTATAATTGTTAGATACAAATAAACTTAAGATACTTGGGCAATAGTTTGTTCAATACCTACCCGGATTTGTATTTTACGGCTCCGATGATACCACAGTATTCTCACCAAAATGGAGGCAAGCATAGATGGCGGATAAAAAATATACCACCAGGGTTCTAAGGCCGGTCTTTGACGAAGACCTGGAAGTCATGGAGTTATCCGGAGATAATATATTGGATGATGCCATATTTTCTTATGGAATGGTTGGTGATTGCTCCTTGGAAAACCTGGAGGCTAAGAGATTAGCCTTTAAACAGGTAATATTTAATAATGTTATTTTGGACAAAGTAGCATTAAAGCATATAGATATGGTAAACGTGAGATTTCAAAATTGCGATTTATCCAATGTTGATTTTCATGAAGCCTCATTACATAGGGTAGAGTTTATTAACTGTAAAATTATCGGTGCTGATTTTGGTGAAGCCACCTTGCGTGAGGTGGTTTTTGAAGATTGCAATGGCCAGTATGCATATTTTAGCTACTCAAATTGCAAGCAGGTCGCATTCCTTTCCTGTCAATTAAGCTTTTCAGACTTTAAGAATTCAGTATTCTCAAAAGCTGAATTTCAAGACTGCAACCTGCTTCAGGCGCAAATGAACTATACCAATCTGAAGGGAATAGATTTTACCACATGTGACATTGAGAGTATTGGTGTAAACATCCCGGATGTTAAAGGCGCCATAGTTACTTCCATGCAAGCGGTAGCTCTATCCGCCCTGCTGGGCCTCATTGTGACAAGTGATTAAAATCCTTGAACATCAATAGCCTCGGAATCATAAGCTATCCTAAATCTTCTCTAACTACCATGACCGGACATGGTGCATTACGGACTATGCTATCAGCAACACTGCCGAGTATCAACTTGCCGGCCGATCCGCGGTTGTGAGTACCCGTAACGGCAAGATCGGCGCAAATTTCCCTGGCATACTCAACTATGGCGGTGTGAGCTTTCCCTTTGGTTACTTTGCAGTGTACAGGAATCCCTGCCTGACGTACTTTGGCTGTCGGCACTACCTGAAAAGTATTCACATACCCGGTTTCCGCTAAAGCAAAATCCATCCCGTTGGGGCTAAATAATTCGCGGGCGTTGGCAGGATAATGAGAGCCATGCAGTCTCCAGGCTTGAATGTCGTTATCGGTGTAAATTGATATAATGTAGATTTCTGCTTCCGTATCTTTGGCCAATTCGATCGCTTTATCAAGGGCCTTCATAGAAATATTACCGCCATCATAAGCTACCAATATCCTGGCAAACATCAGTCATCCCCCAATTTCCAAATACTATGGATTTATTATAAGTGGTGCAGGCATTGGAGTAAAGAAATGACAGGGAGAGGGGAGTGTTTATAAGCCGCTTATTATTAGTAAAGGTCATTATACCAGTATTGATCATGAAATAATCCGGAAATTTTATATCTCGAACATTTGACAATCAGTTGTATGCTAATTTGCCATCGTAGCTGACTGTTACTGAAGCGACCGGATAAGGATTTTCGAGCGGTTGAACCTCTGTAAAGCCCCCATCCAGGGTTCCTTTTAAAATGGTTGAGATAAGGCCTTCACTGGTCAACTGGCCTATGTAAATATTACTGTCCCTATCGGTGCCGATAAGTGCGTATTGTTCTTCCCGGGGTGAAATCATCTTCTGTTTACTCTTTTCATCTATTGTATATATGGCGTAAGTGTCTTGATTATCAAACAACAGGATATCAGTTCCCGGCAACAGGGCTATTTGCGAAACCGGAGAACTAGTAGAGAGCTTAACGGGGAAATTATTTTTCGCGGTGCGATAGATGGAACTGGCCTTATTATCTTTTACCAGAACATAGCTAACATTAAATTGTGAAGAATAGACAGCCGCAACGATCTTGGAGTCGCTGGGCACGCCGATAATCTGTTGTTCCTGAATAAAACGATCGTTTTCAACATCATAAATCTTTAGAGAAAGGGTAGTATCATCGGACATGATTCCACTGATGGCAATCAAGGCCAGGTGTGTTTCAGGCACCCACGAAAAGTCGGTGATCCTATCCTCTTCCTTAATAGGGATTTCCGTAATTATATTGTTATCCTGATAAAAAACAACTCCCTGCGACTGCATCTCAACATAGTATTTTTTGTCGTAGGAGACGTGGGCGGGATTGGCCGGAAGCTTTGATACATCTAATACAGCCTCCTGCGAGAAACTAGCCGCAGGCAGGAGCACCACCTGATCCACATAGTAATACACACCAATTTGCAGTGCTATTGCTATCAGCAGCATATATAGATATTCTTTCTTGAGAAAACGTTCTTTCATGTTGGAGCTGTTCTCCTTATATCACTACAAACGCGGTGGGAATAGTACGCTCACCAGCCGCGCCACAGGGGCGGTTTATAACCCTGCCCTGGTAGTACATGGTGGAGCTTGATCCTCCGTCCAGATTAGCCGCCGTGATAGCACCGGCTTCGTACAAGATGTTTTGGACGTCAAGAAGGGTAGCACCCAGAGAATAGGGGGGCTGACGCCCGTCAATCACCAAAAGAAGTATGTGCCCATCGGCTTTCTGACCGATAGCCGACCGCGGGGCGATTCCCCAACCTCCGTCTCCGCTGGTAATTTGCTTCTGGCTGTTTACAATGAGAACCGGGTTAAAAGATATGCCCTCGCAAATCTTCATTTCCCTGATCTGTTTGGGGGTGTACCTGCCGCAAATAAGCACTCCCTGATCATTCAGGCCGATTAAGGGAAACGCTTCTTCTGACCTGGAGCCATATAAAAAAGAACCGTTTCTGATTACCAGTCCCCACGGTTCTCCTCCGTTGCCGGTCCCCTCCGGGTCCACAAAGCCTCCTGCATTGATGCAGGCAACAGCCCCTAACTGTTCAGCCATTTTGCTGGCAGTTTGGCCGGTCCGGCCTAAATTTTCCGCTATTCCAACTTTTACGCGGGTCGGATCGCTTATTTCCAGCAAGTAGCCTTTATAACGGGTGCTCGCGATGCTGGTTAGCTTAATATCTTTGCTGTGATCGTTTTCGAAATTCGATATAATCTGGCTGCTGTTAGAGTCTGCATCTTTTTCGGCCAACAACCGGTCAACTTCTGCGTCACTCATAACGTAGCGCAGTAAATAAGCGTGCATGGAGGTGGCCACCGCCCCTATCGCTGTACTGCGGATATTGGCGAAAGGTCCGTAAAGAACTACCAGCGGGGAGGTCAGAACAAATACCAAAGTGAAGATTATCAAAAAGCGCATGCATAAAGCAAGATTCTTCTTCATTAGACAAGCAGTCCCCCCAAACGACATACCTCTTTAAAATTATACTTTATTTATCCATTCCTATCATTTCAATATTATTATTTTTTGCACATTGAGATGCGGTTAAACCCAAAATCAATAGTGTCTTACACCACAAAGATGAACTGTAGGGGAAGACACTTGTATGAATAGACTAAGAATATGATAATGTTTTATAGAGCTTCAATGTGGCAAATTGAGGTGAAGTCTGATAATGGACGGCGAAATAAATAACGCTCTATACGAAAGGGGCGCCGAAAAACATTGTCAAAACGAAAGCTAATTTTACTAACCGTACTGATTCTGGCTGCAATCGTTGCAGCGGGGACGCTGTACTTTCGTCAGGCCCGGCTGAGCCAAAATGCGGTACCGCCTCCTTCTGAACAAGCCTCATTACTCCCGGCAGCTTCTGACAACCCGGAACCTTCTCCGGTTCAACAAGCGCCAGATCCTGCGGAGCTTGCCAAACGGCCTCCCGTTTATGTGTCCATTTTTATGTACCATGAGGTGGGGGAAGGCCCCAACAACTTGTATTTAGCCGAGAAGAACTTATATGCTCAGATGAAATACCTGCACGATAATGGTTTCCAGACCATTACTATGGCCAGGGCCCGAGAGATGCTGGCTAATAAAGAAGATATGACCGGAAAAGTAGTGCTGACATTTGATGACGGCTATAAATCTTTCTATAATACTGTCTGGCCGGTTTTAAAAGAGTTTAACCAAACAGCTACCCTGTATGTGATAAGCGACCTGGTAGGTAATGATAGATATGTAACCTGGGAGCAGGTAAAAATCCTTGCTGATAACGGGATAGAAATAGGTGGTCATACTAAAACTCACCCGCTTTTGGCCAGGATAGACCCTGATTTATTAGACGACGAGATAAGCGGCGGAAAAAGGGAAATTGAAGCCCACATCGAACGGCCGATAACATCCTTCTGCTACCCAACCGGCAGCTACAACCGCCAGGTGATCGCTAAAGTAAAGGAAGCGGGCTACGAAACAGCCACTACCATGGAATCAGGCAAGGCCTCATCTAAGGATGATCCCTTTCTCCTTCCGCGCTGGGGTGTATTTAAGCAAGAGTCGTTATCAGTTTTTGTAGCGCATTGCGAGTAAAAGGGAATGGGGCTGTTAGAGTAATGCTATAAATACTTTCCGATGTTGTTTATCTGCCTTAGGCTGTCTTTATGGGCGGCTATTAAGTGGGATCTTTGGCCTGGCTATCCTTCTCACCGGGAAACTTCCACCCAAAGCGTTCTTCCATTTCTAAAGCACACATCAGGTTCCAGGCGGCAGCTACCAGATGATCTTCATCATCCATGCCCTGCATGTATTTCAGAATATGCCTGAGGCTTGAATCTATAAAGCTCTTTATAGGTATGCCTTTTTCCCAATTCCTTTCGCCGTATTTTCTGGCCCCTGCCTCAAAATGCCGGGCCAAACGGAGTATGGCAGCAGGGGGGAGGAGATCACAACGGCCCTTGCCTTCCTGCATATCCCTTACGGCTCCGGATGCGAATTCGTGTCTATCACCACTGTCTTTTATTTCGGGCAAATTTATTCCCCCTTGTTCATGTTTTCGACCGCTCCAAAGTAATTTGTAGAAATATTCCCCAAACACCCTTGGCATTCCTTTTTTATACCGGGAAGATAAAGCCCCCGCAGGAAAGAACACCTGCGGGGCTTAACAATGGTCCAGTATACTCTTTAATGAAATTCCCGGGTTTACTCGATGCTTCTGTCCCGCTTGTTGCGCTGCTTATCTTCATACATTAATCCATCGATATGTCTGATGAATTGATCCTGGCTCAACCCGGAGCCAGGATCGTATAGATCACAACCGACATTTATCCTTACGGGGCTTCTTGTTTATGAGGCTTTTTTGGCACTTAGAATTATCTAAATTAGATTGGGTTATTTAGTTTAATTTAGATGTTAAAAATGAAAGGTAGAAGGATTTATCTCAATTGTGTTGAATTGATGTAAAAACAAATATATAAATAGATACTCTCCGATTCCTTGAGCCTAAAGTTGTTGTGCTATGGTTCCCGGAACGACAGGGTGCAGCTGGAAACGGCTATGCCTCCCAGTGTGGAAAGGAGACATTAAGGTACGCATAACCGACCTCAAAAACAGTTGTTGTAAAGACAACTATTTGGCCGGCCAGACTAAACGTACCTATTTGTCGGTCCATTACTGGGAATTTTGATTTTAAGGTAGGTTTATACCGGATTGCTTATTTGCGCAGCCTGACACCCGTTTATCAAACGGTGTCAGGTTTGTGTACGCTGAAGGGGTGGCAGGAGACAAAGGACCGAATAATAATTCTGGGAGGTTCACTCCCTATATCATTTAGTAACGACATAATGGGAGGCCAATCCGTGAGAATATTGATCTCGATCGATGATACTGATCAGATTAAAACTGAAGATATGATAGAAGTCATAAGTACCGGTAAACTAGCCCGCAAGCTTGCTGAGACAATTCGGAAAAAAGGATGGGGAATTTGTGAACCGGTAACCAGACATCAGCTTCTGGTGCACCCGGATGTGCCTTACACGTCCCATAACAGCGCAATGTGTTTTGTCGCCGAAGCCGAAGAGAATAGGCTTTCTGACATTATATGCTTTGCCACTGATTATCTGGCAAAGGAAAGCGCGCCAGGCTCTGATCCGGGATTGTGTGTAGCGGTTATTGAACGGTTAACCAGGCCGGGTTGGTTGATATCGTTTGGATACCAGGCAAAAAACGAAGTGTTGAATAAAGATTACGCATATGAAATTGCCCAAGAATTAGGAGTGCACCTGTCGGAGCATGGCGGTACCGGTGACGGGATAATTGGAGCTTTGGCAGGAGCAGGACTACGTCTGGGAGGCAATGACGGCCGTTTTCAGGGAAAGATAAAGCTAAAAGCGGAAGGTGAGATAGTCACTGTTGATGAGATTTGTTCGCATTCCGTAATTGAAATCGTGAAATGTATTGACGACGGTCAGGTGCTCAACAAGTATGAAAAAGTGGTTTTAGGTGATATGGTGAAAGCTGTAATGATGGATGCAAAGCCAGTTCTTTTGGTAAACCCCATTCAAAATAACGCTATGCTTGGCGCCAATTGGCAGACCTGTTCAAAAAAGCAGTTGAAGTGCTATTAAGGAGGAAACTTGAATGTGGAAAACCAACCAGAGAAATGAACGGGATTTTACCGGCGGAAAGAATGAATTTGAGATGGTGGCTGAAATCGCGAATAAATGCCCGGCTTTTGAGCCTGATGATGAAGATGAAATGGTGGCCGACGAACCAATATCCTGCTACAACTGCCTGTTTCGTAGATGGACGGCAAATTCATTTACATGTTGCAGTCAAAGTCACTTATGATCTAGCGCCTAGTCGGCATGGTTTAATCTGTGCTTGGATGAACAAAACGGGTTGGTGTTCTGATTTTTCCCACTTTTTCTATGCAATCGACGAATCAACCTTTTCATCGGCAGCGGGAATGTCGGCCATGCCGGTAGTAAAGGTAATAACCTTGTCGATACCCAGCTGTTTTTGATTGACCCCCTGAAGCTCTTCGGAAATAGTCAAGACATAGACCGTATTGCTTTGCAGGGCCTGCCGGGGATGAATGATTATCTCTTTTTGCCTTTCAGAATTATCACTGGCGTCTGCCATAATAACCTCTATCTCTACGGCTTGTTTCTTGCTGCTTTCCAAAGAAAAGCAATGCAGATTGTGATCCCTGACTGTTTTTGCAGCGATGTTGTTGGAAAAGGTCAGTTTGATATCGGTATCGACCTTGATATTCTCGGCGCCGGACGCGATATTGCTGCGCTTGAGAATCAATGAAAGATAAGAACTGCACAATTCCTGGTTATAGGGTGTGATATCCATGATTTCCTGGGTTGAAAACAGCACTGTGTGATCTTCTTTCAGATAACTGTAGTTATTGGCCTGTAGTAGTTTGGATATAAAAATTTTATAGGCCAGACCGTCATTAAGCCGGGAAAGAGGTCTGATAATAAATGTTCTTCCGGCTTTTTGCCCGTACATCCGCTTGCTTCCTGGAATAACTTCGATAGGCACTTCTTCCATTCTCTCATCAAGCAGATGAAAACACCCCAGGTTTCTCTTCATGCCATCCGGTATTCTGTGCTCCATTATTGCGGAGACATTGGCGGAAAACACCAGCTCTATTTCAAAACTATCCTGTTCAGTATAGTCAAAGTTAATAGCCTTTAAGGCTAGGGCGTGTTCGCTGGCTCCATGCCCGCTGGCCAGCGAGGCGACAAATAAATCGAGCGCTTCTATCTGTTCGGACGGCAGTTTTCGTATATTGCTGGTAATCCGGTTGATCTTTGATGATTGGGGCTTATTCATCAATTCTTCGCCAAGTAATTCGCCTAAACTCATTCTTAGCCCTTGGGATAATTTCTTCAAGGTCTCAAGGGTAGGCTGCTTTTCTCCCGATTCAATTCTCCAAATAAATGACTGGCTCAAGCCGGACTGTTTGGAAAGCTTGGATGTTGAAAGATT
>JBEHWI010000023.1:0-54169 GCA_040217815.1 Syntrophomonadaceae bacterium | reverse complement strand
GTGATCTTGAGAGGAATTAGTTCGATATTGTACCTTCTCAATTCCTCATCCGGCAAATCACATGACGTGTCGGTAGCAATTTTAACACCCATAAACTAAACCTCCGCAGATTAATTTTGCGAATTCACTACGAGCATTTTTACTACCAATTGACGAGCTGCCTTACATATGCATTACCTCCTTATTATACCACCTTAAGGTAAGTATAATGCTGTCATAACAGGCACCATCCGTTTTCAGCTAAATTTTACCCAATGCCATTTCCAGTTCTAACAAGGTGGGACACGCAAAAACAGCATCGCAGTAGGGTGCGTAGTCATGAATAATGCTGTCTCCCGAACTCCACAAGGATCCGGGCTCAGGGTTGAACCAGTAAACCTTTTTGGCCTGTTTTTTTATCTCTGCCAGGGCCCATTTCTCGTTTTCCTGCCAATTGTTGCGGGCGTCGCCAAATATCAAAACCATAGTTTTGCGGTTTATGCGCTGGCTCAAGTGCTGGTTGAATTCAGAAAACATACGGCCGTAATTGGTGTACCCGGTTGCCCCCACCACCCTGGCATTGCGCAAAACATGGCCCCGAAAATTCAAGGGGTTGCCGGACAGCAGCAGGCCGGTTATATCTGACACTTCATCGATAAAGGCATAGGATTCGATATGCCGGAAGAACCTCTCCAGCGATGCGATCAAGGCCAGGGCAATACAGCTGAAATTCATTACCGATCCGGAAACGTCGCATATGGTAAGAATCACCGGTTTTTCGCGCAGCCTGCGAATGGTAAAGATATTCAAGGGAATTCCCCCGCTGGATATGCTGTTACGGATGGTCCGGCGCAAATCCAGCTGGTTCTGGTCATTGCGCCGGCGCCTTTTAACAAATTTGGCTGCCAGCCGACGGGCCAGCAGCGGTACAAGGGCCTCTATTCGGGCCAGTTCCTCCGCCGTCATCCGTCCAAAGTCCTGTTCCAGAGGGTTCTTCAAGCCTCCCGGAGCCTGAGAGGAGCCGCTGCGTCCCATGGGGGATCCCATGCCCAGATCATAATCGCTGACCGCAGTCTCTTTACTGGGACGCAAAGGCTCCCTTTCGCCTACAGTAACAAAATGACCCAGATTGCCAGGGCTCAAGTATTCCAGGAAAAAGCGCTGAAACACTTCATCAAAGGCTTTCTGATAACTGTAATCTTTTACCAGGGTGGTAAACAGGGTGGCATAGAAGTAATTCCGCTGCGACCAGTCTATGAGCAGCAAAGCCTGGCAGCAGTCCCGCACCTGGCTGGTGGTGACAGGTATCCCCTGCTCGCGCAGTTCGTTAAAGAAGGCCTGTAAATAGTGAAGCAACGGCACGTTGGACCATCTCCTTAAAGGAATCAATCCATCATCAGACGTGGAAATTGAGATCCCGGCTGCGATAAATGATCCGCTCCAGCTTCTCCTGATCTTCGCGGTACTTGACTACCGTACTCAAGGTCTGCAGGGTGGTTTCAACATCGAGATCTTCCTTCCCCAAACAGAGCAGGGAAGCAGCCCAGTCAATACTTTCGGCAATGCTGGGTGGTTTCTTCAATTCCAGACCACGCAGCCGTCTGACCACCTGTGCAACCTTTTCCGCCAGCTGCTCGGAAAGTCCAGGTATTTTTAACATCAATATCTGCTGCTCCATTTCCCGAGAGGGGAAGTCAAGGTAGAGGTAGAGGCAGCGCCTCTTTAAGGCTTCGGACAATTCCCGGGTGGCATTGGAGGTAAGGAAAACGAAGGGATAGTGTTTGGCTTGGACAGTACCGATTTCCGGTATGGAAATCTGAAATTCGGATAGCAGTTCCAGAAGCATAGCCTCAAATTCAAAATCCACCTTGTCAATCTCATCTATCAGCATTACGGTGGGGGTGTCCGAAATGATGCTCTTCAGCAGCGGCCTGGCCAGGAGAAAGGCATCGGAGAATATGTCTTCCTCGATCTTTTGGATGCTGAGGTTCTGATTGGAGGCGGCCTGGATGTGCAGCAGCTGCCTCTTGTAGTTCCATTCGTATAAAGCTTTTGCTTCATCCAATCCTTCATAGCACTGCAGGCGAATCAGAGGCAGGTTCTTTATCCGGCTGAACGCCTGAGCAATGGCTGTTTTGCCCACTCCGGCTGGTCCTTCCACCAGAACCGGCTTTTGCATGGCCTGGGCCAGATACAGAACCGTAGCCGCCTGCTGGTCGCATATATACCCGGCCCGTAGCATTTGTTCCTGCATCATCTGCATATCATCCATTAGCATCATCCTCCGTCCCTGCCCAACCGGCCTTTTTCTTCTCCACCACCAAATTGGTAAGCCATGTGCAGCGCAGCTTTTCCACCTCGATCCCATATTCGATAATACGAATACGGTGTATATCCACCTCTTTTTCAATCATTTCCCGCCAGGCCTGGTTGAACCTCTCCAGTCGCATCCGCGAAATGCGCTGCTGCTCTTCCAGCTTGGCAACTATCTTTTCGTCCGGCAAAAACATAAAGAAGTTGACCTTGGTTAAAAAAGGATACTGGTTAAAGAAGTCAAACTTGGCGTGGCCCTCTTCTTCCTCCGTTGACTCCAACCAGCGGTAGAATTCCTCGGCTCCCAGGGGAGTAATACTTACTATTTTCTGATCAGGCATATCCTGCTGCGGCCGCAGGCTGCGGATCACCATTCCTTCCCGGTCCAGGGCTTTGAGTGTGCTGTAAAGCCTGCCTTCATTTAACTTGGGATTGGCTGGAGTAAAGTCCAGAAAGCATTTTTTGATCATGTCATAGGCATGGGTGGGAAAATCGAGTAGAGTGCCAAGCAGGATGTGTTTAAATGACACAGGGCATTCTCCTACCTTATTCTGATAGTACCTTAACTTTAAGGTACTATCAGATGGTCTGTCAAGGCTAAACTTTTTATCTTTGACAAGGGGAAACTGTTGGTCGTTTTTATGTTTTTTCAGAAAAACTGGAGAAACATGGTATGTAATCACGATAATGTAGTTGAAGAATAAAATGTATGAAAAACGGAGGAAAGCTGTGAATAATCAAGAAGGGGATTCCATATCCGTCAGCCCGGCCATCCCCAGTGAGCTGCAGGATAGTCTGACCAAGATTATTGCCTATTCGGGGATCGAAAAAGACAAGGCGGATCTCTTCAAAGCCAATGTTGACTCTTTCATAAACCTGAAAGATAAATATGGCGTCAACGCACAGGTTTTAAAGATGAAGGAAACGGTAGGCAATGTTTTTTTTGAAATCTACCGATTGGTGGCTAAAAAGGTATGGACCCAAAAAAACCCGTCCCACCTCTATCAGATGTTCCTGAATTATGCCTATATGGATGAAAGGCTCATGAAGCCGGAGCACATTAACGAACTCTATAATGCCTCGCCCCTGGACCAGGAGTTCTTTTCAATCCATACCATGAATAACTGGATGGAAAAGATCTGCACAGCTGAAAAAGATCCCTCCGTAAATGAATTCGAACAGGACTATTTCGATATCTTCAGAGAAAAGAAAAAACGCGGCGAATTGACCGAAAGCGATAAAACGGCTTACGAGCGCGATGCCGATGCCCGGCTGAATCACGAAACAGAAGGATTACTGAAGATAGGACAGCGGCTCTGCTACGGAAAAACCAGCGGCTATTTTCCCATTCTCTACAGTGAAATCATACCGGGCGACCTGTCCCGGCTGCTGGTAAAGGCTTCAAAGATAAATGAGTGTCTCACCAAAATAACCCGAGTTGATTTTTCCGTATTTCACCGCGAGACTGTCTACTACAATACGGAGAAGAACATCTCCTCCAGCCTGATAATGAAGCCGGTTGCACCAGATATTATTCTTATACCCGGTTTCGGCACCAAGGGCATCATGTGGCAGGAATTGACCGGACGGGCCAAAAATTCACCGGCTCGTTTCTTATGCCCCATCCTTACCGATGAAAACCTCGACCATTTAATAATAGAAATCGTGGCCAAGTTTCGCTGGCAGCTGGCCAAGACCATGTCCTCCGGAACCATCAACCGGGCTTACGAAAAATCTCTTTACGCCGATTATTCCGATTACATTCAGGCCTACAAAAAAAACCAGCAGCTGTCCGAGGAAGCCAAGCGCAAGATAAAGACCCAGATCGATCGCAAGCGGAATTTCATTGGCGAAATATTCGCCGACGACTATCAGACCTGGATCAATTTTGAATCCCAGGGACTGCTGCGCCTCAACAAAGTGGTTCGGGGCATATTGTTCCAGTACTGCCCCTTCGCCAGACCCCTGCGCGAAAAACTGATGAACCACCCCCAGTTCGGTCAGATCATCGGCCAGTTCGAGTTCGGCCACAATAAGAGTCGGCAGCGCCTGCAAAACGTCTATAAGAACCTGACCCTGGACGAAGATTTGAAGGACAACCTGGCTTATTATGAAATGTAAAAAGGTTAAAGCATTCCCGGTCAATCAAGAACATTTAAGAATACTAGTATACACCTATGAACTAAATTGCATTTCATAAAGCATGAGAGTAAAATTAATAAAATTTAGATAGTGAATGTGACAATGAAGTCTCCGTAAACAAACGGAGATTTTTCATTAGTGGCCTGACAACGGGCCGGGACAATGAAGCCCCCAAATGACGGGGGCTTTTCTGTTTTCATGATGTTTGGCAGCAGATCTTTACTTATGGAGGTGTTCACATGAGACACGTTATTGTTAATTGGGGAGGAAAAATTGATTATAACCTGGAGCGTATCCTCAACCTTACCCGGATGATGATAAGTAACGGATACGAAGTCTCCGTTGTAGAAAAGGATTCCAGCCGCCAGCTATGGCTGTTAGAACAGCTGGGAAAAAGGGTTAGCATTAGAGATGGATTTAGCGGTAAGCCCGGCCACTGTAATGGCCTTGGACTTTAAAACACTCCTCCTTCTAAGGTGCTGGCGACAGCACCCTTTTTTTCGCTGGAGATAATCCGATGTTAAAAGGCTCCTTACGGAGCCTTTTAACATAAATTTTGGACAAGCCTTCAGTTCAGAATTAATTATTCTAGATTGTAAGCCAGCTGCGACCCAAAGGTGCTCAACGGTATACTGAACTCCGGTATGCCCCGGGCGTAGGCTGCAATTTCATACTGCTGGAAGTAGACCACCAGGCATCCGTCTTTGACATAATAATATGCCTCATCGGTAATACCTTTAAATCCAATATCCCCGTCGAAATACTCATCAGGGGTAAGATTAATCTGCCTTTGAATCTCGGCATTTATCACTGTGCGGTAGTCGTAGCCTGATTTGAACAGCTCCTTGATGGCCAGATTCTTTCCGATTTTCAGGTCAATATTATAGGCTGTCCGGGCCGTTCCCCCGTGGGCTCCTCCGGTGTACTGGTAGTAGTCAACATAAAAACTGAGTACATCCTTACCCCTGGTGCAAATCTCGAAATTGGTGTCTGCTCCATAGGGGTTGGGAGTATAATTGTTTTCCTGAGCATCTTTAAGATATTCAGAAAGGCTGGAAGCGACTTCTTTCTTGAAATCTAAAATCTCCTTCTCCAGCATGGCGTTTAAGGCCGTCTGCACATCCTGTTTTTCAAAGCCGCTGAACACCGGAATCTTCAGATCGGATTTCATATAATCTGATTCTTCCTTGACTTCTTTGGTGGTGACCGTAATAACCGGCTTAACCGCCTCGCCTTCCCCTACCATGACCTTAAGAGTAAAAGTTTTAACCGGCTGCACCGATTCCCAGGGGCGGGCATAGACCAGCTTTATTTCCGTAACGCCATTCTTCAGGGCTTTAAAGGTCCAGTAATCGGTTCCGCCTACCCCGGTCCATCCTTCCGGAGCGCTGTCCGACTTATAATCATGGTTAACCATTGAAACAATGCTTTTATCCATGGTATCGCTCAGGGCCCACTCGAAGCCGGTGGTCGGGTTGCTGGCCAGGGAGAGGACAAAGCTCTTGCCCACCGTGGTCTTGTATTCCTTCCCGTCAAAGCTGGCATCAACATCGCTGCTTGGTTTCTGGCTCTCCTGGTTTTTGAGGACTTCCTTGATATTGCACAGGATCTGGGCCAGCTCCGCCCTGCTCATGGAATCATTGGGTCGAAACATCTGACCCTGGCCCTTCATGATCGCGGTGTTGTTTACAAAAGCTATAGCCTGCAGCTGCTCGTTGGTCAGGGTTTCTGTATCCTGGAACACGGGCATCATCATGATCATAGGTACGCTTATACCCTTGGCGTTAAAACTTTTCTGGATAGCTGAAGCCATATCTATGCGGCTGATGGCCTGGTCGGGATAAAAGGACCCGTTGGGAAAGATCTGATTTATGCCGCACATAACCAGGGAGCCTGCAAACCAGTCATTCATACTGACGTCGGTATAGTAGTCAGTAGCCAGGGGCTGCCTGATAAACTGCTTGCCGCCCCAATCCAGATTGAACAGATTGACCAGCACCGTCGCCGCCTGGGCCCGGCTTACCGTCATGTCGGGGGCAAAAACACCCTCAGCGATGCCCTGCATGAGACCCCACCCGGCTACCTGATTGATTGCCGGGGCAGCCCAGTGTCCATCAACGTCTTCAAAAGACGCCGCCAAGCCCATCCCCGGGAAAGTCAGCAGGAGGAGCCCCGACATCATGCAGGCCCATACTTTTTTCTTCATCAACCCTTCCCCCAATTCATTAGTAATCTTTAATTAAAACTACGTTGGACAAAACCCTAACTTTCATTTTATTGCATTTTAACCAGTTCTGGTATCATGGTAAAAACAGTTTGGTCACAATTTTCCATCAGGGAAACCTCCAGTACATCGTGCAGTTTATTCAGCTGTTTGACAACCTGTTCTAGGTAGGCGTCGCTCCTAACCAGTAAATAAATTTGACTGTTGGTCCCGTCCCCCACCCTTGAGCATAAAATACCTTCCAGATTGAAGGACCGCCGGGAGAAAAGTCCGGTTATGTGGTACATAACCCCGGGATGGTTTCTCACCGTAAGCTTTATTACCTGGCATTCCGGGCTATTCATGCCCTTCACCCCCTATCATTTCATATATAGCCTTACCGGGGGGCACCATGGGATAGACGTTGGCGGCGTAATCGACCGGCACGTTGACCAGGCAGGGCCCGGGTTGCGATATAGACTGGTGGAGTAGGAAAATAGACTCTTTATCGTCCTCAAGGTTGTAGCCTCGGATGCCAAAGTGTCGGGCAATACCCGCAAAATCGGGATTAGTTTGGAATTTGGAGGCTATATAATTCCGGCCATAGAAAAGTTCCTGCTGCTGCCTTACCAAACCCAGGTGGCCGTTGTTAAAGAGAATTATGGTTATGTCGAGCTGCCAATCGGCCAGGGTGGCCAGCTCCTGAATGTTCATAAGCAGAGAACCGTCCCCGCTGAAACAGAGAACCCTTTTGCCGGGGTTGACCAGGGCGGCACCGATGGCGGCAGGCAGGCCGAATCCCATAGTGCCCAGGCTGCCCGAGGTGAGAAGCGTCCGGGGAGCCTTAAAAGGATAGGACTGGGCTACCCACATCTGGTGCTGTCCTACATCGGTGGTTATTATGGCATCCGCATCGGCCAGATTCCCCAGCCGTTGAATTATGTTTATGGGATGAAATAGATCGTTTTTACCCGGCATTTGGAATGGGAAGCGCCGTTTTAATCCTGCTATATAATGCTCCCATTCCAGGCGCTGGCGCTGATGAATCCGGGGCAACAGCCGCTCCAAGATAGCCCGGGCGTCGCCGGTTACTGATACGTTGGATGACTTGATCTTATCGATTTCGGACGGGTCTATGTCGACATGGATAACCGAAGCGCCCGGGCAGAATTTGTTTATGCTGCCAGTGGCCCGATCGTCAAAGCGAACCCCCAGGGCAATGAGAAGGTCGGCCTTGTTTACAATGTAATTGGTATAACGAGAGCCGTGCATGCCCAGCATTCCCAAAAATAACGGATCGTCAGTCGGAAAACAGCCCAGTCCCATCAGGGTCGAAACCACTGGGATGGAGCTTTTGTAGGCTAATTTTCTTACAACATGGTGGGCCTGTGAATTGACTATACCTCCCCCTATATAGAGCAGTGGCCTCTGGGAGCGGTTTATCAAGTCGGCGGCTTGGGTAATCTTGATGTCATCCGGTTTGCCGCCCTTGTTCTTTTCCCGTAGGCGAGGCCATTCCTCGATGTTTATGGTTTTGATCTGAATATCTTTTGGAACGTCTATTACCACCGGTCCCGGCCTCCCGGATTCGGCAATCTCGAAGGCCTCCGGCAGGATATCAAGCAGGTCCTCGACCGAACCGACCAGATAATTGTGCTTGCTGATAGGTACGGTCAGACCGTACATGTCAACTTCTTGAAAGGCGTCCGAACCGATGAGGTCTGAAGACACCTGTCCGGTTATGGCTATGAGCGGCACTGAATCCATTTTGGCGTCGGCAATGGCGGTAATGAGATTAGTGGCACCCGGCCCCGAAGTGGCCAGGCATACCGCCGCTCGTCCGGTCGATCGGGCTATTCCCTGGGCGATAAATCCGGCCCCCTGTTCGTGCCGTGCCAGGACGTGCGTAATGGAGCTCTGGGCCAGGGCATCGTAAAGAGGAAGGTTGGCCCCTCCGGGAATGCCGGTTACAATGCCTACACCCTGTTGTTCCAACATCTTGACGATGATTTCGGCCCCGGAATACATCATAGCAACTCCCCCTTTTAATAAATTAAAAAACCTTCGCCCCTATAGGACGAAGGTTAAACTCCGTGGTACCACCTAAATTTGTACAAGTACTCTGTTAACCCTAAAAGTTTAGTTTCCGCCGAGAAAAATTTTTGCAGGGCGAGGCGGAGGGCGGCTCCTTGGCGTCCTGCCACCGCCGCATTAGCCCATCAGTGGGCGTCAAATGAGTAATACTGGACGTATTGCGATTGACGACAACGAAACCCTGCGGAAATTTGGCCGGTGGTAACTAGAGTTTTAGGGTTAACAGAGTACTATTAATGTACACGCTCATTAACAGTACGGGCATTAACGCCGATACCTTTCCCCTGTAACGGTGGGAATCCGTTGAAGTCTACTCTCCTTTTTCAAGGATTTCGGTTCACTGCTCAGAGGCTACCTTCCATATACCCGTCCTGGGGAATTTCCACCGTCATCCCCTCTCTATATTTCGGGAGTATATGTACTCCTCCTCATCATAGCCTTTATGATATTGCATACAATTTTACACTCACCCGGGCCGGCTGTCAATTCCCGGCCCGTCCATCATTTCTTTTTATCCAAGCGGAGCGCTGGTAAAAACAACTGAAAAGGTAGTGCCTTGATCCGGCGAGCTTTCGACGCCTATGGGGGCCTGGTGTATTTGGGCTATGGTTTCGGCTATGGCCAGGCCCAGTCCGTACCCGCCCTCCTGCCTGGCCCGGGATTTGTCAACCCGGTAGAAGCGTTCGAAGATATGCTCGATCTGATCCTCCGGGATGGTGCCTCCGGTGTTGTTCACCGACAATACCACCTCCCCGGCCTTCTTGAAAAGACGCACCGTAATAGTCCCATGCTCGTCGGCGTATTTACAGGCGTTGTCCAGCAGAATTCCCACCAGCTGTTTGAGGCGGCTTTCATCCCCGTTTATATATAGATCGGGCTCAATTTCACTGTCCAGGGTCTTGTGCTGCTCGTATAAAACCGGTTCAAAGGGGAGGACCGAGCTCCACACCACATCACTTAAATTCACCGGGTTTAAAATTACTTTTGATTTAACATCATCGGTTTTAGCTAAAAAAAGCAGGTTGTCGACCAGGGCGCTCATGCGGCTGGCTTCGGTTTGGATGTATTCGATCCACTTGGCCTGCTCTTCAACGGTCTGGTCTTTATGGGCCAGCACGATGCCGGCGTTGGCCAGTATTACCGTCAGGGGTGTTTTCAGTTCATGCGAGGCGTCGGCCACAAACTGCTTTTGCTGATCCCAGGCCCTTTCAGCCGGGCGCAGGGCCAAATTGGCCAAAAACAGGCTAATCAGAAAGAAGACGCTCAAGCTACCCACCCCCACCAGTACAGAGGTCTTTATCAGGGAAGACAGGGTGGTGATTTCCATGCTGCGATCCACAAAGGCGATCCTTAAACCCTCGGGGCCGTTCTGTTTTAAATAGCGCAGGTCTTCCCCTTCAATAATCCCGCTTTCCCGGCCGCTGCCCAGGCAATCGGCCACCAGTTGATCCAGGGTCGCCGTATCGGACAGGTTGAATAAGACTCCATTGGTTTCTATAATCTTGTTATCGGAATCTAAAGTAACAGTGAAGGTAGGAATTGGTTTAAAATCAGATTCCCGTAGCGACGGAGGCCGGTTTTGATCCCTTTTATCGGGCTCTCCGGTTTTGTTCTCCATGATAGCGCGCTGCAGCGTTGTGCTGCTCTCTTTTTCCAGCCGCTGCCGGGTGGACACGTAGACCGCGCCGAATATTATGGCCAGCACAATGGTGATGAGGAGCATGTTGGTCAGAATAAATTTGAGTTTCAGCTTACCGATCATTTCTTTTCCCCCAGATAGTAGCCGATTTTACGCATGGTGTTTATATTTACAGCGGAGCCTAAATAGGCCAGCTTCTTTCTCAAAAATGACACGTAGGCCTCTACATTATTGTCCTCGGCATCCGATTCAGTGCCCCATACCTTCAACAGGATGTCCTCCTTGGACACCACCCCGGCCGGGTTGGCCAGCAGCATGCGCAGAACCTCAAATTCCTTAAGCCCCAGGCGGACCGTTTTGTACCCGCACTGCAGGACATAATTGCTCAGGTCCAGCTTGATATCGACAAAGCCCATCTCATTCAATACCACTTCCCCCTGCCGGCGTGACAGGGCGCGGATACGGGCTGACAGCTCCTCCGGAGCGAAGGGTTTGGTCAGGTAGTCGTCGGCTCCACAGTCCAAACCGTTTACCTTATCGGCCGTTTCATCTTTGGCGGTGAGGATAATAACCGGGGTCTGGTTCTTTTCTTTACGCATCTGCCGCACTACTTCAAAACCGTTCATTTTAGGCAGCATTACATCCAGGACGATCACATCGTAGATCCCGCTCATCGCGCAATCATATCCCGCCTCGCCGTCGTTCACTATGTCAACCGTGTATTTATTCTCTTTCATTATCTGGCCCAGGGCTTCCGCCAACCGGACTTCATCCTCCACGATCAGGATGCGCACAACCTTAACCCTCCTTTCATCATTTGCCATACTTTTTTTATCTAATACTATCGTATATTTTGAAACTGAAAATAATCTGAAAATCTCGCTTCAGAGCAATTTCAGGTTTAGCAGCTACAATGCATTTATACAGCGACGGGCTTAACACCCGACAGGAGGTTTTGATATGGCTATAACGACTTTTAAGCGAATTGAAAAAAAGTTCATTTTAAATGAATCCCAGTACCAGGCCATTATCCCCGAGATCATGCCCCGCATGCGCTTTGACGACAACTGTACGGACGGCCGGGAATATACCATCCACAACATCTATTATGATACGGCCGATTCCAGTATAATCCGGCATTCGCTTGCCAAGCCCTATTATAAGGAAAAGCTGCGCCTGCGCAGCTACTGTGTACCAACTTCGCCCAACAGCCGGGTGTTCTTGGAACTGAAAAAGAAAGTGGGCGGCGTGGTCAGCAAGCGCCGCGCGGTTCTGAAGCTGGGTGATGCTTATCAATTTTTAAGCGATCGCACCAGGCCGGCCAGGCTGGGTTTCATCAATGCCCAGGTCTTAAATGAAATCGAATACTTCATGAACTGCTATGAGGTCAGGCCAACCGTTTTTATTAGCTACAAAAGGCAGGCCCTGTTCGGAGTAAATGACAATGATTTTCGCATCACCTTGGACCGCAATATAATCACCCGCCGGGAGCAGCTTAGCCTGGAAATGGGTCGCTTTGGGGAAGAACTGCTGCCCGGCCGATACCTGCTGGAAGTTAAAGTCCCCGGGGCCTTCCCGGTTTGGCTGGCCAATCTCCTGTCGGAGAATGAGATATACAAGACCAGTTTTTCAAAGTATGGCGAAGAGTACAGCCGTTATTTAAAAAACCGGCAGCCCGCTTTCAGCTTGAGAAAAGCCGGGTAATTATTAAGAAAGGAGGCGTCAGCCTTGTTGGAATCAATACTTGCAACAACTAGCACTGCTCAGACCTTGAGCATCACAACCACCCTTTTGATACTGGCCGGAGCGCTCGGTCTGGGTCTTTTAATCAGCCGGGCCTATATCTGGACTCACAAGGAGGAGGGTTATGCACCGTCATTCACTGTCACCCTGATCATGCTTCCGGCTATAATAGCCATCATCATCCTGATGATCGGCGACAACGTAGCCAGGGCCTTCAGCCTGGCCGGTGCCTTCTCCCTGATCCGCTTCCGAAGCGCTCCCGGAGACCCCAAAGACATAGCCTACGTTTTCTTTTCCCTGGCGGTGGGCCTGGCCTGTGGTATGAAACACGTTGAATATGCGGCCCTGTTCGCGGTGGTGCTCTGCTCGGTAATGCTGGTACTGAATAAAGTCAGGTATGCCAGCCCGCGCGGCAACGACATGCTTTTAAAGATAACTATACCGGAAAACCTGAACTACCAGTCCCTGTTTGATGATATCTTCAGCAGGTACACCGATTCCTGGAGTATGAAGACGGTAAAGACGAGCGATTTCGGTTCATTGTTCAAACTGGTTTATCGTATCAGGTTAAAAAATGATTGCCCGCAAAAGGAGTTCCTGGATGAACTGCGCTGCCGGAACGGCAACCTGGACATCGCACTGACCCTCAGCGACTTTGAAGATAGAGTATATCTTTAGTACTCTGTACCACCTAAAAGTTTGTTTCTCGCCGGCCAAATTGCCGCAGGGCTGCGTTGTCGTCAATCGTAATACGTCCAGTATTACTCTTTCCGACGCCTTCCCCTGCAACAATTTTGCTCGGTGAATAAACTAAACTTTTAGATGCTACAGACTACTAGAAAGGAAGATGGATATGTTTATAAATAGTTTGAAAGGCAAAATATTGAGCGGGACCCTGGCAACCCTGCTTCTGGCCGGGACTCTGTACGGCTGTTCAGGAAGCGGAGTGATAGGCAAGAGCACCGCCCAGACCAGTTCGGCCAGCCCCATTTCCGTAGATTTTGACAGCCAGGACCTGGACAGCAGCTGGAACTCCCAGGCATCCCAAATTACCCTGAATGGGGACGCGATTTGCTTAAACGGGCAGGGCGCGGTTGTCAACGGCAGCACGGTTACCATAAATGCAGCCGGATTGTACGTCGTAACCGGCTCCCTCAATGAGGGGCAGATAGTGATCGATACCGACGATAAGGAAATAGTTCACCTGGTTTTAAATGGAGCCCAGGTAAGTTCTTCAGCAAGCTCGCCTCTATACATCAAGAATGCTGACAAAACGGTCATAACCCTGGCTGAAGGGAGCAGCAACAGCCTTAACTTCAATTGTTCGTCAGACCCGGGTGACACCTCCTCGGATGAACCGGATGCCGCACTTTTCAGCCAGGACGACCTGACCATCAACGGCGGGGGCTCACTTACGGTCATGGCCCCAAACAGCGTCGGCCTTTCCAGTAAAGACGACCTCAAGCTGGTAAACGGCAGCATTAATGTCACGAGCGGCCTCGACGGAATTCAGGGGAAAGACAGCATTGCGGTCCGGGATGGAAAAATCACCGTCAAGGCAGGCAAGGACGGATTGCAGTCCAACAACGACCAGGACCAGAATAAGGGCTTCATCTATATTGAAGGTGGAACCCTGCTGGTCGCCGCCCTGGCGGATGGCATTCAAGCCGAAACCAGCGTCCTTATCAAAGGAGGAAATATCAATATCTCTTCGGGAGGCGGCAGCGCCAACGGCATCAACCAGTGTAATCAAGCGATGCCGGGTATGAACCAGGTAAGTGTCAAGACCGGCGATACCGAGTCGGCCAAAGGGATCAAGGCCGCGGCTGATATCACTATCGAAAACGGCCGCATCGTATTAAACACGGCAGACGATGCCGTTCATTCCAACGGCAGCATAAGCATAAATGGAGGTACAGTAAGTATTAGCTCGGGTGATGACGGCATCCATTCCGATGCTTCACTGGTAGTAAATGCTGGAGATATCACTATCGATAAGAGTTACGAGGGGCTGGAAAGTGCCGCTATTACCATCAACGAAGGCAGTATCCGCGTACAGGCCAGTGACGACGGCCTCAATACTTCCGGCGGCAGCGACGGTTCTTCGGTTAACGGCAGGCCCGGTCAGAATAATTTCGACACCTCGGATGGCAGCAAACTTGACATCAATGGGGGCTATATCTACGTCAACGCCCAGGGTGACGGCCTTGATTCCAACGGAGACTTTACCATGACCGGCGGTACTGTAATAGTAAACGGCCCCACCAACGACGGAAATGGTGCTCTGGATTACAATGGAACCGGCACCATTAACGGTGGACTGCTGATTGCCGCAGGCAGCTCGGGAATGGCTCAGGCTCCAGGCGCCGATTCGGCCCAGGCCAGTTTGCAGCTCAACCTGGGAGCTCAAAAGGCGGGAACCTTGATATGCATTAAAAATGAGGCAGGAGAGGAAATCCTTACTTTCTCCCCGGCTAAAGACTACGCCTCGTTAATCGTATCTTCCCCGCAGCTTGAACAGGGAGCCACCTATACGGTATACGTAGGCGGGAGTTCAACCGGCACTATCAAGGATGGTCTATACAGCGGTGGGACTTACACTCCAGGAACCCAGGCGGCCAGCATTCAGCTGTCCGGCGTCGTCACCCAGTACGGCCAGGCAGGCGGCAGGATGCCTGGCAGTGGTATGGGACGTGGTCCGGGTCGGTAAGAACACCGGGCAGGCCCGCTTTAGGTAAATATTGACCCTTCTCAAAAAACCGCCGTTGGAGTAAAATCCATCGGCGGTTTTGCGTTCGGGGATGAGTTCATCGACGAAGGCCGACCATCATGGGTTATTTTTTGGGGGAATGCGGCTTTCACAGGGAACGCCGGTCTGGCATTTGCCGCAGCCGTACCGGGGGCTGTACCTGGCGGTGGTTCGATCCAGAAATGCCGAGCAGATGCTGTGGTTCTTTCCCTCTTCAATAGATATGGCAGCTACCGGGCACCTCTTGACGCAGTGGCCGCACATCGAACAAAATTCGGAAACCTCTTCATATTGTCTCTCGTCAGCCGGCAGGTATAATTCGCTGATAATGCTGCCGAATCTTCCGGCTATTCCCCGGGCGGTAATCAATCCTCTGGACAGGCCGAAGGTTCCGAGTCCGCAGACGAAGGCGGCATGCCGTTCCGACCAGGTGCTGGTATAGGACAATCCCGGATGCTTGGAATTGGGGCCGGCATCCATCTGGGCCCAGAATCTTTCATCCAATGAAGGCACCAGGCTTGTAAACCCGGCGTCATTCAAGCTGCCCTTCAAATAGGCGCATAATCTATTTATGAAGGCCTGGCCTTCAATTCGCCCGTGCAGCCATTCGTTGGACGGCCATATCCTGGTCTTGCGGGTGGCCTTTTTTACGTCCAGGGAGAATGGCAGGAAAAAAGAAATAACCGTTTGGGCTCGCGGCAGCCATTCCCGGGGAAGCATATAATGCTGGCCGATGATCGAATCCCGTTTGAACAAGTTAAAATAGGCATCATCTGGAGCCCCAAAACCGAATAAAGGAGCTTCGAAAATTTTTATTCCCACCAGGTCAGGTGAGATAGCCAGCTGCTCGTTTATGTAATTGTCCGGTGAGTTTTCAACAAAGTCGCCAGCCATTTTTATTAAATCTTCCCTGTTCATCATATCCCCCCTTATCTCTATTTCTAGAGTACAATGCTGCCCAGTTATTTGTAAAATTGATAGTTGTAATGGATATGATTAGAATTTATGATGAAAGGGAAGGGGGGTTGTTAAGTGGACATCAAGCATCTGAAAACCTTTTCTACTGTAGCGGCTCTGGGCAGTTTCAGCCATGCCTCCAGAGAACTGGGCTATGCCCAACCCACTGTTTCAACTCATGTTCAACTGCTGGAGAAGGAGTTTAACATCAAGTTGTTTGAAAGGCTGGGACACCGGATCAAACTGACCCGGGAGGGAGAACGCTTCCTGATATATGCAGAAAATATATTAAGGCTTTCCGACGAAGCCAGCGCAATGATGTCCGAACTCTCCTCTAGTGAAACAGTAGCCGGAAAAATTACTATTGGGGCCAATGAATCATTCAGCGTGGTCCGTTTGCCTTCCGTGCTTAAACACTTCATGCAGAGCTATCCCCAGGTCGATATAAACCTGAAATTCGGCTCCATAAAAGGCATCCACGAACAGCTGCAAAATAATACTGTCGATGTAGCTTTCTTTTTAACCCGGGAGGTAGACTACCCCGATCTGAAAGTGGAAACCCTGCTCAATGAGCCGGTGGTTATGGTCGCTTCCCCCGATCACCTGTTAAGCCCTGGCGGCCTGGACAGTCTGCGAATGGTGGAAAACCAGGACTTGATCATAACCCAGGAAAACTGCACTTATCGCGCCTTGATCAACGACCTGCTCAGTGAAGCGAGGGTTAAGCCGCGAGCGCTTATCGAGATCAACAACCTCCAGGCCATTAAACAGCTGGTCATGAGCGGCCTGGGAATTACCATTTTGCCGCGCATTACGGTCGAGTACGAGATATCTCAAAAGCTGCTGGTTGAACTCCCCTGGCATGAACCGCCCCTGCCGGTTGCCACCCAAATCGCCTACCATAAAGACAAGTGGCTGTCTCCGCCCATTCTGGGCTTCCTGGAGCATACCAGGCGGTATTATAGTTGACTGAACCGGCTTCATTTTTCGCCCGCATTATGGTAGATTTTTTATTAGTGTTTTTGGCAGAATAATGACATATTCAAATACTTATTAACAGGCTGGAGGTAGTATACTTGGCAGCCCCCGTAACCCTGCAGACAACCGCGCATCTATCATTTGAGCAAGAGCCGGCAGGAATTCGCATGTCTCCGGACGAGCAGTTCCTGGTCTATTTCCGTTCAGCCGAGATAACCGTATATTCTATGGCTGAACTTACCACACCCCTGTTCAAATTAAAGGCCCCCAGCGGGATCATTCAAGGCGTGGCTTTTTCGCCTGACGGGCGCTTACTGGCAGCAGCCACCGATGACAACCAGGTGGGCCTGTGGTCACTCCCTTCGGGAGAATGGATGCAGGTTGTGGACGGCCGGCTTAACAAGCAGGGCTTTTTCAAAGGCATGTTCGGCTTGAGCCACAACCAGGTGGTGTTTTCACCCGACGGCCAATTCCTGGCCGCGCTCGATAACAAAGCCCGTCCGGTTATCTGGGAAACGAAAAAATACTCAATTTGCAGCCACATGGATGAAGAGGTGGGCGATGCCGGGGCTCATTTGATGGACTTTTCGCCGGACAGCCAGATGCTGGTGGTCGCCCACCCTCACGCCACAATACTCTACCATTCCCAGACGGGCATAAAGATAGAAAGGTTTAAGGCCGCCGGAAAATGTCTGGCCTTTCACCACAGTGAAAAGCAGTTTGCCGTGGGCCTTAAGAACAGCGTCAAATTGTTCGATCCGGATATTGAAGAAGCGGAGTTTTGCGGCAACGCCAATGACGGCGTCAACTCCATCCACCAGGTGATGTTTAACAGCAACGGACGGTTTCTGCTGGCCGCCGGCCGAGCGATTGGCACATCACCAAAAAGCGATACTCTTTATGCCTGGTCGCTGGCAGAGGGGCTCCCAATTCCCCTGGTTTATCCTGATAAATGGCCCGCTAACCTGGTTTATAAAATACACTTTATTGGCCCAGATAAGATTGCCCTGGTATCGAAAGGCTCGAAACAAGCCGTTCTCATGCACCTGGTTTTTTCGGATTAACTGGCTCTCCATTCATTTCGTTTTCGAGCAGTTTCCTCAGTTCCTCAATCAGGGGATTCAGCTTCTCCGGCATGGCACAACCCTCGCACGTCATCATCATCCACTGCTCAATTTTGTTCAGAATCTTCTTAATTTTCTCCTCATCCATGGAATCTTTACCCCCCAGGATAGACCGTATATAATCTTATTTCCGCCATTCTTCATAGCAGGCCGTTTTTCCTCCAACCACAAGAGCTTCCGGGCAAATAGCGCGACCAAAGGCAGTCTATTCGCGGGAGTCCTCGGGCAGTTCATTTGCCAAAGGCGGCACCGGGGCTCCTTTATGCAGGAGGGGGAGGCAAAGCAGCGTATCGCCTATTAAGAGCAGGGCGGATATTATATAGATGCCAGGCAGAGCAAGATGGGTTTTAAGCCAGCCGGAAATGCTTATGGTTACAACCATGCCCCCGATAAACAGGGGATTTAACACGCCATTGACCCTTCCCACAAAATCCTGATCGGTATTGTGCAGGATCAGGGTATTGAGGCCGACGAAAACCGAGGGCATGACCAGACCGTTCAGAGCCTGGAAAGCCAGGGTGAGAACCCAGATTTTCGAAAATCCCACACCCAAAACGGCTATAGCGCTTATAAAACTTCCTCCCATTAGAAGCTTCTGGGGCGCAATGCGGTTGGCCCATCCCGCCACTGCTGCACCGCCTATCAGCATAGCGGCACCGTTGACTGCCAGCAGCCATTGCAGGCTTTCTTTGGGCAATCCCAGTCTTTCGGTTATGATAAAGATCCCCAGGGGTTGGATCACCCCAACTGCCAGACCGGCCACAATAAAAACCTCACCCATGACAGTCAGCACTTTTTTGCCGAGAACATATTTAAAGCCTTCTATCATCTCATGCCAGAAGTGCCCCGGGGCATGGCCTTCCCCGATCGGGTCGGAGGGCAGCAGGGTGAGCATTCCCGCCGACGCTACAAAGGCCAGACCCATTATTGCTATGGCATAGTTGATTCCCAGCTTCAAGTAAACCATGGTTCCCAGCACCGGACCTACTATCATAAATATAGAATTCAAGGTTTGAAAAAGGGCCATTGCCGACTGGAGCTGTTCTGCGGGTACGTAGAACTTGAACAGCTTCATAGCCGACGGCTGTGAAAATTGGGATAGTATAGCCGAAATAAAAGTTATGAGAAAGACAGCCTGCCAGGTTCCGTAGACGACGGTCAATAACACGATAAACACGGAAAGAGCGCTCAGCAGATCGGACGATATCATAGTTTTGCGGGGCGGCCAGCGGTCGGCAAAGGTGCCGCCGATAAAGGAAAAAAGAAAGATCGGAACATATTCGGCCACATAGATTAACGATACGGCAATGGGATTGGCATTGGTTTTATCCATGATAAACAACAGAACTGCAAAGTTGCGCACCCAGATGCCAATTTGTAAAAAGACGCCTGACAACAGAACCGCCCGCATAAAGCGGTTGCTAAAAATACTGCCTGATTTATCCGACAACAAGACCACTCCTTAGCCTGCCACTTTCCCTGTGGTCCCAGATTATTTGCGCCTCAGCCATTTACTTCCCCAATTAAAATTTAAACCCTCTTATTATTAACAACTTTTTTGCTTATTAGACTATCTGATGGCTTCAATATGCCAAGAGCTTACCCGGCTTGAATTGACTTGATTGCCGCGCGGTATATGTGTTATTATGAGTCAGTAATTTAGTAATCTACTAAATTACTAATATGATTTCCTGGAGGGAGAATAATGAAGATACCAACTACACTAAAACACAAACCGGTTATAACTGCCGACGACTACGAAAATGTAGACGGCCGTTATGCTTATAATACTGACGCCAAAGGTCTTTCTCTGGGCCTGGCGCAATGGAATGACCGGGGCAAGGTGGATATTTCCGCCAAGGTATGGAGGTACACCGGCGAAAAATGGTCCAGGCAATCGGAAGAACTCCCGCTGCACCGGGTACTTGACCTGGCTATACTGGTCTGCCGGGCCAAATTTTATTTTCAAGAAGAGTCATACAAATATGATAAGTTGTACGATTCCGAGAAGCCGATGATAGATCGGATCGGTTTACAGGGCGATGCCATGACCGTAACCGTATGCACCGACAACGAAAAGCTGGACGAGGATATAAAGTTGTTCAGCCAGGCCTTAAGTAAAGACGGCGAGCTTATTGGCGAGCGTATGCAGACCCTGTCCAGGATACTAAAAGAACTTGGCTATTAACGAGAAAGGAAACTGCCAAATGGACAAGCAAAACCGAAAGAAGCTCTTGGAGCAGTATAAGCAGATCAAGACTTATATGGGCGTTATACAGATAAAAAACACCTCTAACGGCAAGATTTATGTAGGGTGTTATCCCAACCTTAAAAATAAATGGATGGTTCTGCAGGGCTATTTAAATTCGGGTAAACACATCAATTCCGGCCTGCAGGAGGACTGGAAACATTTTGGCCCGGACGCCTTTACCTACCAGGTGCTGGAGGAAAAGCCCAGCGATGAAGTCGCCGACGTGCGCTGGGAGTTGAAACAGATGGAAGCCCGATGGCTGGAAAAATTGCAGCCTTACGATGAGCGGGGTTATAATAAACCACCAAAATAGTTGTTTACTCAATGAGCCCTAACCTCGCGGTTAAGAGGTTAGGGTTTTTGTTTTCCTGCCATTTCTCATAATATTGGAATTACTGCCAGGGTTTTTAAATCAAAACCCGGCATCAAAACATCATGTTAAGTATTAAAAGGTTCTTATATCACCTTTTCCCGGGGAGCAAAGAGGGCCAGCACTTCCCCAACTTTTTTGCGGTTTTCCCCATCGCAGCTTATTAAGCGCTGCACCAGCAAACGCTGTATATCGGCGTTCTGGTAGACCCGGTTGGTGAAATCGGTATCGTGGTTGGAGACAAGGACCGGTATGCCCCGGCCCGACAGTTCTTCAGCCATCAAGGCCAGTTCTTTTTGCCGCTCCAAAGAAAAGCCGCCCGCTGAATAGGTCGTGAAACTTGCAGTTATGGACAATGGCACGTAGGGTGGATCACAATACAGGACATCCCCGGGCCGGGCGCCGGCCATCGTTTTGGAAAAATCATCGCAGGTAAAGACCGCCTTTTTGGTCTTGTTATAGAAGAAAAGCAGCTCTTTATAAGGAAAGTACGGCTTTTTATAATCACCAAACGGCACATTTAACTCATGATGTAGATTGTAGCGGACCAGGCCGTTGTAGCCGTGGCGGTTCAGATATATCAACAAGGCCGATTTTAAGCGCTGGTCGTCAGTCCGGTTAAACAGAGTGCGGAATTCATAGTATTTATCGGACGCGTTGTTTTCAGGCGTGAAAAAGGTCCGGCAATACTGAATGAAAGGCTCCCCTTCCTTTTGCAGTATTTTATACAGGTTGATAAGATCCGGGTTATTGTCATTTAACAGGTAACGGCTGTAATCGGTATTTAGAAAAACCGCCCCGGAACCGACAAAAGGCTCTACCAGTCTATTTCCGGCCGGCAGGCGCCCTCTTATCGCTTCGACGATATTGTACTTATTCCCGGGCCACTTCAAGAAGGGGCGCATCCAATCACCTCTAGAATAGACGTTCTATGAATCCACTGTTAATCCTGCTCGAAGTCAGTATTCTTTAAATACTATCAGGGCAAATAATCTTCACGAACCGGCGAAAATATTTCAATAGCAACCGAATCCTCCAGAATATCCGCAGAGTGTTCAACATTGCCTAAAATCGCCCAGCTGTCCCCGGGTAAAATATCATATTTTTCTTGACCGATATGCAAAATAATATGCCCGGAAACCAAATATCCCACCTGTTCTTGAGGATGCTGGTGCCGGGGCAGTATTTTGCCCTTTTTTAAAATAAACTCGGTCAAGAGGGAGTTTTCCCCGAATACCAGAGTCTTTCTCAAGATGCCCTCAATGGCCTCTAAATACCCGCTGTTTGAAGCTTTATATACATTTTTCCGATTCATAAAACCACCCTCTCATAGCATAAATCCACCGTTTTACCGTTTTAAATATTATACCGTACCTGTTTCCTGCATCTTCCACTATCTATTCAATTCTTGTATACTTCGTAATAGCCGGGAAGAATACATAAAACCGTTAAAGCTACCTGCAAAGCAGTACGATAGTAAATATCAGGTATTAAATACCTTAAGAATTAACCTTCTGGGATGTGTATTGTATGAACATGGAAGTTGCCCGAAATAACCACAACGAAAGCACCGATTATAATCCCAATCTAAGTGCATTTCTGACCGATATGTTTTCCGATTCGGTACTGGTTTTAGATTTTTCGGGTCAAATTGTATATGCCAACTCAGCCGCCTGTTCCTTTTTTGGTTATGAAAGAGAGGAACTGCTTACCAAAAGCCTGTTTGATTTGGACACTGGCGAGTCAACCGAAGCAAAACGGGCTGGTATACAATCAATTATTAGAAATGGCCAGGCTACTTTTGAAGGGCTCAGCTTCCCAACAACCGGAACGCGTTTTCCGGTTCGAGTAAACGCGCATCTTTTACCCTATGAAGGCCAGGATTTGATCTGCTGTTTGATAAAAGACATCTCGGAAAAGAAGAGTGATGAAAGGCGGCTGACCGAATCCGAGAATCTGTTCAAAACCATGTTTGAGAATGCCCCCGAGGCCTATTATATGTCGACAACCAAAGGTGTCTTTTTAGACTGCAACCAGATGGTGGAGAAGCTGGTCGGTTACCATAAGCAAGAATTGATCGGCAAGAATTTTGTACAAATAGGGCTTTTTTCCCTGGGGCAAATAATGAAAGTTTCATCACTTTTATATAAGAACAGCCTGGGTGAATCAACCGGCCCGGATGAGTTTGTCCTGATCCGCAAAGACGGAGCAAAGGTGCCTGTGGAAATAAGCACTCAGGTTATCGAAAAAGACGGACAAAAGGTACTGATATCGATGGCCCGCGACATAACCGAGCATAAGAAACTAGAAATAATGGTGAAAAGAACTAACCGGCTGCTGGAAGAACAGGTAAAAAAGCGCACTACCGAAATGACGGCCAGCAATCAAGCCCTGGAGAAAGAAATTGCCGAGCGGCTCAGGGTGGAAAACCTGCTCCGGGAAAGCGAAACCCGGCTAAAGGCTATCTTCGATCTGGTTCCCTGCGGAATCATGTTAGTCGATGCCCATAGCCATAAGATAAAAGAGATCAACAAGCTGGGTCAGGAGTTGTTCGGAGCAAGCCTGGAAGAAATCGTAGGCCGGGAGTGCCACCAATTTATCTGTCCCGCTCAAAAAGGTGCCTGTCCCATTACGGATTTGAATAAACCAGTAGACCGGGAAGAAAGAAGCATAATTACTAAAAGCGGCGAAACTATAGCCGTATTAAAAAGCGTTTCCCGCATCACCATCGGCGAAGCCGAATATTTACTGGAAAGTTTTATCGATATAACCGAGCGTAAAAAGGCCAATGATGCACTACGTTACCACAGCATGCATGATCAGCTTACCGGGATATACAACCGCAACTACTACGAAGAAGAACTTCGCCGCCTGAAGAGCGTCCCGGGAGTTTCACTGGCTCTGACCATTTGTGATGTTGACGGTTTAAAAATCATTAATGATACCATGGGACATGAACAGGGCGACTTGTTGTTAAAAAATGTAGCTGGGATACTGAGCGAGTCTTTCCCCAGAGGTGCTATGATCGCACGAATCGGGGGAGACGAATTTGCCATAATTATGACCCCGTGCACGGAAAAGTCCGTAGAAGAATACTGTATAACATTGCGGAACAAAATCGAAAAGGCCAATGAAAACAGTAATATTAAGATCAGCGTATCAATAGGATTTGCCACCGGCAATACCAATGAATCTGAAATTGCAGCCCTGGTCAAACAGGCGGATGACAATATGTACCGGGATAAAATGCTCCATCACAGCAGTTCAAGCAACGCACTTGTTCAAACCTTGAAAAACGCCCTGGGAGAAAGAGATTTTGTTACCAGCGGCCATGCTGACAGAATGCAGTATGTTGCCGAATGTTTCGCCCAGGGTTTAAACCTGCCGGAGCGCAAAGTTTCAGATTTAAGCCTTCTGGCCCAGTTCCATGATATCGGCAAAGTAGGTATACCAGATGCCATTCTGTTCAAACCGGCCGCCTTAAGTCCTGAGGAGAAGGCTATTATGCAGAAGCACAGTGAGATCGGGCATCGAATTGCCGAATCGGCGTCTATCCTTTCCGATATAGGGGATCTTATCCTCAAACACCACGAATGGTGGAACGGCGAGGGCTACCCCCTGGGTCTGAAAGGTGAAGAAATACCGCTGGAGTGCAGGATTCTGGCCATTATAGACGCCTTTGACGCCATGATCAATGATCGGCCCTACCGCAAGTCCATGCCTGTAGAAGCGGCCATCGCTGAATTGAAAAAGTGGGCGGGCATTCAATTTGATCCCGGCCTGGTTGAATATTTTACGAATACTATAATTCCCATGATTATGGAGTCGCCTGTTTTGGAATAATGACGATATATTTTTATAATCTTGCTCCTTTAGTTCAAACTACAAGCAGTGTTTATATGTACTTATAAGATAAAAAACATCTATATCTACTTGATAAATCCCGCTAAACGGGTATTGGTGTCATTGATGTCAAAAGTCGTATTGTATTCCACCTCTTCCAATCCTTCCCCCAGGGTGGTCTGCCAGCCATTATTGTACATGTATTTGCAGGCTGTTAATGTCTCCCGGCTATTTTTGAGAATAGCCTGGCAAATAGATTCCACTTCCTCTTTTAATTTATCCCGGGGCACTACAGCGCTGACCAGCCCGTATTCCAGGGCTTGCCGGGCGGTAATATTCCTGGCTGTAAAAGTATGATACTTGGCCCGGTTTATGCCTATTATCCTGGGCAGACGCTGGCTCATACCCCAGCTGGGTCGGATGCCAAATTTGCAGTGAGTGTCTCCAAACTCCGCGTCATCCGAGGCTGCAATAATATCCATACTGAGCAAAAGCTCCAGGCCTCCGGTAAACACCCAGCCGTTTACCATGGCAATCACCACTTTGGAAGCTGATTGAATGGCGTCAATAAAGGAACGACCCAGGGCATCAATTTCCGGTCCCACCCTCCCGTTTTGGAATTGGACTTTGCCCAGGGATTTCAAATCCAAACCGGTGCACCAGGCTCGGCCCGTTCCGGTAATTACTATCACCCCTACTTCCGGGTCTTGGTCAAATTCAATGACGGCGTCTTTAACCCCGTTCATCATGTCAGGAGTCAGCGCATTTAACGCTTCGGGACGGTTCATAGTAATCCAGGCGATACCATTGGCTTTTTCTTTAATGACCAAATTCCCAATTGACACGGCTTTTATCCCCTTTCAATATTAACCTGGCCCTGTCCGGTTCCTATTGGAAGCCGAACAGCGCTAAAAACCCCCTATTATCTGTCTTTTAATTCGCTTATCAATTCCCGCCTATTTTAGCCCTGCAAAACTCTGGCATCTTCATCCAGCCCAAGTGTTCTTTAAGTTCCCGGCAAAGGCAGGTGGCGCAGGTAGCCCCGCGACGCGTTGAAGAGCGGACCCAGCAGGGTGATGCTTCCCAAAACCGGATTGCCCACGGTAAGGGTATAAGCTTTTTGCCAGTACAGGGTGGTTGGCTGGCAGCCGGAAAAAGCCCTCCAGGGTATCAACAGAGCCTGCTGGTTGAAGCGGGTCTGCAGATACATGCCTTCCGGAAGAAGTGCAAATTTGGCCGTATTCCGGTATTGAACCCTGCCCACCATCAAAGTCTGCCTAGGCCAACTGCCAGAAGGCTCCGGCCCATTGTAAGCATAAATTCCGGCCATGGCATTCCACCCGCTACTGCGCCCCAGGATGCGGACTATGCCAAAAAACAAGCCAACGCCAAAGGCGGCCGCCACCAGAGCGATCAATAAAATAAACAGTGCGATCTCCACGCTGTTATCCCCGCTTCCAACTGCCTGGCATTCTTTGCCAGCTACTAGTTATTTTCATGATAAGCAAGGCCGAATCGTTTGTAAATCTCTATATACCAAGTGTGGGGTGAGACAGCGTTTTGTGCTTTAATAATTACTACTGCCTAATGCATAGATAGGCCAGGCATCCGGGAAAATCAGAGTATTTTTGTTCAATGACAAACCCGGTCCTAACCAGCATTTCCTCCAGAATCCAGTCAAAGGTGGAAAACTCATCACGGATATGTACGACAGTTTCTTCCGCCATGGCCTGATTTCCTTTTTGGCTCATGCTGGCGACCCATCCGTCCAGGGCCTCCTTGAAAGTGTCAACCGGAAAAGAAAACACTACGTCAAAAAGGTAAAGCCTGCCCCCGGCTTTGAGCATGTCGTGCATGCGCCGCAGAGCCACTACCTTCCAGAAATCGGGGAGGTGATGAAAAGCGGCGGTTGAGACAATGAAATCCACAGGCGGCCCCTGGTGATGGTAGGTAAGGAATCCGGCGTTATGGAGTTCTACATTATCTAATCCCGCCGCCTTTACCTTCTTATCACACAGGTCCAGCATGGACGGCGAAATATCAATACCATAAATCTTTCGGCATGCCCGAGCTGCATATAATACAAAGGCGCCGGTGCCGCAGCCGAAATCTATCACCTCGTGCTGCAGGCTCATTCCCAGCCGCTCCATTACCAGAGCCGCATCCTTTTCGTAGTCCCTGAACTCCTGATGGTGTTCATCGTAATCCCCGGCTACAGCCGTACTGGCGTAGTCGACTCCGGCATGTTTAAATTCGTCGTACAGCCATGCCGGTGCTTTGTCTTCTTCCGGGTTCATAAAGCTCATCTCCTTCATTTAATCAAGGTTAGATACTTCCAATAGGGCACACTGCGCAGCAAACCGATGAACTAATTTTACCAAAAATCGCTAATTAAATATCAAACCCGAGTCCGGGTCAGGCAATTTTATCTATCAGCATTCATTTATGTAAGGTTAACTTGACAATATTTTCATTAATAGTAAAATCAGATGTAAGGTTAACATTACTGAGGTGGATAATAATGAAAAACCGCTTAAAAGAGTTACGCGAATCACTGGGCTTGACTCAAGAACAACTGGGGGAGCTGGTGGGCGTGTCACGCCAGGCCATAAATGCTATTGAAACAGAAAAATACGAACCTTCTATCTGGCTGGCCTATGATATATGCAAAATTTTCAACAGTACAATTGAAGATGTCTTCCTTTTTGAACAGAGCACCAGAAAGTCCAGAGCTCAGTTTAGCCGGGGTGCGATTTAAATGGCACTAAGGACCATAAGGCTGGCAGGCGATCCGATCCTTCGGGAAAAGAGCGCTGCAGTTGCAGTAGTGGATCAGGGAATTAAACTGTTATTAAAAGACCTGGCGGACACCATGTATAGCATCGATAATTGCGGAGGCCTGGCTGCGCCCCAGATAGGTGTTTTAAAGCGGCTGGTGGTGATTGATATGGGCTGCGGGCTGATCCAAATGGTAAACCCCAGGATAATTATCAAAGAGGGCAGGCAAAAAGTTATAGAAGGATGTATGAGTATACCCAATACCTACGGATTGTTGGAGAGACCCGCCCGGGTAACTGTTCAGGGATTAAACGAAAACGGCGACCAATTTACCCTAAGTGCAAGCCAAGATCTGGCCAAATGCATATGCCATGAAATCGATCATTTAGACGGCATCCTTTTCACCGATTTAGTCACTGAATACGTTGATCTAAAAAAGCCCTGAGGTTCTTTTTATACTCCCACCCCCAATGCCAGATGAGTCACATGGCCTGCTTTAAAGAATCGGTTTTCTGATCATAACCTCGGATCATCAGAAAAGCTCATAGGCAGCACCGATATTAGAATAGTTTAAACATGTATAAGGGCTTCATCCAGAACAGCAACAGCGATTTGAGTTAAATCGGGATCGAATTGACTTCCGGAACATCTTAATACTTCCGCTTTGATCTCTTCCAAACCGACCGCCTTCTGGTAAGGGCGTCCGTTAAACATTACATCACAGGTATCTGCAATAGCTATAATACGCGATATAAAGGGTATAGTCTCCCCTTTTAAACCCAGGGGATACCCTTTTCCGTCCCAACGTTCGTGGTGATGCAAGATAGCCTCGGCTATCGGTGCCATATCTGGGGAGCTGAGGGCAATACGATAGCCTATTTCGGCATGTTTCTTTACTGTTTCCCATTCTTCATTGGTGAGTTTTTCCTGTTTTCCCAGGATGCTGTTGGGTATGGCTATCTTACCGATATCATGCAGGGTGGCAAGCAGTTTCAGATTATCCAGTTCGCTTTCCGGAAGACCGACTAATCTTCCTATCTTGAGAGCCATTTCCTGCATGCGCTGGCAATGCTCTTCAGTCTCGTTATGTCTGGTCAGTAAGGCCTTCTGCAGCGATGTAATAAAGGAGCTTCGAGTGCTCTTGTCCTCCAGCAATTTGTGACGGTACATTTTGTCTTCGGCTTCTTTTATGGTGTACTCGATGTCCTGATGGATATTTTGTTTGGTTGCCAGGCCCAGGGATATGCTTGTCTCTATAGGGAACGTATAACCCAACTTGCAGTTGTCTTTTATTCTTTGCAGGATTTTTACGGCACTCTGATGGGGACAGTCAGGCAGGAGAATTATGAATTCGTCCCCACCCCAACGGGCAATTATATCCTCTTCACGGCATGATTTTTTCAGGATATCGGTTACCGCTTTCAATAGCGCATCGCCTTCTAAATGACCCATGGCATCATTAACCAATTTGAGACCGTTTACATCCCCCATAATAATGCTTATCGGCAGCTGGCGCTCCTTATCAATACGTTTTAATTCCTCTTCAAAATAGGCGCGGTTGTACAGGCCGGTTAATTTGTCATGAAAACTCAGATATCTTATTTTCTCTTCATCCCGTCTGCGTTCGGTAACATCGGTGATAATACTCAAAAGGCAGGCCTGGCCGTCAATAACGATCCCTTCGGCCGAAAATAAGCCCCGGCGTGGTTCTCCGAACTTTCTGCGAAAATTGATTTCCAGGTCACGTACCGGTTCCTTTCTGAGTATTTTTTCCTTAACCTTTAACCTGTCAGCAGGATCAAACCAGAAACCCGATTCCATCGCAGTCCGGCCAGCGATCTCATGTTTACTGTACCCAACTGTCCGGCAAAAACTTTCGTTTACCGCCAGGTACTGCCCTTCCTCCAGTGATGATATAGATATACAGTTCGGACTGGCGTCAAAGGCCTTGGAAAACCTTTCCTCCGATAAACGCAGTGCTTCCTCGGCTTTTTTGCTTTCGGTAACCTCTTTATGCACACAAATCAAGTGCTCGGTGCCATCGATATCGATTATATCCGCAGAAACCAGGAAAATGCCACTTCCCCCGGACTTGGTCCGGAACCGGGCTTCAAAATCGCGTACACATCCATGTTCCCGGAGATGATTCAGCATTGCCTTGCGTTCTTCAGAGTTAATCCAGATTCCTAAATCCATCCCCGTACGTCCTATGCCTTCGTGCCGCTCAAACCCGGTGGTTTTAACCCAGGCGTCATTTACCTCCACATAATATCCCTCTTTTAAAGTAGTAAGGGTAATCGGTTCGGGATTGCATTGAAATGCTTTGGAAAACTTGTTTTCCGCCATCTCTATCTGACGCAGTCGCTTAAGCCCGGTTGATGCCAAAACCTGCCCCAGTTTTGAATAAAATTCGATTATCGATTTTACCTGGTTTTCCGGAAAAATATTTACTTTGCGGAGTGCTTCAATATAAGCGGTTTCATCAAAGCCAAATTCATGGGCCTGCGTCCGGAAGTATTCCTCGTCGGGGGGTTCATGCAGCAGCTGACCGATAAAAATAGTAGCAAGATGTTTTCCTTCCACTATTATGGGGGTGGCATAATCCATGAGTCCATTTAAACACTTATAACCAATATACGGCCCCTCGTGCAAATGGCTGGCTATATAGCTGTCGCTTTGCCGGCAACGGCATTCGGTCTGAGGACAGATGCGGTGAAATTTGGTGCAGATATCCTGCCAGCCAATACTGCTCAGAATATTGTTGTCAGCATCGAGAACCGCATGCATTATCCCCGTCAGGTTAAAAAAAGAGGCAAACATCTGTTGCAGAAGGGGAATATCTATCAGATCAGAGATTCTATAGTTTAATGTTCTACCGATTGGTTCATGTGAAAATTCGATGGGTGTTGATGGGTAAGGGGATTGCCGCCCGTTATAATGTTGGGCAGCCTCCAGTTCGATATTTCTCTGCCGTAGGATAATTAACTCGTTTAACAGCTGCTCTTTGGTTTTGTCTTCATCCCGCAAAGGACTACCTCCTTACTACGATGAATCTGCTTGGGGGGCAATCCCCATACGAACCGGCTTATATAAGCATATCAAGTGATATACTTGAAGGCTTTATTATTCTATATATCGACATTTTCTTCATATAATAAATACTTTATTGAATATATTTTTATGAGCACCTATAAGCTTCCGGTAGAATCAACCAGCTGTTATGAATAAAAAATAAAAGTGCCCCTCCAAACATTGAACTCTTTCGTCCAACATCCGGGGTGCACTTCATATCCAGTCCTTTTATATGAAATATTTTCCTCTCGATTATTGGATAAGATGCTTCATAAATTAAGATCCCCCGATCGGATCAGAGTCGCCAAAAACCCCGGGCACCAAGCAGTTATCCCCCTCTTTTTGAGGGCATTTGTTGTCTTGTGTATCCTTTGCTACCGAACGGCTCTTATTTTTGGTGTTTTTTGTACTTTGCACATCCTTTTTAGGCATTATTTTTCCTCCTTTCAATCTTTAATTAGTTCGTTAATAGTATTTTTAGATTTGGGGTTTCTATACTAAATGATTTTTTCAGCCGCTTCAAAATAACCCCGTATTTCCTCGTTTATCCAAATTATTATTTTGATAATTCTGTTAAAAATTAGAGCCGCAGGCAGGCATCCAACCGTATGGGGGTGGACATCCAACTGCGGCTTATTTTTACCGTTAACGTGCCTAAAAGGAAGCTGCCAGAGCCGATTCGCCTTTTTCGACCTCAAAAATATGTGAAGCGATAGCGGAGCGTAAATCGTGGTGCCCGGATGGTATGACGGTCTGATTAATCCTTTTTCTGCACCATCATGGTAGTGGTATACTCAATTACCTGCTCATTGCGCTGGTTATAAGTCCGGTTCTGATACAAAAACAGGTTCATTTTGGGATTTTTGGTGGGTCGGAAATCGACCACTTCTGCATCTGCCCGCAGGGTGTCGCCGAAGAGAACCGGTTTAGTGATTTTTACATTATCCACACCGATATAGGCATAGATTTCGTACCCAGCATTTCCCACAAACTCCGCGATGGTATCGGCATTATGGACCAGACCGTCGGCAACCACAAAGATAATCGGTCCGGCCAGGGAACGTTCCTTAAACCAGGTTCCCTTGGCATATTCCGAGTCGCTGTGTACCGCCATATTAAACCAGGTCAGTTGGTGCAGAATAGAAAAATCTCCTACATCAAGCGTCCGGCGAACCCGGGTGGGAATCTTTTGCCCAGCTTCAATAGTACTCATATTTTTCTCCTCCTTTTTTCTCTGTCGTTATCTTTGCCACTCCCCGAAAACGAGGTGTGCTCATTTTGCCGGTACCCTTTACCGAAGCGTTGCACCCGCTATGATCATGCGCTGGGCCTCGGATGTGCCTTCACCGATTTCAGCCAGCTTCACATCGCGATAAAGGCGCTCAACCTTGGCCCCGGTCATGAATCCGTAACCGCCTTGAATCTGAACTGCTTTAGTGGAGTGCCGGGCGGCACATTCTGAACAGAACAGCTTGGCCTTGGAGGCAGCCAGGCTGAATGGTTTGCCCTGGTCCTTTACCCAGGCGGCATACATATAGAAGTAGCGTGCGGCATCGATATCAGTGGCCATGTCGGCTATAAACCACTGAATAGCCTGTTGACTGGCTATCGGTTTTTTAAACTGAACCCGCTGCTTGGAATAACTAATGGATTCATCCAGGCAGGCCTGGGCGATGCCGGTGGACATGGCGGCAATACCGATACGGCCGACATCAAGCGCGCTCATGGCTATCTTGAAGCCGTCTCCCTCCTTGCCAAGCAGGCCGTCGGCCGGTACGACACAGTCTTTAAATACCACTTCGGAGGTCTGGGAACCCCGAACCCCCATCTTATTAAAATGCTTGCCTACAATAAGACCCGGCGCTCCTTTGGGAATAAGAAAGGCGCTCATTCCTTTGGGGCCGGCCGAGGGGTCGGTATAGGCAAAGGCTACAAAGACATCGGCAATAATGGCATTGGTAATGAATGTCTTGGTTCCATTCAGGACATATTCATTGCCGTTTTTTACGGCCAGGCTGGTGGCCGAACTGACATCGGTTCCCGCTCCCGGCTCAGTCAGGGCAAAGGCACCTACCAGTTTACCGGCAGCCAGGCCCGGCATCCACTTTTTCTTCTGTTCTTCATTGCCGAAGGTGAGGATGGGATGTCCGATCAGACCGTAGCTGTAGCCATGAAGAAAGCCGGTGCTGGCGCAGGAGCGGGCCAACTCTTCAGTAACCAGCATAGTGGTAAGGAATTCTGCTCCGCCACCGCCGTATTCGGTGGGATAGGAAATGCCCATCATATCAAGTCCTGCCAGTTTCTCAAAAATTTCAGCTGGTTGGCGGCTGTTTTGATCGATTTCCGCGGCCACTGGTTCGATGTACTTTAATGCAAACTCGCGCGCATTTGACCTGATCAGTTCCTGTTCTTCGGAAAGCTTGAAATCCATTAATACACCTCTTTCATATTGAAATTTCAATACTTACGCCTTCAGCCCGACCACCCACCGTAACCGGGATGATCCCATGGTGGCCGCCGCTCACACCGAATGGGCTTTACTATGTTCAATTTTAGTTTTTATTTTCCCCCCCATCTTTTCAACTAATCAGCGCCTGGAAAGTTCACTCTCTTCCTTGACGACTTGCTCATGGTTTGCCTATATATCTCAAGGTCTATTCGTTTAGGAATATTCCACCTAAACCCGAAATTTCAGCCTGCTTCACCCACTTACCCGGGCTTAATATCCCGAAAAACGCCAAATGCCCTGAAGACCCTAACGGGGTGCTCATGGGCACTCGACTGATTGATAACGAGCTAGACAATGCGTACAAAGTGATAGGTCTTTAAATAGCTATTACGATAAAAGTATTTAAATTACCGGTTGCTTTGATTTGACAGTAACAATTCAACGGGAGGAAAGATTCAGTATTCAATGTCCTTATCGCAGGATGCAATAAGTGGTTGTAGACAAAAATGACGGCCTGGTTTGCAGGTTGATTGCGGTGTGCAAATACATGTTATTGCAGATATTATACAGCATTTACCTGTATGTATTCCTTTTCTACGCAAACGAAAATAATCCTTCTTGAACGCTTTACTACTATTTAAAGCATGCGAAGTAATCACCCTGGCTGTTATCTTCCACGATTTAGCCAAATAGTGTGATTTATAGATATATTTCGACAAATTGCCCGTTTCTTTGTTTCCAGCCCTGGTCTTTCCCGCTCTATGATTTGCAGCCAATTATTAGAGTTTTCTTTTTAATAAATGTTAGGAAAAGTTATATAAGGGTTTTTGCGCCATTGGCGGCTCCGGCAGCCTTCTGCCGGAAAAATCCTCAGGTTTATAGGTCAACCAATCATTTCACCCCTTCATACCCTGGATTACGGCCCTGAACCATTCCCAAACAATTTTATTGCGTTCACTTATTATTAACGCATTATATATATATACATTATTTTGTATAAATATAAAGCAATGAGAAGGCATCTTCGATGAAATTAAAAAGAGAAATATAGAGCCGGTTATTCTTTTCATTTGGGAGTGGGGATTTTCGGGGGGAAATACCAATGAAAAGAAGGAGGCCCATTAGTAATGGCAAAAAAGTTATCTTTACCAAACAGTGTAGAAAGCAGGGACCGGACCGGGATCGTTCAAAAGACCGAATTAGAGGATATAGCGCAAAAAAGGCAGCTGGCTAAAAAGATGGCCCAGGAGAAATCCCGGGTCCGCACCATGGCCAAACAGCAGGCCCTGGCAGAACGCATAGCTTCGGCCACCGAGCAAGTGATGGCCAGCATCGAAGAGTCAAACAGCGCGGTGCTGGAATTCTCCAAGTTAATGAATGACCTGGCTGACAGTGGAACCAAAATTAAGGAAGAAGCTGGCGAGCTACATGAAAAGGCTTCTGAGATTGACCAGACCGCTACCCAGCTCCTGGCCGATTTCAAAGCGCTCTACAATGATGCTCAGATCGGAGTCACTGCCCTTAAAGATTCGATAAAAGGCATGGCCGATATGCTCAACCAGCTCAAGGAATCCGCCGGTAAGAATTCTCAGTCAGGCCAACGGATAGGTGAACTGGAAGCCCAATCCCGCCAGATTGACGATATTGTCCAGGCGGTGGTTATGATAGCCGACCAGACCAACCTGCTGGCGTTGAATGCGGCCATTGAGGCAGCCCGGGCCGGGGAGCACGGGCGGGGGTTTGCCGTGGTGGCCGACGAAGTTAGAAACCTGGCCGAAATATCGGAACGCTCCGCCCGGGATATACGCGGGGTGGTTGATAAAATCCGAACCGAAATTGAGGATATCGTCAAGGATATTAACGAAGTCGTAGCCGATTTTCAGGGCTGGGAGAAAATGACCGAAGACGCCTATGGAAAGTTTACTGAGATTGACCAGAAGTTTGGCCGCTATTCTGAAATAATTAATGAAGACACGCAATTGGTAGAAGAATTAAAAGGCAAATCCAGGGAGCTTCTGGCCGGGAGTGAGGCGATTGCCGCCGCGGTCAAACAAGCGGATATCGGCATCGAAGAGTCGGCCAAGGCAGTCGCCGAGCAAAGCAAAGGCATGTCGGAAATCAACAGTGCCACCCATGATCTGACGGAAATGGCCGAGGAATTAAAAGTCTCTACCAATATCAACAAATCGGCCGAGGAAGTTGCGGCTACAGCGGAAGAGCTATCCGCCAATATCGAAGAGATCAGTTCCTCCGCAACGGAAATAGCCAGTGTTTTGGTTCAGATGAATGAGGGAACCAATACCGCGGCCAATGAAGCTGAAAATGCCATGACTATGATGCAACAAGCCGAGAGTATAAGAGTAAACGTAGCCGATTTGGCAGTTGAGGCGGGTGGGTTATTGAACGAAATTACCCAGCTGCTTTCGGACGGACGGGCTCTGGCTAGAGATGTGTGGATGGGTGTTCAAGGTCGGGTAAAACATTACTCCACCATAAACTCATCAGTAGAATCTCTGCAAGCCAAGATTCAGCAGATAGATAAAATCGTAGGCACCATCAATAATGTCTCCATACAAACCAATATGCTGGCTGTGAATGGATTCGTGGAAGCTGCCACAGCCGGCGAACACGGCCGCGGATTCTCTGTAGTTGCTGGTGATATTCGCAATCTGGCCAACGAGTCGGCTGAAAACGCCGACAAGATCAAAGACCTCATCCAGGATATTCACAGCCAGATGGATAAAGTGGTGGTAGAAGTCTCCCTGTCCGAGACAGCCTCCAAAAAGGCCGATGAAACCATGTATGGAACGGCCCGTTACAATACGGCGGTCACCCAGCAGGTTGAAACCATAACCGCCAACCGGGTCAAGGTGGCAGAGGGCTTGAACCTGATTAAAGACGCTCTGGAAAAAGGTCTGGCAGCGGGCACCGCAGCCTCTGAAGAAATCGGCCATGGAGCCCGGCAGGTAGCCGAAGCTTCCAATGTGGCAGCCGAACAGGCCAAAGCGATTGACGAACAGGCCAAGGCCATTGAGGATATTGCCGCCATAGCGGACGAAATGCAGCAGGACAGCTAAAACCGGGGAGTAAGAAAGGTAAGGTGGATTTATATGCGGGCTGATAATACGTTCTCCTCGGATGAAGTGCAGTTGGTAACCTTTACTTTAGGTGATGAAAGTTTTGGACTGAATATAATGCACGTTCAAGAAGTCATCAGAATGCCGTCTATGACCAGAGTCCCCCAGTCCCCGGCCTATGTTGACGGCATGACCAATCTGCGCGGCCATATTCTACCCGTAGTAGATACCCGAACCAAATTCGGGATGGAAAAAGCGGAACAAAACACCTCCAGCCGTGTTATCGTGGTGGATATCGGCGGCAAGGCTATAGGACTGAACGTAGACGCGGTATCCGAGGTTTTAAGGGTTGACAGCAAAAACATTGAAGACGCTCCAACCAGCCTTTCCGACAGCGTGGACAATACCTCAATTACCGGTGTGGTTAAATTAGACGGTGGAAAGAGGTTGGTTATGGTATTGGACGCTGCCTCTTTGTTCGGGCATGAATCAGTCGGAAAGGATCGCCGCCAATCAAAACCCGGCCAATCAAAATCCGAAGCGATGCTGGATGAAGTACAAATTGTGTCTTTTCAGGTAGGCAAGGAAGAATTCGGTCTGGAAATCGATAAGGTAAAGGAAATAATCCGGTTCCCTGAAATAGTCAAAGTGCCCAATGTTCCCGATTACATTAAAGGCATAATTTCATTGCGGGATACCCTTATGCCCATCGTGGACATGCGCACTAAACTGGCTACGGGAAGCGACGAGGTCACAACAACTACCCGGGTGGTTGTTGTCGATGTTTCAGGGGCCTTTATCGGCTTGACCGTCGATCAGGTATACGAAGTAATCCGCATACCCAGATCGGTTATTTATCCCCCCCCGGCGGCTGTCTTGAGTGAAACGGGAGAAAGGATTACGGGCATAGCCAGGGTGGATGATGGCAAGCGGATCATTATGCTGATGGATCCGCAAAATGTTATTAGCGATAACGATCTGGATGAAATAAATCCAGGAGAAGGCTTTAGCCGGGCCGAAAAAGAAGCCGAGGTTATGGCAGAAATGGATGAAAAGCAATTGGTGATTTTTAAATTAGCCGGCGAGCAATACGGTATAGATATAGCCCAGGTTCAAGAAATCACCAAATTGGCTCAGATTACGGCAGTGCCGCGCTCCCCCCAATTCGTTCAGGGGGTGGTTAATTTACGGGGCGATGTTATCCCGGTCATCGATATGCGCAAACGCTTTGAAATTGAATCAAAGGAGTATACCGACCGCACCCGCATAATTGTCAGTGAGCTAAGCAACAAGAAAATCGGGTTGATCGTAGATGAGGTAATGGAGGTTTTAAGGGTGTCGGCCCGGAAATTTGAAGAAGTCCCGGGCATCGTCAATGATGTACAGGGCCAGGCATACATGGACGGCATAGTGAATACCGACAATCGTATGATTATGGCTCTGAATCTCGAAAATGTCCTGGAAAGCAAAGAGTGGACGCAGTTGAATAAAATGTTAGAGTCCGCTGAAAAGAAAGCCCCTCCTAAACTAAAGAGGCAGAAGAAATAAGACCACGTCATTAACAAGAAGGGGTTTCGGAGTCTCCGAAGCCCCTTCTTGCTCTTATCAGAGGTTGACACAGGATATCCAAACTTTTTATAGTGAGAGTGAACGAGTGTTCATTCCAGGTCTTAAAGATAGAATAGGGTAAGGGGGAGTTGCAATGGAGACCAGAGATGCGATTACGGACAGGCGTAGTGTTAGAAGGTACACCCAGCAGCCTATAAGCGATGAAGATTTACAGGATATAATTACCGCCGGCCTGTACGCTCCTTCAGCCGTGGATCTTCAGCCCTGGTACTTTGTAGTGGTCAGAAGCCCCGAGAGGCTCGAAGAACTGCGGGAATTTATGAGCCTCGTCTATGACAAAACCGAACCGGTCCTGCTCAAGCGTTTTGCCAATCACCCGGCTATTGTCGCTGAAACCAGGGTCTTCCTTAAAAGCCTGGGCGGCTCCCAGTGCTGTATTCTGGCTTTCCTCTACAAACAGGATTATCCCGATAAAAGGGTAGTTATACAGAGCACCAGTGCCGCCATCCAAAACATGCTTTTGTCAGCCTATGACAAAGGAATCGGTTCCTGCTGGATGACGGCCGCTTTGAGCGCGGGCATGGATGAAGACCTGCGTCTCAAATACGCGCCGGAACACGGAGATTTCATCGCTGCTATAACCTTCGGCTATCCCTCCTATACACCCAAAGCCCCGCGCCGGAAAGAAGGCCGGTACGAGATTATTTAGGCATAGTCATCCAACCCGTAGGCACTCTCGATCGAGGATACCAGATCGCTGATGAATCGGGCGGCCGGTGCTCCATCAATTACGTCGTGGTCAAATAAGACGGTCATGAACAGGTATTCGCGTATCTCAACCCGATCGTCAATCACGCCGGGCTTTTTAACAATTGAGCCCAGGGCAAAACATGAAGTGAAGATGGTAAGCGGGATTACCCACCCGCTTACTTTCCCGAACATGCCTACTGCTGTCACAGCCATAGTGCCCATAGTCTTTTTGGGGAAAAAGGGATCCCTGCCGGCCCTCTTCCAAAAAAGATTCCTAAACGGTTGCGGCAGACGCATGAAGAAACTCATCCAACCTGAACTTTTCTTCTGTGAATCGCCTCCGACGTTAAAGTTCCGGGTCCTGGCCTGGCATATTTCCGCACTGATTTCCTGCAGAGTTTTTTCGTTGGTCTTCCTGACGACGTAAGGCAAAGGAACCTTTTGCCCATCCACTTCCTTTTCAACCAGAACCGTAACATCTATGTCCTCAAAAGTAACGCATTTTCTTCTTCGCAAATTTATATATGAATTGACACTCCCATGGATCCGGGTGGTCTGGCTTATACAGTATATTATCCAGGCGGTAAAGGACAGTTCGTTGCCAGTCTTTCGCTTGTAACTCCCTATTAATTGCCTTGCCCGGGTGACATCAATCTCCAGTAAAGCCTTTATATTATGCCTGCGAACGCCCATTTCCGAAACATCAATAGTAGGTATGCGGCTCAAAGGGATGTCGCTGGATTTATAGTTTCCTATAAGATTCTCACTTTTATCCATAATGTGATTCCTTTCATACAATCCAATCGTACCTTTTTAAAACAAAATGAGGGTTCCATAAACCATAGAGAATCCCTCTTTACAATTTATTGATCCCGATCATGAAACAGAATCTGTTGAACTGAATATAAATATATATTAACTGATAAAACCATTTATGGAAGAAGGTGCCACAATATGATATCCATAAGCATAGTCCAGGATCTTATTGCGCAAAACAATCCCAATAAATACTATTTTGTTTACAGACAATATGAAGAAGCATACTGGCAGCACATTCCCGGTTGGATATCAGAATTCAGCAGGGACAATAAAATTGATAATATTCTTGATATTGGTCTGGCCTATGGCACTATCGCTTTATATGCAAGGCTCAATACCGGAGCCAATGTATATGCTTTGGACTCGGCCCAATATATAAGCGATGATTTACTCACTAAATACGACATCCATTACGTGACAAAAAATATTGAAACTGAAGACGTAATGTATAAACATAAATTTGAGCTAATAATTTTTACTGAAGTATTTGAGCACCTTAATTATTATTGTATTCCCACTCTGTTAAAGATTAAAGAAATGCTGGCTGACAACGGAGTGATCATGTTCTCAACCCCTGCTCAAGAGTTTTGGGGAAGAACAACTGAATATGTATCCTGGAAGGATATGCCTACTATTGATAAAAAAATAGAAACAAAAGATGCCCATATCTATCAGTATAATTTAAAAGAACTATTGGAAATATTCAAAATGGTTGGATTGAAAATAGATAAATTTCGTTTATCAGACGGATTTAACAACATGAAGCATTTTAATATGCAGCTGTCCAAAGTGCTAACCGAAGAAATAACCGCTTGATGCTGCGGGTTACTTGTAGACGGGGACGTTCTTGAACTGCAAAACGAACGTCCCCGTGTATCCTATGACTGTAGAAGAAATAATCCAAACTTCTTATTTATCCTTAATTACGCCGCAGGTCCGAGGGATTCACGTCAAAAGAATGCTTGCATTGGGGACAGGTGGCCTTAATTGGACCTTTATCGATAGGTACGCGCAATTTGGTGTGGCACTGTTCACATTCTGATAAACGATGATCGACCAGTTCCAGTATTTTAGCCTTATCCAATCCGACCACCATATCGTCCCCGATAAGGAAGGAAGGCACCCCGCGTATATTCCTCCGGGTCAGTTCAGCCCGGGCCTGGGCGTCAACGTTGATATCCTTTTCTACAAAGTGAATTCTGTTTTGGGAAAGAAACTCTTTCGCCACGGTGCAGTATGGTCATGTTTTGGTGGTAAACATAGTGACATTCTTCATTTTGCCCCTCCTTCATTCTATAAATCAGGTGTTCTTGCTGATGACCTTATGAGCTTTGCGCCTCTTTTTTGATGTCCTGTTTTTGAAATCATCGGAGAGAACGCTGATGTTGCCGTCCACTTCCAGGATAGCAAGGTTGACCTGCTCGATGCTTTCTACCCCGTGTTCCCGAATGGCAGCCTCCAATTCATCCCTGGAAATCTGGGATTGATCCAGATGTTTTTGAATGATTTTTCCGTCGTACACCAGCATCAGGGGATCGCCCTGGAGAAGTCGGTTTATTTCCGGTGATTTATTAAGCAGCGCTTTTAAAAGATAATTCACACAAAACAGGGTGGAAGCAGCCACCAATCCACCCGCCAGGGTGGAATTGCTTCCGACCATGGCATTTTGCACGGCGTTGCTGATAAGGAGGATAAAAACCAGATCCACAACCGATAACTGGGCTAATTCCTTTTTTCCAAACAAACGAATAGCCAGAACTATAAAAATATATATAGTTGTCGAACTTATAATAATAGGCAGATAGGTTTGCATGTACATCAAACTCCGGGGGTTATTTTTTCTTCCATAATACTACGAAAGTTAATAGTATCGCCATCCACAACAAATGTTCCATCCCCATTGGCGTGGAAAGTCCGCCGTTCAATTCGTTCGTGATCGATCCAGGCCCGCACCACCTGCAAGATGAAAATGTCGTGTGGTTCCAGGTATTCTGTCACGCGGCACTCCAGACAGGCCAGACACTCGGATATCAACGGGGCTTTTACCTCGGCTGCCGGTAAGGCCGTAAGGCCAAATTTCTGGAACTTGTCCACTTCTGCACCAGAACAGCTGCCGATACCGACCACTTTTTCCGCCAGGTCAACCGTGGGAATGGCCAGTACACATTCTTTGGTATTTATAAGGGCCTGGAACGAATGATTCCAGGGACCGGTGGTCATGGCAATCTTCGGAGTAAAATCCGTCACCATATGCCATGATATAGTCATAATGTTATTGTGGCCTTTATCGCTGGTTGTAACCAAAATCACCGGACCCGACTCAATTAGCATAAACGATTTTTCAATTGGCAACTCGGTCATTGACATATTGCCTGTCGCCTTCTTCCGCATCTATAATTTTGCCTTCATTATACTCTTAAAATATACTCTTTGAACCTCACACTCAAAGACCCTTTAGGGTACTTAATCCATCGGTCGTACACACATTGTCTTACCCTATAGTAGGCCAACCTCTTTAACAATCTATTTCACGCCCCCCAGTGTATCCTAAACATCTATTTGAATAGAGATTTTATCCATAATACATCCTCGTGGGTTATACAGGAGAATACACGTAGAAGGAAAATATATATGGCAGCGGTAAGAAGGAGATGCAGGTATATAAAGGCGGGATTTACCAGGTTAAGATCATCCAACAAAACTGTAATGCCTATGGCACCGATGATACAGAGTATTGATTTAACTATCCTCCTTAAATCGATGGTCAGTTTGGTAACCTTAATCAACCGGTTTATACTTAAACCAAAGTTTATTATCTTTACAAAATAAGTTGTAATAAGATACCCAGCGATGGCGTACCTGGGCAGCAGCAGATAGGTCATGACCACGTTAATCAACGATGTGAAGATATTGTAGCGCATTGAACTGACCTGTTCGTCTATGCCTTTCAGCATGTTGTCCACGATATTGTCTAGATACATGACCGGGATCAGCGGCGCCAGCATCATTATGAAATAGGCTACTTCCGCATTATTATAAATCGCCATCCCCAGCTCTTTGGAAAAATGCCAGAACATCCAGGTCACACCAATAGACAATAATACCCCTAGATTGAAAACCCGGGCAATGATGTAGTTGAGCCGGTTGTAACTGTTGTTCGCCTTGCATTCAGCCAGCTCAGGAACGATCAAGTCGCAAATCGCCTCAATAAAAACTGAAGGGAACATTATTACCGGCATAGCCATACCTTGAATCACACCAAATGTGGCAATAGCCTCCCCGCTTGATTCACCGCTCTTTTTAAGCCCCCAGGGTATCAGCAATTGTTGGATGGTCCTTACAACCGACATAATATAGCCGCTGAATGCGACCGGCAGCGCTATTTTAAACATACGCGATATGAGACGTGTCCCGGCGTGGACCTTATTGGCTCCTGGCCGGTCTGTCCGGTAAAGGAACAATAGAAATAGAAATGAGCAGAGCTCCCCGGCACAGGCCCCCAGGACCACGGCTGCGCAGGCATATTCCAGGCCCATCGGTAAAAATATTCCGATGAACAATACTGTCGTACCTATTTTTACAAGCTGCTCTAAATACTGCACCAGCACCGTCATTATTACTTTGCGAACCGCGATAAAATACCCGCTTATAACGGAAGACAGCGAGATAAAGGGAAGGCTGAAGGCAAAGATGCGCAGCGATAATATTGTTCGGGCGTCATTCAGCCAGGAGACGCCAATATATTCCGCGTTGAGGTTTATTATTATCATGGTTGCCATGCTGAATGTCAGACCGTAAACCAGGCAGCTGCGCACCGCCTTAATTGCTCCGGCCGGGTTTCCGATTCCCATTTCCTCAGCAACCAGCCGGGTGGAGGCGAACCTGATGCCCGATACGGAAAAGACAATGGCCAGAAAATAAATTGAGCTTATTAATTGGAAAAGCCCCATACCCTCCGGGCCAAGCCTGTTGGAAAGGTATATATTGAAGGATATGTTTACCGTGCGCAAAATTAAAGATGTTACTGTCAGCATCAGCAAATTTATAAATATTACTTTTACTCTTTTCAAATCCGCACCACTTTAGCATTTGTTTAATAATTAAATCTATTGTGCGGACCGTCTAACTATACGCCATAGATAATCATGATTGGGAATTGCCCTTTTGAGCTGCCAGCGTTCATATTACCCATAAAATTAAGGTTCTTTCCGATTAATGTTTCAGAGAAGAACCTTCTTAAAGGCACGGAATTATTTATCTATAAGGTGGCCGTAGATGGTGAATCGCGATTATTATATAGGCGGGGTCAATGGAGTAATATCTTCCACGGTGTAGCTGCGCAGTTCAGCCAGCCAGCTTTCCAGAAGCTGCTGCCAGCGCTCGCTGCGGAATTGGGTGCTGATCCCCCCGGTGACTACAACATCGCAAGCCTCGTTGCTGTTCACTTCGCTTATAAAAACCGCCAGGATACCCAGGTTTTCATTGGTTTTCATAGCCTCCCGGACAACCACTACCTTCCCCCGTACAGTGAAAACCAGGTTGTTGGCACCCATAAATGTAAGCGCAATCTTCGCACTCCTGATGGCGTTTAGGAAGGTCTGCGACTTATTTTGGGCGGCCATTAGCAGAATATGATCGGAGGGAGCATAAAACTGGGACATGGGCGCCCCACGGGGGAACCCATCTTCATCAACCGTGCCCACTACCCCGACCATGGTTTCAGCGGAAAAGAACTGGTACAGAACCGGCGGCAGTCGCTCCCCAACATATTTGCTCATTTACATCCCTCCCAATTTTTTTGGCAAAAATATAAACTACCCGATAATATTTTTTCCGAGCGGATTGGCCCTTCCCCCTACTTTATGCATGGCAGGTTTATTCAATTACCTTAAGCGGCTTACCGGCCAATATCTTCTCTACTTCTTCATAGCCGGTAGGAAAAGCGAAATTGTAACGGGCTGGGATCGCCAAAACATAACGCGCATTCCGGGCCAATTCACCTGGCCCGATCGGGGCTGCGCCTATATGATATTCTTCTTTCTGCAATGAATTCCATTGATTTAAGGTGAAGATCATGATGGGTATATCCTGGCGCGGGTTTTGAGCGGTCCACTGCGGATGCCTGATCAAGATAATAGGGCCTTTTTCCACAACGGTGGAAGCACCGATAGCCAGGCCTTTCCACTCATCATTAACCAGTGAATAACCTTTCCAGCTCTCTGGTAGGGAAAAACTAAAACCATATTGGGTGTTTATATATTTGAATGCATCGTTTACACCTTTCGGCCTGCTTACTACAACATCATAAATAACCCAGCGATTATCAAGCTTTTTAACCCGCAGGGTTATGGGGTATTTTGCCGCAGCTCCTCCACTGGTTTTTTCCTGGCTGCTTATTTCAATAACCTCTCCCTTTACTTCATAGGTGTCCTCTGACACCATATTTGTACTCTGGATTTCAATTCTATCCGGCCAGGGGCTGGAAGTAAGCCTCCCCGGTGCTATCAGAGGATATTTCAGCCATTTTTCCATAAGCTCTGATGAAACATAACTGCCGTAATTTTCCTGGATGCTCTTTCTTACATCATCTGCAGGAGCTTGCAGAGAAACCATTGTGAACTTCGTCCCAAACTCGTTTACCAGGTCGGCGACTACTTTTTGATCGTTTTGCTCAGCCTTTGGCAGGCTCTCCTGAGACTGATCCGGTTTGCCCCCTGAGTTACATCCAATTAACGATGCAGCCAGCGTCAAAGCAATAATAAAGAACCATATCCTTCGCATGATAATCTCTCCAAAAATTATTTCTATTAAATATATACGCAATAAAGCAGAGGCTCTTATACAGCTCGGCTACCAGTTGACCAGGGAATTTATGGAGTTAAAACATGTTTTGACAATTGTCATTAATCCACACTTTTGGGCGATCGTTTGATGTTTTTCGGTATAATTCCATTCATTTTTCCTTCCATAACTGTCATTTACCACCCGCCCCACGACTTGTCGGGCAAAATATGACATATGTACCATTATAAGTGCTAAAATTAGATAGCAGGACTATTATGCTTATAAACTCGTTCGACAAATTCATCCTCATAAATTGTGCTACATTTAATTGGGATGTTTGAAATATGAGGATATAATTCTGATTCTGCGCAGCCTTGGATACTTGAAAAAAATATAAACAGTCGAGGTGAATACTTTGGAGCATAACAACGAAGCACAATACGTTCCCAAGTCAATGCTGCAGAAAAGCCCCACCGGAATTCAAGGATTGGACGAAATAACGTTTGGCGGTTTACCGCAGGGAAGAACCGCCCTGATATGCGGGGCGGCAGGATGCGGAAAGACCATGTTGGCAATGGAGTATCTGGTAAACGGAGCCCGTTTGTATAACGAGCCCGGTGTTTTCATCGCTTTTGAGGAAACAGAAGCGGAACTTATTCAAAACTTTGCCTCACTGGGTTATGATCTTGAAGACCTGGCCAGCAGAAAACTGCTGGCTTTTGAATACGTACATGTAGAACGCGGTGAAATCGAAGAAACCGGTGAATACGATCTGGAAGGTCTGTTTATCCGTCTCGGTTACGCCATTGACTCGGTCAGAGCCAAACGGGTGGTTTTGGATACCATTGAATCCCTTTTCTCTGGTTTTCAAAACGACTCCATACTGCGCGCCGAGCTCAGACGGCTGTTTCGCTGGTTAAAAAACCGTGGGGTAACCTCTATCATAACCGGTGAAAGAGGGGAGCGTTCATTAACCCGTGGCGGATTAGAAGAGTATGTTTCGGATTGCGTCATTGAATTGGACAACCGGGTGGAAGATCTTATAACCACCAGGCGCCTGCGCATTTTGAAATATCGCGGTTCGGCCCATGGCACCAACGAATACCCCTTCCTGATTGACGAGCAGGGAATCTCGGTGCAGCCCATTTCTTCAATTGGACTCGATCATCCGGTTTCCCAGGAACGCATCTCATCGGGGATTGGCCGGCTGGATCAGATGATGGACGGGCAGGGGTATTACCGGGGCAGCAGCATTCTGGTATCCGGGACTTCAGGCAGCGGCAAAAGCACAGTTGCGGCGCATTTTGTGAAGGCAGCCGGCCAGCGGGGCGAGCGCTGTCTGTATTTTGCCATGGAGGAATCAGCCGCTCAGATCATCCGCAACCAGCTTTCCACCGGTATTGACCTGAAGCCTCTGGTAGAACAGGGCCTGCTTAAAATCCATTCGGCCAGGCCTTCTCTTTACGGGCTGGAAATGCACCTGGTGACAATGCAGAAGCTGGTCAACGAGTTTCAACCCCGGGTAGTGGTTCTGGATCCGGTCAGCAACCTGATTTCTGTGGGATCTATGGTTCAAGTCAGGTCGATGCTGACCCGTTTAATAGACTGGCTAAAAGTAAAACAGACAACTTCATTATACATTAGCCTTACTCCCTCCGGAGATGATTGCGAGCAGACCGATATCGGAATATCCTCATTGATGGATACCTGGTTGTTATTAAGAGATATTGAGCTGAACGGTGAACGCAATCGAGGACTTTATATCCTTAAATCCCGGGGTATGGCCCATTCTAACCAGATTCGCGAGTTCATCATTACCAACCACGGTGTGGATCTTTTAGACGCCTACCTGGGTCCCGGGGGGGTCTTGACCGGAACCACCCGCCTCATCCAGGAGCAGCACGACAGAGAACTGGAAATGGCCAAAGAGCAGGAAATTACAGAGCTCCAATATGAACTTGAACAGAAGCGTCAGGCCTTGGAGTCAAAGATTTTGGCCCTGAGGGGAGAATTCGCGGCCCGGGAAACGGCCATGAACCGAATCATAGTGCAGCAGCAGAGTTTAGTGAAAATAAGACGGGAAGGAAAGGCCCGGGTAGCAGAGTCCCGAAAATCCAACAACCAGTTTAATGACTAACCCGAAAAGGAGGCTCCTTTGGCATGTACAGTTTTGCTAACCGGGTAGAAGAACCTTCAACAGTGTGGGAACTGCGGCTCTATGTAGCCGGGCAAACTCCCAAGTCCCTGGCCGCTTTTGCCAACCTGAAACGGATATGCGAAGAACACCTGGCCGGTCAGTATAGAATAGAAGTTGTCGACCTTATAGATAATCCCCAGTTAGGACGCGGAGATCAGATACTGGCCATTCCAACCCTGGTCAGGAAACTGCCTCCTCCATTAAAAAAGATAATAGGCGACCTCTCCAACACTGAGCGGGTATTAGTGGGCCTGGATATAACACTGCTGACGTAAACATGAAATTTTAAGGATGATACATTATGGCTGAAAACAAAATAATCTACGCAACTGGCAGGTTCGAACAAATCGTTAAAAGAAAACCGGAAAGGTTTCGGCTGCAATTATTTATCACCGGAACAACTCCCCGGTCCTGTCACGCGGTAGCCAATCTCAAGTATTTTTGCGAGCAAAACCTCGAAGGATCTTACCATCTGGAAGTTATAGATATATACCAGCACCCGGAATTGGCCCGTAAGGAGCAAATTATCGCCGCCCCCACCCTGGTAAAAAACCATCCCCTGCCCCGGCAGGTTATGGTAGGCGATTTATCCGATCAGGAACGGATTAAAAGATGTTTGGGTATTAGTTAGCAGCTATAGAAAGGAAACAGTTATATTGACCACAGAAAACTTTAACAAGGTCCCCCATGAATTTGACATCAGGCAGGAAAATCTGGAGCTTCGCCTTCGCCTTGAGGAGGCGGAAGAGATTCTGCGCGCTATTCGCCACGGGGAAATAGATGGCCTGGTCGTAAACAGCAGCCACGGAGAACAGGTATTTACCCTGGCAGGTGCGGATCATCCCTATCGCATGCTTATTGAGCAAATGACCGAAGGGGCCTTGACCCTTGCCTCGGACGGAACCATCCTATACTGCAACCGAAGTTTTGCTCAGATGTTGAACAGGTCTATACAGAAATTGATCGGCAGTTCGTTCTTCGACCTGGTATACCCTGTTGAAATACCCGAATTCCGAACCGGTTTTAGTTTAAAGAACAGCGCCGGGCGAAGAGAGGTTAATTTATTGAAGAAGGACGGCAGCCGCCTCCCGGTTTGTTGTTCGATAAACCCGATGTTGGCGGAAGGGGTGCAATGCGTTTCCATGGTCATTACCGACCTGTCTGATATTAAAGAGCGGGCGGGGGAATTAAAACTGGCCAACCTGAAGCTGCGCCAAGAAATAGCTGAACGCCAGCGGGTGGAAGAGGCATTGCGTGACAACGAACAGCGGCTGGAAGAGGCAAATTTGAATATCGCCAATATTCTGGATAGTATTACCGATCCGTTCTTTATCCTGGACCGGGAATGGCGGTTTGGCTATATGAATCAGGCCGCCCAGGATAAATATAATTCTTGCGAAGCTTCGGTTGGGCAGAATATATGGGAGCTTTTTCCCAAAATGGTGGGTTCGGTTTTCTGGGATAAGTACCATGAAGTGATGAATAATAAAATACCCCTTAGTTTTGAAGCCGAAACACTATACACCAGGTTCTGGTCGCAGGTCAGCGTCTACCCGTTTGGGGATGGTATCTCGGTGCTGTTCCGGGATATCACCAAGCGCAAACAGGCCGAAGCCGCCCTGCGCCAGTCCGAAGAACGTTTTTGCAAGGCCTTTCACCTCAGCCCCGTAATGATGGCTATTTTAAATATGGAGAACAACCAGTTCATCGAGGTCAATCAAAAGTATGTTGATACCATCGAATACAGCCGGGAGGAGCTTATAGGACGAACTCCCATAGAACTTGACATCTACATAGATAAGGAGTATTCGCTTGGCCAGATGGCCGATTTAAAAGAACAGGGTAAAATCACTTCGACCCAGCACCGGATTCGTACAAAATCCGGAAAGATATTGACCACTTTTGGATCACTGGAAACCATTCAGCTCGACGGTATAGAGTGCCGCCTATTTGCGTTCCAGGACATAAGTGAGCAGAAGGAAATGGAAGCTACATTAGCCCGCCTCGATCGTCTGCATCTCATAGGAGAAATGGCAGCCAGTATAGGACACGAAATCAGAAATCCTTTGACCTCCATACGCGGGTTTCTACAATTATTAAAAGGTAAACAGTGCTACGAAGAGGATATGATGTTCTTTGAGCTTATGATTGAGGAACTGGACCGGGCCAATTCTATTATCTCCGAGTACCTGGGTATGGCCAGAGACAAGAAAGTTGACCTGAAGCCCAATTATATCGGGGATATTATAAATTCGCTTTATCCCATTATTCAATCAGACGCCAATTACCGGGAAATGAATGTTCAGCTTGATTTAGCCCCTGTTCCGCAAGTCCAGGTGGATGTCAATGAGATACGCCAGTTGATCCTCAATATGGCGCGCAATGCTATAGATGCCATGTTTCCCGGCGGGACCCTGACTATGGGAACTTGTTTAAATGAAAGCGGTGTTGTTCTGTTTGTCAAGGACGAGGGGCAGGGATTGCCTCCGGAAATGCTTGATAAACTGGGTACGCCCTTTATGACTACCAAGGAAAAAGGCACTGGCCTCGGTCTGGCAGTGTGCTACAGCATCGCGGCCCGTCATAATGCCAGGATTGATTGTGAAACTGGACCGACTGGAACTACCTTTTATATAATGTTTCCCCTGCCATCCGAACAGGGCAGCCTTTTTTAACCTCACCCCAATCCCCCTCTGATTTAATAAAGATCATATATCATGAACAGCCAGAACCGAATCGCCAAAGCATGGTGAAGTTGGGGCGTTGCATGTTTAAATCTCGTAAAACGATTATCAAAAATGCAAAAAGCTGCATGTTATAGCCAAAATGGCTCTGCATGCAGCTCAAATTTATCCGGGGCCAGCGGTATCAAGACCGCAACGTTATTACTAGACTTTGGACCTTTTGCCCGAGATCAGCCAGGGTGCTGGAAACGGCTCAATAATATTTTTGCTGTTGACGCGCGATACCTCTATGAGAACCGCTTCCGTGCGCTCCAAACCGTTTTCCTGAAAAACCGTAGGAAGAGATGTTAGAGTTTCGAAGTCGTAGGTGTATATAACAAAATCCATGGCGGGATTGACGGCTAGAAGACTCTTTATTTCACTGCCTATCCTGGGGCTTGCCACTATAAAAGCTGTGCTGGGCACCGGCAGCTTATCCAGTTTACCGTCTTCCAGAGAATCAACGATTATTACGTTATTGAGGCCAAATTTCTCAACATTGCATTGCATAGTATCCCGATCCCGGTGGTCATATTCCACAGCGACGATACTTCCCTCAGCAGCAATCATGGCAGCCTCCACCGCGATGCTCTCACCTGAGATGATACATATATTATCCTGGTCCCCCAGATTGAGCTTGGTCATTATAACCGCCCGGGCTTCGCGACACACATACTGAACCGAGCCGCAGGCGAAGCGGCTGTTATCTATACCTATCTGGTAATTAGTTGCGGCGTTGGGATTTAGAATCAACATGGCGGCAGAGTAATTGATCCCGCGGTTGATCATGTCTGAAACCTTGTCGTGCTTGATCGGGCCGATTGGATCTGAGCCCTCATTGTACCAGATAACACAGTCCCCCAGCTCCGCATTCCACATGTCATAGAAGATGTCCGGATGTCCGGCATCCACAAAGACCAGCACGGCCCGATTGCTCATAACGGCTGGGATCAGGTTCTTATTCTTCCCGGTCATGTCCAGCATCTTCAGTTTTGCCAGGTCTATATCAACGTTTTCGGAAAAATAATGAAGCCAGGATAAAATCACCTCATTGGTAAACATTGTTTCTTCCACAGGCAAAACCCCCCTTGTAACAGGTATCATACCATATTTTTTGGATTAATACTGTAATGAATTACTTAAGCGCTGGTGCGTTCCAGAAGGCGTTCCCATTTTTGATCAACATAGGCCTGCGCTTCTTCAATCATCCACTCATTGCCCTTTTGGAACATATGGTTAAATCGACCCTGGAAGCGTAAGAAGTCTTCTACGGGCAGCTTTTTCCTTGGCGTATAGGAGAGGCGCCATACGCCCTCCTCGACTTCAAAAAGCGGCCAGACGCAGGTATCCACCGCCAGCTTGGAGATCTCCGCCAGCCTGGCCATGGGATAATCCCACCCGCGGGGACAGGGGGCCAATATGTTCAAAAAACAAGGACCCTCAGTATAAATGGCTTTATAGGATTTGGTGTGCAGATCCTTGAAATTGCCCAAAGGGGCCGTCTGGGCTACATAAGGGATGTTATGAGCTACTAAAATTTCGGTCAGATCTTTTTTATTCTGTTTTTTTCCCTGCCCCACTGATCCTACCGGCGTGGTAGTCGTGCGGGCAAACCGGGGCGTTGACGATGAACGCTGGATTCCAGTGTTCATATAAGCCTCGTTGTCATAACATACGTATACCATATCATGGCCGCGTTCCATGGCCCCCGACAGGGATTGAAACCCTATATCATAGGTGCCGCCGTCACCGGCAAAGGTGATGAATTTGACGGTCCCATCTACCTTGCCGCGGCGTTTCAAAGCGCTATAGGCTGCTTCCACTCCGGAACAGGTAGCTGCGGAGTTTTCAAAAGCGGAATGAATATAGCTGTCCATATAGGCCGTGTAAGGATACATAAAGGTGGATACCTCCAGGCAGCTGGTGGCATTGACCACCACGGCCCGGTCCTCTTTATCCAGTGCCCGCAGAACCCCGGCCACAACCACCCCCGCACCGCATCCGGCGCAGAGCCTGTGCCCTCCGGTGAGGCGGACCGGCTTTTCCACTTCCATTTTCAGGTTATATACCTTGCTCACGCTTACGCCTCCTTTGACCTCTGCCCCATATGGGTATATACAGGTCCAACCTCTCCGGTCACCGCAATATCCGCCAGCCGTCCAAATACTTTTTCAATATCCTCCACCTTTACGTCACGCCCGCCCAGTCCGTAGACGATATCGACCAGATAAGGACGTTCCTTCAGATCATACAGAGCACTGCGGGTCTCGGCAAATAGCGGACCACCGCTTCCTGAGAAGCCCTCGGACTTATCCATCACGGCTACCGCCCTGGTATGGGCCAGAACCTCGGCCAGTTCCTCACCCGGGAAAGGACGGAACACCCTGATTTTAACCAGCCCGGCCTTTACCCCGTTATCCCGCAGCCTGTCGACCGCCGCTTTGGCAGTTCCGGCCGTGGATCCCATCAGAACCAGAGCCAGCTCGGCATCTTCCATCCGGTATTCTTCGAACAGTCCGTAGCGCCGGCTGGAAATCTTCTCAAACTCGGCGGCCACCTCCAGTATGCGGGCCTTGGCCGCCTTCATAGCCTCAGCCTCCAGGACCTTGTGTTCCATGTAATAGGGACTTATATCGTACGGTCCCACTGCCAGCGGATTTTCTTTTTTCAGCAGATAGTTTTCAGGATTGTAAACTCCCACAAACTCGCGCACCGCATCGGTATCCAGAAGCTCAATATTCTCTACCGCATGACTGGTAATAAAGCCGTCCATACAGGCCATCACCGGCAGACGTACGCTCGGAGTCTCGCCGATAGGCACGGCCATAATAAAATTATCATAGGCTTCTTGATTGTTTTCGGCATAGATCTGGATCCAGCCGCTGTCACGGGCTCCCATGGAGTCGGAGTAGTCGTGGTTTATGTTAATCGGCCCGGAAAGGGCCCGGTTGACGCAGGCCAGGGTAATAGGCAGACGGCATGAAGCCGCCACATACAAAAGCTCGTACATCAGGGCCAATCCGCAGGATGAAGTGGCGCAGACTGACCTGGCCCCCGCTGCCTGGGCCGCAATGCATACGGACATGGAACTGTGCTCAGACTCCACGGCTACATATTCCGTATTAACCTCGCCATCGGCAACAAAATCGGCGAAGTATTCCGGAATTTCAGTTGAGGGAGTGATAGGAAAAGCTCCCATGACATCAGGATTTATCTGCTTCATGGCATAAGCCACAGCCTCGTTGCCGGAAAGTCGGCTGCTCATTTGGCCGCACCTCCACTCACCATTGTAATCGCCGGGAAGGGGCACACGTTTTCACATACGCCGCAGCCCTTGCAGTGCATATAATCGAAATCCAGACGCTTTCCGTCCTTGACCGGAATAGCGCTATCCGGGCAGAACGGAACACAGAGCATACAGTGCTTGCACGCTTCCTCGTGAAAAACAGGGGTATCGGTCCGCCAGGTACCTGTATTGAACAGCCGTGCAGTTCCCGGTTCGTAGATCTCCCCGCCGGGGGTCAGATCCTGCCAGGGAGTATGTTCGTTGATATCCTTCGCACGAATCATCCTACCTGCACCTCCTCCATGGATTTTTTTAGGGTTGCCATGTTCCCCTCGATAAGCTGCGGCTTGGCAGCGAATTTATGTTTAAAGGATTCTTCCATATCCGCTACAAAACGTCCGGTTTCCAAAACGCCGCTCACCTTGACCGCAGCAGCGAGCATAGGGGTATTCGGGAAGTTTGCACCCAGAATCTCTTCTGAAATGCGGCGGGCATCTATAGTACAGACTTTTCCCGTCCATCCCTCAAGCCTGGCGCGCATCTCCCGGGGAGAACTGGGAGTGTTGATGATTATCGCACCACCCTCTTTCAGTCCTTTAGCAACGTCGACGCTGTCCAGCAGGGTTTCATCCACCACAACTACATAGTCCGGATAGTAAATGTTGGAATGGATAGTGCACCGTTTTTTACTGATGCGATTATATGCCGTAATGGGGGCTCCCATACGTTCCGGACCATACTCCGGGAATCCCTGCACGAATTTTCCTTGTAAACCGGCCACATCAGCCAGCATCAGACAGGCCATCTTGGCTCCCTGTCCGCCCCGGCCGTGCCAGCGAATTTCCACCATATCACTGGTCGCCATTGCTTCTCCCTCCAGTCCGCTCTTAATAAAAGTAAAAGGCTTTCGTCCCAAAGGGACGAAAGCCTGTGAAAGACATTCGCTATACCACCCATTAATACGACATACCATCATATGCGTTCCCGGTGACGGGGGAAATCCGTCGGAGCCTACTGGATTACTCGTTCGGTCCGCAGCTCAGGAGTGATTTTCGGGTTCAGACTACTGGTACCGGCTTTCACCATACCCGGCTCGCTTAAACGTTCGGCTGAAACGTACTCTCTCCGTCAATGCCTTTAAAATCTTAAACTATAAAAATAAATATACCCACTTGACCGTGTTTTGTCAATCACCATGTCCGATTTTCAAGTTAATTATAGTATCAGATAATCTGCTCGGGGTAACAGGGGGACGGAGGCTTTGTTGCATTTTCAATGCA
>JBEHWI010000022.1:0-54258 GCA_040217815.1 Syntrophomonadaceae bacterium | reverse complement strand
CACTTCGTCTTGCAGATTGGCAATGATAACTTGATCGGCATCTCTGGTTTTCACCTGCAATTCGTCCAGGTTGGCCCGCAAGATCGTTAAAGGGGTGCGAAGTTCATGAGCAATGTCAGCGGTCAGGTTGCGGCGCATGATCTGGCTCTTGCGCAATGATTCTGACATGAGATTAAAATCTTCTGCCAGTTGCCTGATTTCATCACTACCCTGCACCGGTATACTGCAGTCCAGATCACCCCCGGCCAGCCGATGGGCCGCTTCTGACATAGTGTGAATAGGCCTGACGATGGGGCGTGCCATTATGATTCCCAGGCCCACGGCAGCCAGGCCGATGATTATACCTATTATCAAGGCATAGTAAGTTAGCGAGCTTACAAAATCTTGCTCCAAGGTGCCCAGGCCATTCAGACCATGTGAAGTATTTACAACCAGGCCCACAGTAGCGCCGTTAACTACGACCGGAACCGCCCCGCTCAATTGCTCCTGGCCTAGTCTTTGCCCGCTTATCATGCCGCTGGAATCCCACAAGACCAGCCCGTCGGTTTGCACCAAAACGAAGCCGCTGCCGCCGCCTCCTCCCATCATGCGGCCATAGCCCCTTCCGCGCTGCATGGGTCGGTTGGTGTTTTCTATTCCGGAGAATCCGTTGTTCTGCTGATAATATTCCGCAAAAGTAGCTGCCCAGTTTTGAGCCTGTAATGACTGGTTTTTTTCCAGGTAAGCTGAAAACAGGGTTCGGGCGGAATATATTCCGGCCAGGGCGGTGGCCAGGGTGGCAACCAGGGCGATGGAAACGAACAGAACTGCCAGCCTTTTCTCCAGTCCCTTAAACCTCTTCATTTTCCCGCCCTCTTTCGGAGAACTTATACCCTACACCGTAAACGGAACGAATCAGGGACGGCCCGTCGGGATCCCGGTCCAATTTACGGCGCAGGTTGCTTATGTGGGTGTCAATGGTCCTTTCATAACCTTCGTAGGCATCGCCGTATACGTTCTCAAGCAATTGCAGGCGGCTGAATACCTGACCGGGGTGTTCCATCAAGAGCTGCAGTATTTTAAATTCGCTGGGCGTTAAAGTCAACGCAGTATCGTCAATCCAGGCTTCAAAACGGACCACGTCGATGCTTACCGGTCCAACTTTAAGCACCTCGTCCCTGGCTGGCGGCTGCTGCCCGGTACGCCGTAAAACGGCCCTGATTCTGGCGGCCAGTTCTCTGGGGCTGTAGGGCTTGGTTATGTAGTCATCGGCCCCCAATTCCAATCCGAGCAGCTTGTCAACTTCATCACTGCGCGCGGTTAGCATTATGACCGGTATATTCGAGGTCTGGCGGATCTGCCTGCAGACCTCCAGGCCGTTTAAGTAAGGCATCATGAGATCCAGAACAACCAGGTCATATCTACCGGATAAAGCCATCCCTGCCGCCTGCCTGGCATCATCCAGTGCAGTCACCTGAAATCCTTCACCGGTTAGGAAATCGGCAACCGCCTGCAATATTTTAACTTCGTCTTCAATAATAAGAATACGGTTGGCCAGAACAGCCACCTCCCGGGACAATAAATAAATTTCTAATTAAGCATATTATACCTGCAAGTTAGGATGGAATGAAAAAAGATGTCCAGATTTAACTGGACACCTTTTAATCACTGATGATTAGCGCTGGCAGATGCCATTGCAGTTTACACCTGAACAGTTGCCGGCGCCGCGCCCGTTCTGCGGGCCGTTACCCTGGCCTTGTCCCCGCCCCATTTTGGAGCCATTGCCTGTACCGTTGGGACCGGTTGCAGTACGGGCCAGGTTCTTCTCTATGTTTTCCTTCATCTGCTGGACGCACTGGTTGTACTGATCCTGGGTGATCTTCTGATCCTGCAGCGCCTGGGCCAGATTTTGCTGCCGTTTGGCCAGCACGTCATTTAACAACTGCTCCTGACCAACACCCTTTTCAACCGCAATGTCGTTCAAGGATTTTCCGGCCTGCCGGGCAACTGCCAAATCATTCCGAGATATACCCAGTATATCAGTGACCGTTGCGGCAAGACTGCCCCCATTTCTTCCTACACCCAGCCCGGAACACAATCCCTGGCCGTTCCCGTTTCCAAACGCAGCAGCGAATGCCGGAACGGTTCCAAACACCAGGAATCCACCTACCAACAGCGCAATCAAGGCCATCGCAATTTTACCACCGTGTTTCTTGAGCATTTTGTTCACCTCCTGTTTAATTGAAACCTATCTTAGCAATCCAGTTTCAAGACAGTATGGGGAAAATGTCAAGAAATTGTGAAGAATCTATTTTTTAATCTCCAGCTCCCAATTATCCTTTTTATCAGATATAAAATGCGTCTGGTAGCCTGAACTCTTAGCCAACCGGCTTACGTTCTCCTTGGACGGCGCGCTGTCTCCAATAATTAATAATTCCGTGCAACCCTGATCTATAAGCTTCTTGGCCCTTATTACCGGAATCGGACAGCTCAGTCCTCTAACATCAAGCTTTTCCACGAACTCGCCTCCTATTCTTCTCTGAACATAAAGCCAATAATAAACATTACTATTATGCCGACTACACAGGCAATCTGTCCATATATCCCGACACCACCGTAAGAAGTAATTGCTCCGGCAGCTGATTTGGTCATGGCTGAAGCGGCCAAAACGAAGTTGTGGCAGAAGGCAGCACCTATTATCATTCCTAATACTACCGCTCCTGCGTCCATGTCACCCTGACCGGACAATATAAGCTGCCGTAGCGGACAGCCTCCCAGCAGGGTTCCGGTTATTCCGACCAGGTAAAGCCCCAGGAAGTTCCAGATATGCTGGGTATGAGCAACTGGTTGGAAAGCAAAGCCGGCTTTGAAAAATCCGAAAACCAGGTTTAAGACCAAAGCACCGACAAAAACCCCGATAAAGCCCAGCAATAACGTATTGTCTTTGACCAGTATAAAATCGCGGATTCCGCCGCTGAAGCAAAGACGGCTGCGCTGGGCTAAGAAGCCTACCAAAAGCCCGGCGCCAAGGCTCAACCACAATGAGGCATGCATACTTGCAGGTCCGGTTTTGCTGAAAAACAGTGGTCCACCAGCAGTGGGGTTAAACACGGTTTTTAAAACCAGCAGAACCAGGAAGAATGTCACCAAGGCCGGTATTACAAACCCGCCGGCCTGTGAATGGCTGACCTGGGCGCGCCCCATGTTAAAGCCCTTTTTCAGGAAGAAAACACCGCTGGCAACTCCTGCTATAAATCCCAAAAGGCCGACCACTGCGTTGTAATCGCCTCCGGCCATACGCAGAACATCGCGCAGCGGGCAGCCCAGGAATACCAGGGCGCCGATCATCATAAAGACTCCCATGATAAATCGTACCAGGGTAGCCGACCCGCCCCTGGTTTTAAATTCTTTTGTAAATAACGAAGTTAACAAGGCTCCCAATACCAGTCCTAAAATTTCCGGACGCATGTATTGAACCACGTCCGCCCGGTGCAGTCCCAAAGCTCCGGCGATATCCCGTTCGAAACAGGCTATGCAAAATCCCATATTCGGAGGATTTCCCATTTTAACCAGGGCTACTGCAATCATTCCTGTAATCAATCCCGTCACCAATACAATCCATTTGTTCCTGTCCATGGCCGGCCTCCATTCATAACCTATAGTTATTTAATGTATTTCTTTTAATATTTCGCCGTTCCGTTTCATAATTCCTTCTTAGATATAGGTAATTTACATTTATCTGTCGCTTTTTGCTGTTATACCTTAGATCATCAGAAAATATATAAACGCGGCTTTTTACCGCGTTTATATTTAATATTACTTTTAGTTGGCTTCTGTTAACAAATCCGCGGAACGTGCTCCCCTTCCAACATGCCCAAAATACGCTGAGCTCCCAGCCCGGTCTCGATTAAAACCATTCCGGTCGGCTGTTCCAATACTTCACCGATTACGGCCGCATTGGCAAACTCTTCGCTCTTGCGAAGTATATCAAGTACCGCCGCACCCTTGCCCTGTTTCACGAATACAACCATTTTCCCTTCGTTGGCCATGTAAAGGGGATCAAGTCCCAGCATGTCGCAGGCTCCTTGAACAACCTGGGACACCGGTATGAGCTCTTCGACGACCCTTATACCCAGATTGGCCTGGCCGGCTATCTCGTTCAGGACGGTAGCCAACCCACCCCTGGTAGGATCGCGCATGCATTTAACATCCTGGCCAAATTCCTGCAGCAGACGGCCCAGGAGGTGCAGCGGTGCGCAGTCGCTTACTGCCGGGGTGGCGAAGCGCAGCCCCTCCCTCTGGGCTAAGATGGACAAGCCATGGTCTCCTATATGCCCGGTTACGATGATTTCATCACCGGGCATAATGCGATTTGGCCGATAATCAATACCGGCCGGGATTACGCCTATTCCGCTGGTATTGATAAACAAACCGTCCGCACTCCCCTTTTCAACTACCTTGGTATCGCCTGTTACCAGCTTTACTCCGGCCCGGGCGGCGGTTGAGGCCATGGATTCTACGATCTTTTGCAGATCCTCTAAAGGAAACCCCTCTTCGATGATGAAGGCATTGGACAGATAAAGCGGTTCGGCTCCGCAGGCCACCAGATCATTGACTGTTCCGCATACGGCCAGTTTGCCTATATCCCCGCCTGGAAAGAAAAGGGGGGTGATGACAAAGGAATCGGTTGACATCACAGTGCGGCCGGGCGGCAAATCGAGCACGGCTCCGTCCAGCATGGGGTCCAGATAGGGATTGTTCAATGCCTTTTTAAACAGCTGATCGATCAAATTCTGACTCATCAGCCCCCCGCTGCCATGGGCCATAAGGATTCTATCTGTTTTCTTCATTTCGCTAAGCTCTTCCTTTCAAAGGTGTATACCGGTAATAGGCGGCACAGGCCCCTTCATGGGACACCATGCATGGTCCGATAGGCTGCAGCGGCGTGCAAGCCCTGCCAAAAAGGAGGCATTCCCGGGGAGTTATTTTTCCGGATAATACTTCCCCACAGGCGCAGCCCTTGATAGGCTTGTCCTCAAAATCCGGCACCTGGAACTTGGCCCGGGCGTCGTATTTTGAGTATTCACTGTTTAATTTTAGTCCGCTACCGGGTATGGTGCCCAGACCACGCCAGCGCGCATCAGCACGTGTAAATACCCGGTCCAGGGCATCCCGGGCAACAAGGTTGCCTTCCTTTTTTACAACCCTTTTATACTGAATCTCAGCCCGGGCGTTTCCATTTTGCAACTGCCTTGTCAGCATCACTATTCCTTCCAGGATGTCAAGAGTGTCAAACCCGGTTACTACACAGGGCTTTTTAAACCTTTCAACCAGTTTTTCATAAGGTTCAAGGCCAATAACCGCCGAAACATGCCCGGGACAGATCAAACCGTCAACCTTGATGTCGGGATCGGAAAATATGACTTCCAAGGCCGGTGGAACCACCTTGTGTAGGGAAAAGACCGAATAATTGGACAAGCCCCGGCGCCGGGCTTCGTCTATACTGATTGCTACCGTTGGCGCAGTTGTCTCAAACCCTATGCCCAGGAACGCCATCTCCCGTCTCGGATTATCGGCCGCCATCTGAACGGCATCCAAGGGGGAATAGACTACTCTTACATCAGCCCCGCGGCTCCTTTCCTCGGCCAGCGAGGTAGTGGTTCCTGGCACCCGCATCATATCTCCAAAAGTGAGAAGAGTTATATCGGGATTGTCAGCCATGGCAATGACCGCGTCAATGTCCCCCTGGGCGGTTACGCAAACAGGGCAGCCCGGCCCGGAAAGCAGTTTTAAATTCGGTGGAACCAGTTCGCGGATTCCACTCTTGGCGATAGCCATGGTATGAGTTCCGCATACCTCCATCAGGGCAATATCCTGTTTTACAGCTTGGATTTCCTCCAGCAAAGCCCTGGTATACTCTTTATCATTAATGCTCATCGCTTGGCATCTCCCCGTATTCCATCAATTCTTCGAGCAGGGCCATGGTCTTCAAGGCTTCTTCTTCAGCTATGATCTCCATGGCAAAACCGGCATGAACCAGAACGTGCTGTCCCGCTTCCACTTCCGGGGTAAGAGCAACGCTGACCTTTACCTGATTGCCCTGAATATCAACCAGAGCAATCTGATTATCACTCAGTTCCAATACTCTGGCCGGTACACCCAGACACATTATGATAACACCTCACTCGCTATTACGGCCTGCCCCAGGCTTATTCCTCCATCACCCGGGGGGACCATACTATGATAATAAACGTCGAATTGGTTAATTTTCAGCCTCTTCAGCAATTCTACCAAAAGTATCTGGTTGTGGAATACCCCCCCGCTTAGAACTACCCGATTAATACTGGTTCTTTCCCTGAGCTGTTTTAAAGCTGCGCAGAAAAGTTCAGCCATGGTCAGGTGAAAGCGCCCCGCTATTACGGAAACAGCCAGTTCCCGTTCCAGATCGCGCACCATTTCCTGCCAGACCGGCAGGGGATTCATTATAAGCAGGTTTTTCTCTTCTTCCAGGGCATAAGCGTATGACTGCCTGTCTAAAACCCGCGCAGCGGCTTCCAGCTCAATAGCGGCCTGGCCTTCAGACCGGTTGACGGCACATATCCCCAACAGGGCAGAAACCGCATCAAACAAACGGCCGCAGGATGATGTTAAGAGATTGTTTCCGGTTTTGCTGTTCTGGTATTCAAGGTACTGCCGTTCAACTTCCCCCAACTGGGATAGGTAACGCTGCCCGATACTCCCGGCGGTCTGCCCGAAAGCCCGCTGAAGATAAGTGTACGCCATTCTGTAAGGTCTTCTTACCGTCAAATCGCCACCCGGGAGAGGGAGATATTTTAGATGTCCTAAACGCTCAAACTGTTTATAGTCCCCTCGTATCAGTTCACAGCCCCAGACCGCGCCATCAAGTCCCCAACCGGTGCCGTCGCAGATTAAACCCAGCACCTCGCCTTCCAGCTGATTCTCTGCCATAACCGATGCCAGGTGGGCATAGTGATGCTGAACCGGGATCAGTTTCATTCCCGACCCGCCCTGCTCTTTGGACCACCGGGTGGACTGGTAATCCGGGTGCAGGTCATGGGCTATAATGCGGGGCTCAACCCCCAGCATTTTTTTAAAACGCTCTATTCCGTTTTGGAAATTCATATAATTGAGATAATGATTCAAGTCCCCCCAGTGCTGACTCAAATAGGCGTCACCCTGCCGGGTGATGCAAAAGGTATTTTTCATTTCGCCGCCCACCGCCAGAACCGGCTCAGTATTACGGGGAATCTTTATGGCCCGGGGAACATAACCGCGAGCCCTTCTAAAAAAATGCGGGGCGTCCCAGGCGGTCAAACCGACAACTGAATCGTCACAGGGATTATAGATTTCCCGATTGTGCATCATAAAGTAATCGGCTATGCCACCCAACTTCTGCATGGCATCATCATTGTCGGTTATCAGGGGTTCATCGCTGATATTGGCACTGGTCATTATTAAAACGTCCAAATCCTTATCAAACAACAGGTAGTGCAATGGTGTATAGGGCATCATCACCCCCAGAGTGCTCAAGCCTGGGTGGATGGAATCAGATGGCAGTTTGCTGTCCTGCCTTTCCGACAACACCACAATAGGAGCCTGGGGTGAAGTCAGTAGCCTTTGGGCGCCTGCACTAACTTCGCAATACCGGGCAGCAGCCTCCAGGTCCCTGACCATAACCGCAAAGGGTTTTACATCCCGGCGTTTGCGTCGGCGCAGTTCTCGGACCGCTTTTTGGTTTTTGGCATCTACCGCCAGGTGAAAGCCTCCCAGCCCTTTAACTGCCAGAATAGCTCCCTGTTTTAACAAGGCCGGAGCATTGGCTTGAACCCGGCTGCCGTCCTGGGCCAGCATGGTTACAGCCGGCCCACACACCGGGCAGGCGTTGGGCTGGGCATGAAAACGCCGGTGTAGAGGATTTTCATACTCTTCCTGGCAGTCATGGCACATGGGAAATGAGGCCATAGTGGTCTTGGCCCGGTCATAGGGAACGTCTTTTATAATAGTAAAGCGCGGTCCGCAATTGGTGCAATTGGTAAAGGGGTAACCATTGCGCCGGTCCCTTTGATCCCGTACCTCCCGTTTGCAGTCTTCACATATGGCTATATCGGGAGAAATCATTACCAGGGTTAAATCCTGGCTCTCACTTTCTCGTATGGTAAACTCATTGAATCCCTGAAACGGAATCACTTCTGTTTCCAGACTTCTGATCAAGGCCAGCGGTGGAGGATCACTGGACAGCCTGGCTATAAAATCCTCAATCGTCCCCTGCTCTCCCTCAAGTTCTATAAAGACTCCGGCCGAGGAATTTAGAACCCATCCTTTGAGCCCCAATTCCATAGCCAGGCGATAGACGTACGGCCTGAATCCCACACCCTGTACAATCCCTTTTATAGTTATCCGATAAGCCGCTGCAGGCATAAACAAGACCTTGCTTTCTATTTTCATGTTTGTTTGCTTGGTATTACCTAATTCTCTAATTTTTCGGATTAATCATCTTTACTTAAAATGGGATGCTTAACGCATCCCAAATATTCATGGTTTTAGAATGGCCTGAGTGGGATGCGTTATGCATCCCACTCATAACCCATGAGCTTTGATCTCGTTACCATTAACTAGACAGCAGTTCGGAAATCTCCTGGTGGATCTTTCCCGCCACCCAGTCGACCTTTTCAGCTACAACTGGAGTGAGTTCCAACCCGATATCTACATATTCAGGTTCAATACCATATACTATGACTTCGGGGTTGTGGCCCAGCAGTCGAACCATATGCATGGCTTCGGCAAAGCTTATCTCGTGCAGTGATTGAATATCGGCGCTGGGAGTAAGGCCCAACTCATCCAGAGGAGCGCGGTAAACAGTTCCCGGCTTTCCCCCGGTATGCATAGCATCAACTACAAAGCATATATCGCTCTGTTCAAAATAATCCAACAGGTCGTAGCTATGAGTTCCGCCGTCAACCAGCTCAACCGTCTCTGGCAAGCCCATTTCAGCCAGTTTCCTTACCACATGCACTCCGACTCCGTCATCTGACATCAATAGGTTGCCGATCCCCAGTACCATTATCCGTTTCACGCCAGTCCTCCAGTCGTTAAAAAGTTGATTTAATTAGTGGCTCTCCTCATGTTCGGGGCCATGATGGAAACCCGCCGGGATTTTCCCGGTGAATATTGACTTTATACCCGCAAATCCTTCCGCGAAGTCCAGGTATAAATGAACCATAACGCACAGCAGGATAATCCAGGTTATGACATAGTGGATGAGCCTTGCTGTAATGTAGCCGCCAAACCAGCTGGACATAAACATGAAGGTGTTGGGCTTATACATTACAAATCCGGTCATGACCATAATTATGACGAAAACCAAAAGTCCGGTGTACATTCCGCGCTGACCGGGATTGTACTTGCCATAGTAGGGATGTTCATCGGTCATGAACAGGTAATACTTAATTAAGCTGGGCATCCACAAGGTATCCCTAACGGGACGGAAAACCAAGTTGTGGGCATCCTTGGCTACAACGGCGTAGTACACACGGCCGATAACTCCAAACAACAACACATAGGCCATAGCAAAATGGAGCGTTCTGGGCGTGTCCATGTTGCTGAACAACCTGAAGGTTTGGGGAGCGTGAATATAGAAACCGGTTAAGGTTAACAGGGTAATGGCAATCATATTGGACCAGTGGAATATCCTAATCCATATGGAATGCCTGTCCTCCATCTGTTTTACCATTTTTACACCCCCCTAGTTAATGGCAAACTGGCTGATCGTCTTTTTGTCGGGAGTCATGATATGAATGGCGCATCCAAAACAGGGGTCGAATGCCCGAATAATTCTTACCAGTTCCACAGGGTTGTTGGCATCCTTGACGGTGGTGCCGATGATAGCTTGCTCCATAGGTCCGCGCAAGGTGGCAGCTCCGCTGCCGGTTCTCGGTGAAGCGTTCCAGGTGGTCGGAACCACAGCGTTGTAGACCTTGGTCCGTCCGCCGCTGCTGATCCGGTGCCAGTGTCCCAGAGCTCCGCGGGAAGCTTCGCAAAGTCCCATTCCAACAACTTCCGTCTTGGGAAGCTGGTGCGGGGTTGCGACCGGCTGGCCGGCATACTTGGTCAGTTCCATAGCCCAGTCTTTACATGCTTGAGCCATCTGTGCAGTTTCAACTGCCCGGGCAAAATGGCGCCCCATTACGGAGAAGGCTTTAGGACCGAGATCGACTACTTCTTTGGTCTTGTTGATCCACTGGCGGGCCAGGGGGCCAACTTCCATAACCTGTCCGTTATAGCGGGGAGCCTTCATCCAGCTGTAGGCGTCTTTCTTCTTGGCGTCCGGAGTCAGCACCGCATTTTCCGGTGAAGGATCGATGCCGTCTTTATACCAGGCATACTTGACATCTTCAGTTATCGCCTTGGGATCCAGGTCCTTATACTGACCCTGGATATAAACACCGCTCTTGAAGAATTTATCCTTCTTCACATGATCTTTACCTTCCTGCAGCGGGAATCCGCCGTAGGCCATCATGTTCTGGCAGCCGCGTCCTACTTCGAACCAATCGGAATATACTCCGGCAACCGCCTTAACGGTAGGAACATATTTTTTGTTAATGAAATCAGTGATCTTTTCCAGGCTGGTCAGATACTGATAGATCTTGGAGGTATCGGGAACTTCCGATACACCGCCGGGAACGATGGCCTGGACGTGAGGCATCTTGCCGCCCCAGATGGCCAGCATTTCCTGGGCCTGACGGCGAACAGTCAGGGCTTCCAGATAAATGGCAACCGCCTGTTCGTTTACATCCGCGGGCAGGCGGAAGTCGGCTTCATAGCGGGGTTTAAACGGAGCAATTTCCGGTCCTTTGACATAGTCCAGGGCAGCCAGGTGGAAGAAATGGAGAATATGAGACTGCAGATAGTTGGAACCGAAAATCAAGTTTCTGATTATACGACCGGCCGGAGGAGGCTCAATGCCGAACGCGTCATCAAGAGCCAGTATTCCGGCTGTAGCATGGGCAGTCGGGCAAACTCCACAGATTCTCTGCATGATCTGCTCGGCATCACGCGGATCTCTACCCTGCATGATTACTTCCAGGCCGCGCCACAGGGCACCACCCATAAAAGCATCGACAACTACATTGCCTTCTACTTCAACTTCCAGTTTCAAGTGACCTTCTATCCTGGTTACAGGATCAACTACGATCTTCGTCGGCATTAGTTCTCACCTTCTTTCACTTCTTCTTCTTTGTGAGGACCAACTCTACCGGTAATGATGTTGCCGCCCAGATGTCCGGCAATTCCTACAGCTGTAGCACCAGCCAGGACCAATCCGACCTGGTCGATGGTGGCTGTTGTGGCAGGTCCAACCGGCATTTCAGGCAGTCTTTCGTACATCGGCCAGGCCGGGAACTGGGGCTCGGTGCAGCCTATGCAGACAGCGCCGCATTTTACGCACCAGTTGGTGCCGTTGTTCCACAGGCGGGTGGTGGCGTCGCAGTGGGCTATGGGGCCTTTGCAGCCCAGTTCCAGCATGCAGCCCATCTCGCCGAAAGTCTTGGCGAATATGCCGTTGTCAAAATACTGTCTTCTCTGGCAGTTGTCATGAATAATGGTGCTAAAGAACATCTTGGGGCGTCCATAGTAGTCCAGTTCAGGGATGTCTTTGTACAGAAGTACATGGGCGATGGTGCCAACCATCCAATCGGGATGCGGCGGGCAGCCAGGCACATTGATACACTGAACACCCTTGACTATTTCCGAAACAGGCTTGCATTCGGTGGGATTGGGGCTGGTGGCCGGAATTCCACCATAAGCGGAGCAGGTTCCAAAGTTCAGTATAGCAGCAGCCTTGCTTCCGATATCGGTTACCATCTGCTTGAAGGTAATCGGCTTGCCGTCTTTTTCTCCCACGGTGCAGGTCAACCCTTCATAGGCGGTGGGGACTGAACCTTCGACAACCAGATAGAATTTGCCTTTGTTCTCTTCAGCGACTTTGTACATTCCTTCTTGAATGGCCAGGTCGCCAGCAGCAGCCATGACATTGGGGTGGTAGGTGAGGCTTATTACCTCGGTCAGTACCTTCTGAATGTCAGGGTGAACGGTGTTCAACAGGGAGATTGAACATCCGGTGCAGGAAGCCCCTTGAATCCAGATAACCTTGGGTAAGTCACCAGCAGCGGCAGCCTCTTTGATAAAGGGCGCCAGGTATCCCGACAGGGATACAGCCGCAGCCGAACCCGCACACAGGCGGATAAAATCGCGTCGGCTTAGCTTGGTAGGCATCTTTTGCATTCCTCCCAACTTAATTGAATTACGTAATTCTACTTTCCCACTCTATTCCTCAGTTGTCTCACCCGGTGGATATTTTGTATCTCACCTCCTCGAGCAACCATTGGGTCCATTCATCTATTCCCTGCCCTGTCCGGCCTGAAATCATAAAAATCCTGGCTTGGGGGTTAATTCTCTTTACGTCTTCTTGGAATCTGTCAAGATTGAAATCCGTGTATGGCAAAAGGTCTATCTTGTTTAAAACCACAGCTTTCGCTTCCCTGAAAATAAGCGGGTATTTGGTGATCTTGTCATTGCCCTCGGTAGTTGTAGCCAGAACCACCCGCAGATCTTCCCCCAAATTGAATTCCGCCGGGCAAACCAGGTTCCCTACATTCTCAACAAACAAAAGCTGCAGTCCGTCATAAGCAATTTCTTTAAAAGCCCGCTCCACCATCCCGGCATCCAGATGGCAGGTGCCGTCGGTATTGATCTGAACAACCTTGACCCCTCTTTTTTCGATGCGCTGGGCATCCTGATCAGTGTACAGATCCCCTTCTATAACAGCCATATTTAGTTTGTCAGCGAGCGAATCAATCGTCTTTTCCAGTAAGGTGGTCTTGCCGGAACCCGGGGAGCTCATCAGATTTATAGCCAGAATCTGCTTTTCCTGGAACTTAGCGCTGTTTCTGCGGGCTATTAAATCATTGGCCCCCAGTATCTGGCTTTCCAGTTTGATCTGTACCAATAGTCAGTCCCCCTCAAAGTAATCAATGAACAGCTCACGCCCGGAAATGATATCAACCTTCAGACCCTGGCAATTGGGGCAAATAAAGCTGTATTCATCCTGGACCGTAAACTGCGTCTGGCAGTCGGGACAAAGGCATGCGATTTCTTTTTCTTCAATCTCCAAAACTGCATCGCAGAACATTTCATCCGCACTGAGCACACTAAAAGCGAACTGGAGACTATCGGGCAAAGCCTGGGAGAGCTTTCCGATCACCAATTTCACTTTTTTTACTCTGGCTATATTGTTGTCCAGGGCACCTTGTCTTACTGTTTCTATTACGCTGGTCATCAGCGACAATTCATGCATCCCTGGTACTCCTTGCCTCAACTTGTCCGCTGTATGAGAACATTTGAATAAAAAAAACTCAGCAAGCAAATGCTGAGTTTTATGACAAATACTTAAAGCTGTTACAGCTTTTAATAAGCCTGTGCCCTTCATGGACACGCTTCGTATCCTGCCTGAACCGAGCATCTCCTTTTCACAATGGAGGGCATAACCGTTTCCAGTTATACCGTATGGTCTTGACTTCATAGCAGATGCCTTAGAGAGTCAAGCTCGGAGACCTTCCTATTAAATTAATTATTCAAGTCTGTTTTGACTTTTTCGTCCAGGTTCTTAAATAATTCTAATAAATTACATATTTCTCAAGATACAATATATTTCAACAAAAAAACTCAGCAAGCAAATGCTGAGTTAGATGCAAACATACTTAAGCCGTACACCCCTTCACGAGCGTGGTGACCTTCATGGACACGCTTAGTATCTTGCCTGAACCGAGCATCTCCTTCTCTGAATGGAAGGCACAGTCGTTTCCGACTATACCCTAACGGCCCAACTCCCTTAGTATTACACCTTAGACAGCCAGGCTCGGAGACATTTTTTCAAGATTTCCAGGTTCCTTTTTTATTATCGATTCCACCCCGGATAATCTTAAAACAATCAGGCTATATAGTTTTCACTGAACATATATATTCGCAATAAATATCGACTTTCCTGCACTATGCTATATATTTTTATATACTGTAATACCAATTTTATCAAGCCCTATTTTTACAAATCTTGAGTTCTTATATGATAATGCAAATTTTTACGCGTCTCCCCGGTAATTGTTCTTTTATCATTCACAACGACTATACAATGCTCAGTGTAGATTGGCAAATGTACTTAATGGGAATAAATCAAAGTGTGATTTATGCGTGCATAAATCGATGAGTATGCTTATGGCTCTCATGAATATGGGTGTACTCGTCTATGAGGTTGACCTGGATCAGCAAATCACGGTTGCCCAGTATCTCAAAGGTTTTTCCGTCACAGACCAGCTGGTGTTCTTCTGATAAGACCACGGCCCGCTTTGATATGGCATGAGCCAGTTCCAGGTTGTGGGTGGCGGTAATAATGGTGCGGCCTGCGTCGTTCAATTCCAGCAGTATTTCAGTCAGCCACCTCTGGGTTTTGGGATCCAGGCCGTTGGTCGGTTCATCTAAAATCAAAACCTCGGGGTTCATTACCAGCACGCAGGCCAGAGCTACTTTCTTTTTTTCCCCTCCACTCAAGCGATAGGGTGAACGCTCCAGCAGGTCATCTATGCGCAGCAAATGGGCAATATCTTCCACCCTTTGCCTGACATCATGGGCGGCAAGTCCCAGCTGCAATGGTCCAAAGGCGATTTCATCCCAGATGCGCGTGGTAAACAACTGGGCCTCCGAATTTTGGAATACAAAGCCAACCCGGCGCCGGTATTCCTTGGCATAGCGGTCATTTTCCATCAAAGCCTCACTTATCTCATCGCCAAAGGCTTTAAACGACCCCCTGGTCGGGAACAACAGGGCGCACAGCATTTTTAAGACGGTTGATTTGCCGGAACCGTTGGCCCCCAGCAGGCAGACGCTATTACCGTAGTATATATCCAGGTTTAAACCAGACAACAGGGGGTTGCTATTCTGGTATGAAAACTCAACCCCTCTTAGACTAAATACTGCTTTATCCAAAAAAGCTCCTCCAAAATACCGTTGTGGCAGCTAACCCTATTATAAACACAAAAGCAGTAAAGTCCAATGTTCGCAGGGCCAATGGCTCTATGCTGACCGCTTCGCCGGTATAACCCCGGGCGGTCATGGCCTGGAACACCTCATCGGACAGGGATATACTGCGTTCGAACAGGGCCGCAACCGACGACCCCACCACCCTTCTCTGGGTGCTACCTTTCATAGCTCCAACAGTTCTCATTTTTCGAGCCTCAAACATCTCCAAGGAAACAGTGAGCAGCAGTATCAAATAACGGTAGCTCATTTCCAGGATCATAACCATAAGGGTGGGGACCTTTAAAACTTTTATAGAGTGCAGCAACCGGTTTACCGGGGTTGTCAAAACCAGAAGGGTCCCCAGAGAAAGCGACAGGCCGGTTCTAATAAAAAGGAAAACGGCCGCTGTTACTCCCTGTTGGCTGATGTATATAGGCCCTGCCAAATTAAAACTTCCAATTCTTATAACTTCCGGATCAGACAGCAAAACCACAAGAGGCACGCCTGGATTAAAAATGCTTAACATTCCGGGAGCAGCCGCCAGTAGGCTTATAAGCGGGATAATCCCCCAGATCCTCCTCTGCAATGTCCATACCGGCAGCCGGGACGCAAGCATTAGAGCTGCTGAAAGTACAGCCAAAAATAGCAAGGCCGCAATGCTCCTGGTCAGACCGGCAGCCGTTACCAGTATGATAAGCCCCAGCAGCTTAATACGAGGATCGATTTTCTGCAGCAAACCAGGCTGGGCAGCCAGTTGCTCGGTCTGTAGGTCATTGGCCAGGGCTGTTTTTATCTCCCGCAGGGTTTTGTGCAAAAAGCTTGTGCCGCCACCCTTTCGACCAGTATTTTCAGAATCGGAAGCGGGATCTGCCATCCAGGCCGGCAGGGTGCCAATCGCATGATTCTTCATACTCATTCTTTTACTATCTTGGAGAAAAGAGCAATTACCGCCACCACCAGGGCAATACCAACCAGCGCTGAAATAATGTATCCACCGGCTGACGAAATAAAGCTTCCTTCCATTCCCGGAACGGCATAGTCCGGCATAGGAGCATGGCTCCAGAAGTCAGCTAACCGTTCTAATCCCTGGGGAATAAAACCGACTTCTTTCATCAACTCTTCAGTGCTCCATTCCCCAAATGCGGTCCCGGTGGCGATGAGACCCAAAGGGGAAAGGATGATCAAAACAATCAAACCAAGCCAGAGTTTTTTATACTGTTTAAACATTTACTTCCCCTCCAAACTAAGGTCGTCAAGCATTGAGGGCATTTTCGCCGAACCTAGTAGTTCAGGATAATTGCGACCCACAAACCACATCCCCAGCCCGGTTACTATACCCTCAACCGGGCCGGCCAGAATCATATGCTCACTCATCATGGCAGCAATGGCGGTTTTAAGCGAATACATAAAATATAGTGGAGTTCCGTCGGCAGCTTTGAATAGCTGATATTGTGATCCAAATTCCACTGCCGTGAAAAAGGCAGCCATATTAAGCCCTACGTAGCCTGCCAGGATGGAAGCGAAAATGGCCCGCCCCGACATGGGGTCAGAACTGCCCCGGACCAGCTTATAAACTCCATACCCAATAAAAGGCATAACAAAAGCCATATTGAAGCAATTGGCCCCAACCGCCAGAATGCCTCCGTCGCCGAAGATCAAAGCCTGAATTATCAAGGCAACCGACACCCCGATAGCGGCTGCCCAGGGGCCCAACAGTATAGCAAGTAAAACTGCACCGACAGCATGCGCCGAACTTCCTCCCGGTATGGGCAGGTTGAACATCATTATGGTAAAGCTGAAAGCCGCCCCGATGGCCAGAAGAGGGACATCCTTCTTTTTCAACTTTTCCCTTACCTTCTTTACCGCAACTCCCCACACCGGCACCATAACCGCCATCATGGTTATAGCTGTCTGAGGGCTCAAATAACCATCTGGAATGTGCATGGTAAGACCTCCCGAAACTATTTTTACTCTTTCGCTTCTACAATGTAATATGGGCAAATAAAAAGCCACAAAGACATTGCAACACCTACAATGCCTTCATGGCACAGTTCTCATCTTTAAAGAATGTTTATTAATAAAGCAACAAAACAAGGCACCTTCATGGCACCGATTATTATCAACTATTCTGCATATTTTTCTTAATTCCTGCAACAATAATTTTCAACTTTTGGTATAACCCCTATAAAAAGCGGGGCAGTCCGCCAGGCGGTTCTGCCCCATGAATGGCATTTTGCAAATAGGTTTTTAGGCATCTTGTTTCAGCTCTTTAAACCACTTTTCATTATGGTGGGCGCTTATTTCAGCATCAATATAACCGTCCAGCATCATTGAAGAAAACTCGACCCGGGACTTGGGATGAATGGCGGCCAGGAAGAAATGCCCGCCCACCAGGATAATCAAAATTATAGCCGTCCAGAAGTGGACATTGTAGCAGAGGCTCAAAAATACGGCCAGAACCGCATCCCGCATCAGCCACATGGGAAAGCCGGTTAATATCATCAACAGACAGCCGATGATGATCAGCCAGCCCAGCATCTTCTGACCGGCGTTGTATTTATCCTGGGGAGGAACATGATCGACTTTAATAAAGGGCAGGTAGCCCCCCATCACCTTTAACCAGCCCCAATCGTCTTTGCTTATATGGGATATGGTATCCATAAAGCGGGCAAAACGATTGAAATTGAAGAAAATATAAAGAAACGGCCCGACCAGGAATACCACTCCGGCCCAGCGATGAACCAGCGAAGAGTTGGCGCTGCCGCCAAAAATGTTTTCAATGAATGCGATGTCCCAGTAAAATCCTATCCCGGTCAGCCCTAAAATTATGAAACAGAGCAGGTGCACCCAGTGCATGGTACGGGTCGAATCCCCGTGCTTCAGGACCTTGCCTTGTGTATCATTCATCCTTTCCCCTCCTTATGCTGCATGGTTGGCGCCAGGCTGAGCGCTGGTCTCATGCGGTTCCTTCAATTCTTCGATCAAGGCCGGAATGTCTTTGCCGTACTTGGTATGGAGAAGGCGCTCCGACTTTTCGGTGAGGGGTTTGACTTCCCCGGGTGATAAAAACTCCTTGTAAATTTGAGTTATTTCCGGGTTGAGATGCGACTTGCGCAGGGTCATTTTTTCATCCAGGGTATACATGGCAGCAATGCGCTTGTTGATATACTCATCGCTGGCCGCCGAAGCGTCAAATCCTATTTTGGCGAAAATCCCGGTTATCACCGCGCTTACCAGAAGCATTCCCGAACCTTTGAAAAACTGGCGGCGGGTTATACCGCCTGATTCCGAAAACAGAGTCATCTAAAATTCACCTCCCCTTTTAATAAGCGTCATGCCTTATCGGCTGTCCGCCGCCATTAATGCAGCCGCCCGGGCAGTTCATAACTTCTATGAAGTGATAGGGGCTTCGGCCGGCCAGGACGTCTTCGATCAACGTTCCTACGTACTTGGTACCAGTAACGATAGCCACATTAACGGTCAGCGGTTTCCCCCCCAGTGCTTTGATCGGTATATCTACCGAGGCTTCCCTAACCGGCGCCCTTCCCCGAACTGATTTAAATTCAACCGCCGGCAGGGTCTGACCGCTTAAAATTTCATAGGCGGTGCGCAAGGCGGCTTCCATAACCCCGCCGGTTACGCCGAAGATAGTGGCGGCTCCGGTGGAGGAGCCGATCAATTTGTCAGCCTCTTCGTCTTTGAGATTCACAAAATCGATTCCGGCTTCTTTGATCCAGTCGGCCAGTTCACGAGTGGTTATTACGGCATCCACATCCTTGTGCCCGCTGGCGATGAATTCGGGGCGTTCACACTCGTATTTCTTAGCTGTGCAGGGCATGACCGAAACCACATACATCTTGGCCGGATCAACACCCAATTTCTGGGCCGCGTAGGTCTTGGCCACCGCTCCGAACATCTGTTGAGGCGATTTGGCACTCGATAGATAAGGCAGTATTTTGGGATAATTTATCTCCGCATAGCGGATCCAGGCCGGACAACAGGAAGTAAACTGGGGCAATGGGCCGGCATGTTCATCCTTAACCGCTCCTACTGCGTTAAATACCCGGTTGATAAGCTCGGTTCCCTCTTCCATTATGGTAAGGTCGGCGGTAAACTCGGTGTCATATACCTGTTTGAAACCCAGTTTGCGCAGGGCGGCATGCATTTTGCCTTTCACGTTGGTGCCCACCGGCAAACCAAAGGGCTCTCCCAGCGCCACACGAACCGCCGGGGCTTCTTGAACCACCACATACTTGTTGGGGTCTTTCATGGCCGCTTTGACCTGCTCCATCATGCTGGCTTCCTTGATACGTCCGAACGGGCAGTTGACCAGGCATTGGCCGCAATTCAAGCACTTTTTGAATTCAATATTATGCTTCTGTCCCAGCAAACCGTGAATTGCACCCGTGGGACAGACCGAGGTGCAATGGTCGCAGGCCTTGCAATTGCCTTCGACCTTGATGACCCCGTCAGTTAAAATTGCACTCAAATGTATCCCTCCTAGACTGTGAAATAATCATACAATCTGGCAAAATCTCCTTTTCCCCTTCACCTCCTCTATTCCCCGGTCGACGAAACGATTGTTCACCTTAAAGCTTTCTGTCCGGGAACAAAAAAACACCACTTCAGCAATTAATGGGTCCTGCCATTAATCACCTTCATGGTGGCGTTTCCAATAATACTGGCTCATTCATCGTCCAGAAAAAATAGGCCTGAACGCCCCTCAAGAGCATCCAGGCCTACCTGTTCCTGCAGCTTGGTGCGTTCTCCTTTCCAAACACGGGAGGCTTACTGGTTTCCCGGTAAACCCACAGGCGATCCGCCATGGCCTTCTGGCTACAGGCTAAACCGCTCGGAGAGCCTTATGTTGTTTTTCCAGTACATTCGTATGACTGTACAGGCCAACCTACCAATAAAAGCCCGCCAAAGCTCTTGCCAGGCTAGATAGGCTGGGGCAGTTTCATGAACTCACTGCCATACTAAAGAAAAAACCATGCAGATATTGACTGAATCAATACCTTCATGGCATCAGCTTTACTTTACCGTTTTAGTGTATCAACCAGGGAATTCTATAAGAGAGATTCTTCATGATATCCTCTTTTTCCCTAATTCTACATCAAGAATGTAATTCCTTTATCTTGTAAAACGAAAAAATCTCTTATTTTTTTACATATTTGCTGAATCAAGTGGTTTTTCCACGATTATTATTTATTTACATTTAGAAGCTCTTTACCAGGGTAAAGGTGCTTATCACATTTCCCTCCTGCACTTTGAACAGGTAGTTGCCCCGTGATGATAGAAACAGCCTGGCCTTTCCATCTTCGTCGGCCACCAGCCGGTGCGGGTAGTCTTGATGATTAGTGCCGACGAATGTAGCCATCACTTCGGCTCCGGGCAGCGGTTCGCCATCTTTTAAAACCATGATTTCATAGTTTTCACCCATACGGGCGTGGCTGTATCCGCAGGGCACGATCTCCAGGGGGATGCCCATAGCTGGTAGACCGTGATGATGATGATGGCCTATTTCCAGGGCAATCTTGCCGTAGAGTTCCTTTTCGCCTGCTTCATGCACATAAATTTGAATAAGCCCATCAGCTTCATGCCCCAGATTTATTTCCGGGGTACCGTGGTGATCGTGAATTTCAAGCTCACGCTGTCCCTGCTCGGCTGCTATAACCGCTTTTGCCTTATGGACGCCGTGTTTGTCGGGCTTCATGTTGTAACCTTTCAAAACCTTTAGGGCCACTTCCTCCCCGGCGTGAAAATGGCCATGATCAGTCTGGGGCTCCAACCAAATCTCGGCTTCCCTGACCGCAGGCTGCTCTGCCAACTCGTCGAGAATGATGCGGTGATGAACCAGCTCCATTTCTTTGATTCTAGCCTGGATTACTTTGCGCTCCCCAAAAACGTTTTCCATATAGATCTGGTTGTCCAGACTGGGGATGATTCTATCCACCCTTTCCATAACCAGTTCTTCTTTTCCATTGCGATTGATATAAACATTGGATTCACACATTTTTACGCCACCTCCGAAGCAGCAGCACAGGACAGGCAAACCAGCCCGCCATCACTGGACACCGTGCGAGTCTTCATAACTCCCTCGCCGCATTTCTGACATTGCACCGTCTCAACTATCTGGGCTTTGCCAGGCATTTCGAAAGCCACTTCTTCCCATTTAAAGAGCTCCTCAAAGGGCATGGTCATGACCTTTTCAAACATGGCTCCCAAAATGCTTTCCTTTTCTTGAAGTTCCTCCTGAGTCGGGGACCCAAGCTCCGACAGTTCTTTATATCGGGGCCAATCCGGGTTGAATTTCACTCCATAGCGCTGGGCAATTCTAATGGCCTGGTTTTTTTCACGGCTTCCAATCGTGTACACGTTCTTTCCGAAGTCTCTGAAGATAAGGTTGCCCTTCCCAAAAGTGCATCCCAGGATGGACTGGATGGCATCCACCCCGCAGGAGTCGGTTTCAACCACTGCCACCAGCTCTTCGTCAACGTCGGGGTCGACAGAGAGTTTCTCCAGGGCAAACTCGGCTGCCCTTACCCCCATAAGAAGCCCGGGGCAAATATGTCCATGAAACTGAATGGCCAATTCCAGAGGAGGCATGTTTTTACACATACAAGAGACCACCTTTCTTAGATGGGTTGTTACTTACGGTTCATATAAAGGGTCTTTACCCGGTAAACCAGTTGATCCACCTGCACCGGCAGTGGTTCATCGCTTGCGCCTGATATTTCTATGCCGCAACGGTTTAATGGAAGCAGGACCTTTACGGCCGGAGATGACGCTATGGCGGCCGCCATAGGCGCGCTCATTTCTCCCGAAAAGGCGTTTGCTGCAATAATGGCAACTGATCCGACAATGACATCTACCCGGCCAACATTAAACATAACGGCGTTTTCTCCGCTGGCTCCTTCGTTGGCTCCGGCCCTTAACATTACCGAAGTGGCTACCGCATTGGTGCCCAGGCCTATAATGATGCAGTTTTGCCCAATTTCATGGCGCAGCTTTTCTACTATAACCCGGCCTATTCCTCCACCCTGGCCGTCGATAACCGCAATTTTCAAGGCTGCCCCTCCCGTCTTTCTCCACTGCTGTTGGTACCAAGTCTTGGAATAGTATAGCATACAGCACTAGTCCTTAAAAACTTGGTGACAAAATATCTTTTTAAACGGGGCCGGCTTTCTGGTCAAAATACAAAAAGCCCCCCAGACAAAACCTGCCCCAGGGCAGGATCCAGCCTTCGTGGCTTTTGTGGCGGGTTCATCCCGCACTGTCTTTATGTAAAGCTCACAGTCATTTTATCATTCTCTTAAAAATAAAAAAAGCATGTCTTTAGAAAAGTATGCTGGTAAAAACATAGATTTGTGGCATTAATTAAGTTTGGTCATAATTAGAGCTCTCTCTGCAGGAGTTCGTCGATCCGCACCATGGTATAACCTTTTTCACGAAGACCTTTTATAATCACGGGCAGAGCCTTTACAGTGTTGGTCCGACCACCGATACTGTGCATAAGGATAATGTCACCGGGGCGCACGTTGTCGAGCACATTGGCGGCAACCGTTACGGCTTCATCCCCTGCCCAGTCCAAGGTGTCAATTGACCAGAGAATGGTTAGCTTCCCTTGGGCATCAAGCGCATCGACTACCATTTGATTTACCGCCCCGTACGGCGGGCGTACACCCCGTGGCGTCCTGCCGGTAAGCTTGTCAATCGCCTGATCGGTCATTGTTATCTCCTGGTTCACCGTCTCCCGGGAAGTTAAATCCAGCTGCCTATGGGAATAAGTATGACTTAACACCAGATGCCCCTGGTCGTTTATCTTTTGAACCTGGAGCGGAAATTTATTGCACTGTTGGCCGGTCACAAAAAAGCTTGCTTTTACCCCTTCCTTTTTAAGTATCTCCAGTATTTGCGGGGTAATTTCTGAGTCGGGACCGTCGTCAAAAGTAAGGCTGACCGAGGATCGGCTGGCTGGCCCGTTGAGCACAATACCTTCCGGTCTTTTTCGGGCCATTTCCTCCACTTGTTCCCGCCACCTGGACATGCTATTTTTCTGCTTTTCACTCAAGTTACTGGATGAGCCGAGGATTTTCAAAACATAGGGGTTTTCAGGCGCAACCTGGTGATTGGACTCAGGCACAGCAGTGCTGGTGCCGCTGCCTGCTGAGGGCGCAGGTGGCTGAGCCTGCTGAATGGGCTGAGCGTGATCCCGGTGATAAACATAATACCCGGCTCCCGCTCCCATAAACAGTACTGCAACTATAATAAGCAGATACTTGTTTGGCTTAGACATTATAGAACAATCCTCTGCGGTTGTTAGCTTATAATACGGCAGTTGTAGGCGGTGAAACTTTCCTGAAGTCTGGCTCTCAGAACGCCGCCGTTTTCATAATCCTCTGGATTCAAGGTTCGTTTGTTTCCCACCGTGGTTTCTATAATGTACACATCTTTTTTCCCCGGAATCCTGGAGAATGTAATTTGTTTAATTTCCGCAAAGGCAATACAGCGAGCCTGCTCCTCTTCGTAAAAAACCATGCCCCGATCGTTTAGTTCAATGGAGTGGCCCACCCGTTTTTTTCCGCGCTGACGGAAGAAGAGGCTGGCCAGCATTCCCACGGCGGCAATGATCAGTGCAGCAATAGCAGAAAAGGCAAACCATACTACGATCCCGGCTACAAACAGAATGAACATTATAATCCAGGCTCCGGAGTATCCTGTCTTTTCAGTAATATCAAATCGGTTCACTTTAAGAGCTCATCCTTTCTTAGAAAATTCTTCATAATTATTACTTCATTATAAATACCAGCGTATTCATCATGGCACAATCTCTAATTACTTGGCAAGCCCACAGAGCGCCTTTATTTCCGGTTTATTTTATTAACCAAATCTGCCAAAATATAAACACTGGCTCTATTAGCCAATTCTTGTTGTTATAGAGACTGACCTTTGCCACAACGGCAAATATGAATGAGGTGTTGTTAATTATGAGCCTTGAAGAACTGGTCATGAAAAATCGCAGCTACCGACGTTTTCATGAGAATCATGCCATTGACCGGCCCACCCTGGAAAGTCTGGTCAACTTGGCCCGGCTTTCAGCTTCCGCAGCCAACAAGCAGCCCTTGCGCTACATGCTTTTTTGCGATCCCAAGAAGAATAAAGCCATCTATCCAGCACTGGCCTGGGCTGCCTACCTCAAGGATTGGCCCGGTCCGGTTGAAGGAGAACGCCCCTCCGCTTATATTGTGATATTGTCAGACTCACAGTGGTCCAGCCCCTATACTCCGATAGATGCAGGCATTGCCTGCCAGAGTATTCTTCTCGGCGCAGCAGAGCTGGGGCTGGGTGGCTGCATTATAGCTGGCATAAAAAAGGACAAGCTCAAAACGGTTTTAAAGATTTCGGAAAGATATGAAATAATGCTGGTGATAGCCCTGGGCAAACCTCGGGAAATCGTTGAACTTGAAGTCATGCAAAACGACCAGGTTCAATACTGGCGCGACAAAGAAGGAATACATCATGTGCCTAAACGGCATTTAAAGGAAATAATACTCGGGTAAATTAATCCTAGGATATAAAAAAAGCGCTGATCATATTTTTGACCGGCACTTTTTAGCTAGCCGTTAAAATACCGCCCTCTTGAGTGAACCGGGCGGTTTATTGGCGATTCTAATGTCACACGGCAGCATAAAACCTTTCCAGTGTAATTGGTCTTCGGCAGGCATCTTGGAAAGGTAGCGCAGGGAAACAAAAATTATCCTGTCTCCGTTTTCCCGGTAACCCAATCCAAAGTTGGGCAGCAAATACGGTTCAAACTCTTCAAATGCGGCAGCTTCTAATATTGATCCCCAATAATCCGTATGCTCGACAATGTAGCGCGGATCATTTAAATACTGCTCTAACACACCGAGCGAAAAATAGCGAGGCGCCAGCTGCGGTTTACCCATTGCCACCATCCTGGTATAAGGCTGTTCAAGGTATTCCTGGTCTATCACTCCCAGCAGGTGCTTCTCGGAGGGGAATACGCTGATACGCTCGTTCTGCCAGTTCTTCAACGCCATAAGCTGTTCATCACGTGGAGCTACTTCGTATTTTTTTATATTGGGGTAGCCCATGGTGTTAAGAACTATCTCCTCTTCTTCCAACAACTGCTCCAGCTGCTGGTTTATGTCACTGATGGTCCCGCCCACTTCGGCATGCAGTTGCCAATGAGGAATACCGTTAAATTCAGGAGAATCAAGGTAGAACTCGACGATTCTTTTCAGAATCACATTCCGCTTCTTGTTCATTAATGACTCTTCCTTTCCCGCTCGAAGTGGGATAATTAGTGTTTACCAGGGTTTAAACGAAATGCACTAATTGAACATGTGAGTTGCTGCAAATGAATGAAAATGATTGCGTGTGTAACTAAGGGATTTGATACAACTATTCAACATTGCTTAAACGGAATCCTGCCCGGGCTGATTTTTAAGTCGAAGCAGTATCGCTACTGCCTTAAGGTTATATCAGATATTTCCCCAGTAAAAGCCCCAGACCTAAAGCCAATAAATGGCTTAAAACGGGTCTTATTTTTGGCCAGATGCTCCGGGCCTTGGCTCGTAACTGGCTATTCCTAATTTTACTCCGATTTTGATGGACGGCCGCCATTATTTCCAGGTCGGGCAATATATTATTGATCAGTTCCTCGACATAAGGAGCAACCGGCTGCCCGGTTCTGGCTACACATTCGTTGATAATGAATTTTTTCTCCTTTAAAAGGTAATCCCTGCCCAGTTCTTCAAGATAAACACATTGCTTGCGGGACAACTCCGACCAGCCTAGTTTATCTATCAGGCTGATAATTCCGGTGTGCAATACGTCAATTCCTTTACGCGCGGCAGCATGGGCTGCACCGGATTTTTCCAAAGAATCACGGGCGTTAAAATCGTTGAAAACATCTTGCATGGTGCGTCGTACCTGCTCGGAAAGCAATTTGGTCTGCGCGTCGAATTCTCCCTGAAGCCGGTTGTCCTTCAGCACTGATGCCTTCCCTCCCCCCATTTTTTCGTCTATTAACCAGTTCTGTCTGGATTCTTAGCGGCTGCTTCCGTTCCAAAAACAACAAGGCGATTATAGCCAGGGGTATTGATAGTAATAAAAAGGAGTATATATTGGTGTAGGTTTTAAAGAACACAGTAAAAATAACACTAACAATCATAAACGCTATGCCGGCTGGAGAAAGTATTGCGCCAATACACTAGCAAAACCAGAAGCGCTGCCAGGACCGGCAGAAGTTGGATAACCAGGCCGGGTAATTTTTTGGATAAAGGCTCGGCCCCGCTTAATGAATTCATGAACACAACTACCAGCAGTACTATGAATAAGAAGGCCATCAGGCGTGCAGCCCAGAGAATACGATTTCCCATATCTTGCTTTGACATTTTCTTCATTCTTAATCCATGTATGTAATAATTCTAACATGTTCCGCAATTGTTCCCAACATTTTGCTGCGGATTATGGCAACGGGTTCTAAATATTTGCACTGCTTCGCGGCTTATGGTATTGTCTCAATGGAGGAAGTACAGATGAATTTCTAAAAAGCTGCTTCTCGTACAATAATTGACTTAGGGGGAATTCCTTGTGTGGGGCAACATTGTCGGCGTTTCTTTAATACTATTATTACTATCCTTAGTCGTGTCACTGGCAAAGTTGCTCAGCGGTAAACCGGTTGGATTCTGGGGCAAACTAGTGAGAGTATCGGTTATTGTTTTTACTATAGCTTTTATCGTATGGGGAGCCTGGGAAGTACCCACCTACGAAAAGCAGCAGGCCCGGATAAACTACGAATTGGGCAGGCAGTATAGAAATGCCGGGGATTATGAGAATGCCCTGGTGGCCTTCAGTCAGGTCAGCTCACTGGAAACCGAAACCCATCGCCTAGCCCAAATCCAAATATACGAAGTGCAGATGATTCAGGCCGAGGCCTGGTTAAATCGAGCCAAAGATCTCTATAATGCAAAGGACTATTCTCAGGCTCTGATGGCACTCAAACAAAGCCTGAGTTACATAGAACTGGAAGAAGCCAAAAACCTGCTGGCGCAATATGAGGCAGCCGCTCGGTAATCTACTAACAATTATTAAGCTCTTTGATAGAACCTGCGAATAACGCAGGTTCTATTTATCAAACAATATCTTTACCGAGGCCAGGAGCAGCATCAGGGCAAACCCCTTTTTTAAGACGGTGGCCGGAACGTTGTGGGCCAATTTGGCGCCAAAAAAGGCTCCTATGAAGAGAAGTACGCAGATAACAACCGCCGCTTTTATATCGACATGACCTGATTTATAGTATTGTAAAAAGGCAAGCAGTCCAACCGGCGGCAGCAGAATGGCTAACGAGGTGCCTTGCGCCGTTAGCTGGTTGAAACCGGCGATGTAGATCAAGGCGGGAATAACGACAATTCCTCCGGCCACACCGAAAAAGCCGCTTAACAGCCCGGCGGTTATTCCTATTAAAGCATATATTATTACATCGTTCATAGATTCGCCTCCTTTTATTAAAAACCTTGGTTCCTCTATTTAGGACAAGTTTATCCGTGCATCCTATATGGTTAAAATTCGCAAAAAATGCGCACAAGCATATTAATTCCTGGAAATGGGCGAAAAATTCATACTGAAGCAAAGATATCGATAAATTCCGTCTTTTATACTTATGGCCGGATATTGTTTTTTTTAATCCGGGTATATTAAACTAAACTCTAGATATATAATATCCTGCAAGTGAAATTTTTTCCTTTTTTCTTCGTTTATTATATATATACCATTTTATTAAATTCAATTGCTGCGAGGGGGAGCTTATGGAAAGATTGTACAGCACCATTGCCGTTACTATTGGAGTACTGGTCGTTCTGGGGCTGGTCGGGTCCCTTATCAAGATCAATACTGACATGCCGCCAACCACCACCGTATACGTCGATGACCAGACCAGGATATACTATGCGCCACCCTACATACTGGGTAAAAAATACCCCAGCAACCTCGACGTCAGCCGGCTGCACGGCATAACTGCCGCCCAGGCCAAAGAAGCCAATTATAAGGCTGACAAGACCTGTGATGACATGAACTACTTCGTTGAACGCACTACCCTATCGCAGACTATTCAACTCAAACTGGGGCTGATTGAAGCCAAGCCGAGCCGCTGGAATGCGGACGGCTCCTGGAACTGGTAGCAAAGCCGATTCTGAAATGAATGTCCACCTTATACGTAGCCAGGTCTAAAGCGATACTTCTTAATATATATGTTTTACAGCTTAAACCACCTATTAAAGGCCCCTCTGCAAAAGGAGGGGCCTTGCATGTTAATTGCAGGTATAGGCTTCATGATTTGGGATAGGTAATATTAACCTTAACAGACGGGCAATTTTATAGGTAGAAAGCTATTAACTACCACTGCAGAAAAAACAAAAAACCCGCCGTATCTACGGCGAGTCATTTTTTTCAAGTGGTGCCCGAGACCGGGGTCGAACCGGTACGGGGTTGCCCCCGCGGGATTTTAAGTCCCGTGCGTCTGCCTATTCCGCCACCCGGGCAAAATTATGGAGGGCGGAACCGGACTCGAACCGGTGAATGGCGGTTTTGCAGACCGCAGCGTTAGCCACTTCGCCATCCGCCCTCAATTTAACCTACCTCATCGCTTACGCGCATTTGTAATTATAGCAGACATCAACGCCGCTATGCAATACTCTTTAGGAGCGATAATAAAGGCGTTACTTGAAGGTAACGCCTCTTTTGATTCATGGAGCGGAAGACGAGATTCGAACTCGCGACCCTCGCCTTGGCAAGGCGATGCTCTACCACTGAGCCACTTCCGCTTAATGGTGCCTCGGGGCGGAGTCGAACCACCGACACGCGGATTTTCAGTCCGCTGCTCTACCAGCTGAGCTACCGAGGCGCAAAGGTCCCTGCCCATTCGAGCAGGCACCTGATAAATCTTATATGGCGAAGCCGAAGGGATTTGAACCCTCGATCTCCGGCGTGACAGGCCGGCATGTTAACCGCTACACCACGGCTCCGCAACGAATCTTATTATAGCATCACCCTTTTTATTCGTCAACTCTACTTAATACAATTTTTTCGGCAGTTTCGTGTCCTTTAAGCTCGTTTAAAAATTAGCTTCTCCTAAGTAAAATATCCATTGTTAAACTGCCCCTGTCTCGCTCTTGGCTTCCCGCTGCAACAGGCCGTCTACCTTCAAGCAGCCAACCCAAAACGAATCCAACCGACACTGTATTAAGCTAATCCGTTATAGTCCCCTTATAAACAGAGAATACTAAATAAAAAAGGAGGTGCAATGCATGCCTATTAATAAACGCCGGGAAAGCCCTTCTGAAGCGGCGGCCAAGGGTAAATTCGGCAAGAGCTACGCCAATGAACTCTTTGCCCAGGTCAATGACCTGTTCTACGAATTCGGCTTAATCGGCCGGCCCAAGCCCAAAGACGACAGCCGACAGGATAAATAAAGGCCTGGAAGCCCGGGAAAATGACCCGGACTTTTTTTATTCCTGGCGCGAGGCGTAGCGGGCCGCGCCGAGTCCCGCCACCTGCCCTTCACCGACAGATTTGGCCACCTGATAGGGAGCTCCGGTGCAGTCTCCGGCCGCAAAAACCCCTGGTATATTGGTCTCCTGCTGCCGGTTGACCTTGATGTGCTTGTCTTCAACCACAAGCCCCGGAATCAGACGATCCGGTGCGGTCTCCCCGCCCAGGACGAAAAGGCCGTCAATATTGTAAACTGTGCCGTCCTTAACCTTCAACCCTTCTACAAAATCCTTCCCGATGATTTCAGCCGGGCGTTCGTTTATGACCTGAATCCGTTCATCACTTAGCCGGCTGCCCTTGTACAAGGGCAGATAATAAACCTTGTTGCAGATCTCAGCCATAAACCTGGCTTCGGCCTCAGCTTCATCGCTGTGCCCGATAAGCAGCACATCCTTGCCCCTGTAAAGAGGGCCGTCACAGGTGGCGCAATAGCCCAGTCCCCTGCCCAACATTTCTTCTTCCCTGGGAAGAGTGGGTTTATAGGGTATGCCGGTGGCTATTATGATGCTCCTGGCCTGCAATACTTCTTCTCCTAAGAGAACAGTAAACCCGCCCGCTTCCTCCATGATTCCACTGGCCTTAACCGTGGTTCGCTCTATTTCCATCGTCTCAAAATGGTCCATAAATCGCTCCAGCAGTTCCCCACCGGACAATCCGGGCAGTCCCAGGTAATTTTCGATCTTCTGAGCCTTATGCAGCGGGGGGCTGCAAAGGTCGGCTCCGATCACGATCACCCTTTTGTTGCGCACCCTGGCGTTTATGGCTGCCGATAGACCGGCCGGTCCGCATCCCAGTACTGCCACATCGTAATTATCGTATTTCACTTTATACACCCTTCCTTTTCATATCATGAAATTATATTCAAATCCGGACAAGGGGTTGAAATATTATTCAAAGCAGTTTTATTACTAATAGTATTCGCATGATCGGCCTTTCAACTTTCATATTTCTTAAAAAAGGACATACTAACCGCATGAGAGGTGATCAAAATAAATTCAGACGCCACATGCACCCTTCCCTATACCAGGTACCTTTTTGAGCAGGATGCGCTTAAATTTCCCCTGGGTAATCATATTTATCAAACCTTCAAGGATAGAGGCCTTAAAGCCGCTTTTTTACAATCACACAACCGGGTGACCGGTATACCCGGCAAAACACAGGCCCAGGCGTTTGTGCAGGGTAAGAACACCCTGGTCATTGGAGTTAGAAAAGGTTTGGAGTTTGCCAGTTGCAAACCATCGGCTCATTTTCAGCTGCCGCTGGTAACCGGCTGCCCGGGTATGTGCCAGTACTGCTATTTAAACACCAATTTGGGGAAGAAGCCTTATACCAGGCTTTATGTAAATGTTGATGAGATCCTCCACAAGACCGAATCATATATAAAAGCGCGTCAACCTGAGATTACCGTATTTGAAGCTTCGGCCACCGCCGATCCGGTGCCGGTAGAGCACATAAGTGGGGCCTTGTTCAGAGCAATTGTCTTCTTTGCCGGCCAGGAATTCGGAAGACTGCGCCTGGCCACCAAATTCCCCTGTCCGGAATCTATCTTGAGCGCCGAGCATCGCGGTCATACCCGAATCCGCTACAGTCTGAACACCCCCGCAATAATCGCCCGGTACGAACGCCGCACCCCTTCTCTCAACGAACGGCTAGATGCGCTGGGTGAAGTAATAAAACGGGGATATCCGCCTGGAATCCTGCTGGCTCCGGTATTTTTAGAAGACGGCTGGGAGCACGAATATCTCGAGCTGCTTCACCTGCTAAAAGAGCGGCTCGGCCTGCTTACCAGTGCCGAACTTCATTTCGAAATCATATCGCATCGTTTTACCAAACGTGCGCGCCAGGTTATAGACCAGGTGTTTTCCGGCAACCAGCTGCCTATGGATGAGGAAAAAGGACGCCGTTTTAAATACGGCCAGTTTGGCTATGGAAAATACATCTATACACCCGATCGCCTGGAGGAAATGAAGAGCTTTTTTAGCACTAATCTGCCAGCCTTGTTCCCCCAGTCGGTTATCGAATATATGATTTGATAAGTTCTATATAGAACTAATTCCGCCGCAGCCCGGTATAGGCTGCAATAGGCCGCGAGCATCACCTGCACCCCGCCAGATTTTCATGATAAACTTACCTTCATTATATAGTAGAAACAACAGGCCATCATCTCCTTCCCACTGCCGAGCCGGAAAATGATATACTTGATTAAAATTGTCGATGTCAGGAGATGAATGTATTGAAATACCTGGTCATTCTGGCCGACGGGATGGCAGACTACAAAATAAATGATCTGGGCGGCCGTACCCCTTTGCAGTACGCCCGCACCCCCAACATAGATGCCCTGGCTAAGGATTCTCGGATAGGCCTGGTATCGACCATACCGGCCAACTTTCCACCGGGAAGTGATGTGGCCAACCTGTCGGTGCTGGGCTATGATCCGAGCCGCTACTACTCGGGACGCTCCCCCCTGGAAGCGGTTAGCATGGGAGTGGAGCTGGCTGAAAACGACCTGGCCCTGCGCTGCAACCTGGTCACCCTGTCGGCCGAGAATGATTATGCGGCCAAAACCATGATCGACTACAGCTCAGGAGAAATCAGCAGCAGCGACTCGGGCCAAATAATCAAAACCCTTCAGGAAAGCTTGAACGGCTCCAATTTTTCTTTCTACCCGGGTATAAGCTACCGCCACCTCCTCGTGTGGAAAGGCGGTCGCGGTAAAGACCTGCACTTGACCCCCCCCCACGATATATCGGACCGAGTAGTGGGCGAATACCTACCCGGAGGTAGCGATTCCCAAATCCTTTTGGACTTGATGCAAAGGAGCGTACCCATCCTGGTTGGACATCCGGTAAATATTGAACGGGTTAAGGCCGGTTTGAAGCCCGCTACTTCCATCTGGTTTTGGGGTGAAGGACATAAACCGGCCCTGACCACTTTTGAGAAGCGCTATGGCCTTAATGGCTCGGTGATCGCCGCAGTCGACCTGGTAAAAGGCCTGGGGCTTTGCGCTGGCCTTAATCCGGTCGTGGTGCCCGGGGCCACCGGGGGGATTGAAACCAATTTTGCCGGGAAAGCCCGGGCGGCTCTGGATGAGCTAAAACGTGGCCAGGACATCGTCTATCTTCATATCGAATCACCTGATGAGTGTGGACACCAGGGCAGCATCAGCAAAAAGGTCTGGAGCATCGAACAGATCGACAGCCAGGTGGTAGGCCTGGTCAGGCAGGAACTGGACAGCTTGTCCGATGTCAGGATAATGCTGCTTCCCGATCACCCCACCCCGATTGCTATTAAAACCCACAGCCGCGAGCCGGTTCCCTACCTGGTATTTGACTCCCGGCAGCCCTTTGCAGAGGGTCCGGACGTCTATGATGAAGACGCAGCCCAAGCCGGGCTGCATGTGAAAGAGGGCCACCAGTTGATGGACTTGTTTATTAAAGGTTTTCCTGAATAACAGTGATTCAAAAAGGGATAGCCCTAAAAGCCATCCCTCAGAGCGTCGACAAAAGCGTATAGCTGCGTTACAAACAGGCCCGTTCAATCAACGTACTTTTGTACGCCTCACTCACGGGCCTATTTTATGCCTTGCTCTCCGCAACCTTAATAATATGCGAAGCGTAGCGGAGCGCAAATCGTGGTGCCTGGATGGTGCTTCCGTCGCTCACTCTGGCAGTTTGCGTCAATATGCTTTTTACTACAGGTTGGTGAGCAGCACATCCCCCATTTGATCCCGGCTGGTTGACAGATTGAACCTTACCGCCTTGTCTTCCAGACCTTTTATGGCTTTGGGTATAGGCACTCCGGTCAGCTTCTCCAGGGCCTGCAAAGCCTCGAATTCGCTCCACTGGTCTGCTTTGTCCCCCATCAGGGCCTGGCTGACGCTTCCTCCAAACTTGTAGGGGCTGGCGGTCGAGGCGACAATTACCGGAGCAGCATCCCCAGTGGCTTCCCGGTATTTCTGATAGACATTCAGTCCCACCGCAGTATGGGTGTCAATTAAATACCGATATTTATCCCAGGTCTGGGCGATGGTCCATCTGGTCTCTTCATCTGACGCGTAATCAGCCCAGAATATCTCCTTGATTTTGGCCTGGACATCATCCTCAACCGTGTAGCATCCCTGGTCTTTTAATTGTTCCATCCAGGCTGACACCCGTCCGGCATCCCGCCCGGTCATTTCAAACAACAGCCGTTCCAGGTTGGATGATATGAGTATATCCATGGAGGGCGAAATGGTTTTATGGAACTCCCGGGAACGGTCATAGGTGCCGGTATTGATAAACTCAGTAAGGACGTTGTTGGCGTTCGAGGCGCATATCAGCCGTTTGATGTTAATGCCCATGCAGCGGGCATAGAAAGCGGCCAGGATGTTTCCAAAATTGCCGGTCGGAACCACCACGTTTACCGGTTCACCGGGTTTTATGGCACCGCAACGGGCCGCATCCAGGTAAGCCGAAATATAATAAATTATCTGCGGAACCAGGCGCCCCCAGTTGATAGAATTGGCCGATGAAAGCTCATATCCCCTGGCTCTCAACGCTTCAGCCATTTTGACATCTGAAAATATGGCCTTTACCCCATTCTGGGCGTCGTCAAAGTTGCCTTTAACCGCTGCAACCAGCACATTCTCCCCTTCCTGGGTGAGCATCTGCAGTTTCTGCACCTGGCTGACCCCTTCTTCCGGGAAAAAGACCACTATCCGGGTTCCTTCTACATCCCGGAATCCTTCCAGGGCTGCTTTCCCGGTATCGCCGGAAGTGGCTACCAAAATCAAAACCTGATTTTTCTCCCCGGTTTTGACCATGCTGGTAGTGAGCAGGTGGGGAAGCATCTGCAGGGCCATGTCTTTGAAGGCGCAGGTTGGGCCGTGCCACAACTCCAGTACATAGGTGTTGTCACCGAGAGGGTGGAGCGGTGCCACCTCCGAATGGTCGAACTTTCCCTCTGAATAGGCCGCCTGAACGCAGCCTTCTATTTCCGGAGCACTAAAATCACTCAAGTATTCCCCTAAAACCAGCGCAGCCCGCTCTTTATAATCCCTGCCGGCCATAAACTGCAATTGTGGATCAGTCAATACTGGAATCCTCTCGGGGACGAATAGTCCTCCGTCGGGTGATAAACCCAGTTTTATGGCCAAGGCCGCTGAATCACAAGTATATTTTCCTCTGCTGCTCAAGTACTTCAATGCCCTGCCTCCTTGTCTTAAGCTTACCGCTGAATTTGGGTTTTCCGATTTTACAGCGATAATCTATTAAACATTCTATACCGAAAAACCTGCGGGCAAAAGGGTCCCAGGTAAAATACCGCCTTTAAACACCCCCAAACCATAGAAAAGGCAGCTCAATTTGGGTATTATAAGAACATGATTTTACCCGGCATTATGGGAGGGTTACAATGGCGCAGCTGATTTTTTTGGCCCTGGTGGTCCTTGTCCTTTACTTTGTATCAGACATCATTAAAAAGCTGCTCGCAGCGAAAAGCGGTGCCCAACCGGGCAAGAAGGGTGAGGAAGTGCTCGATGTATCCAATGCCTGGATTGATCTGAGCAATCTACCCTACCAGGCCCGAAAACACTTCTTGAACGCTTCGGAAGAAAAGCTACTGGCCATGCTGCAGGAACTGGTTGGCCGGGATCAGGCGGTCTATCCTAAAGTTCGCCTGGCTGAAATAATTGAATTGACTGGAGAAGCCTCCCACCGTTCCGAGTACCTCCGGCGCCTTCGGGAGCGCTGCTGCGACTTTTTGATCTGCCAATCCCACCTGGATTCTCCCCTCATGCTGGTTATGACGGAAAACCGCCATGACGATGATAATCACCGGCAAAACCGGGATTTCGCACTACGGGCTGCTCAAGCCGCCGGTCTGCCGGTAATTGTAATAAACCTGGACCACCTTCCCGACCGGGCTGCCCTACTCCAATCACTTCAAAAAGCCGGTCTGCCTTTGCAATATTGAAGAACACAGTACAAGAAACATATTCAAGGTTTTGACGAAAAATCTATTTCTGGTCAGAAATAGCACCCATTTATCATTTTCTCAATAAGATATATTGAAATATCTGAAAGGAGATGATTATGGTGCCAGTCAAGACATTAATTCCCATCCAGGACGCCTACGTTTCTCAGTTTTATGCGAACCAAAATTTTGCCTTCAGTCCGTTCCTGTATTTCGGCCAGTACAAACATGCAGGCGACAATTACAGAGCTCTGCTCCAATTTCCCCTGCGCGCTATTCCCAAACACAGGCGGATAGAGCTGGCCCAACTGCAGTTCACAGTCTACAGGAATGAATTCCCCACCGGCACCCTTACCTACTCCAGCTTAAAACGGCCTCTGGAGCCGTGGAATGCCGGAAGTGTTACCTGGAACAATCAGCCCAAATCGAAACTGGTCTACACGTTCCTTACCTCCTGGGCCGATACGCCGGGAACCGTAATCTATAATGATATTACCTTCCTGGTGCGCAGCTGGCTGGATGGCAGCAAACCCAACTACGGCCTGCTTCTCGAAGGCGACGAATCAATGCCATCGCTCCTGGGTCTGTTCAGCGTAGACCGGCAGCGCTTCGGTTCCCAGCATCATGGTCCGGATTTTAAGGACTTTGATTCTTTTGGCCTCGATATTAAGCGCTTCCATCATAAACCACCAAAGAAGATTCACCGTCCACCGCATCACAGACATGATCACCGTGAAAAACACCATATCCCGCCCTGGTATATTGGGCCCAAACTGATTATCAACTACTGCTAAGCTAAAGTTTAAACCAGGGAAAGGTTCGCTTTTCCCTGGTTAACTTTTTACGCATAATATTCATTTTGCCGCACCCAACAATTGTTTGTTTTCGAATGTCGAATATATGCCTTTAGGAAACACCAGTACTACACCATTCATCAAAATTTCATTCTACTTTACTAATTAAATGGATAGTTGATAAAATATGGGGAAAACTTATTTTAAATATTTGTAAGAAAAACTGTTTCCACTTCCGGTTCTATGCATTACAATATTAATAAAGGTGGAGTATACTCTGCCTTAATAGAGTTGCTGTAAAGCAACTTAGAATAATTTCACAGCTAATACGCTGAGTCTCCATTTTGGAGAGCGGGGGACCCAACAATTGGGGTGAATCCGGATATCCGGTAGGGAACTCCCTTATCCCGAACCCGTCAGCTAACCTCGCAAGCGTTGAAAGGGAACCGAGGTTTATAGTGTATCCTTATACCGATAACCAAAGGTGTTTCCTTTGGTTTTTATCATTTAAGGATGCCCGTCCTTTGGTTTAAAGCCTCGGCCCCTTTTCCGATGTGGCATTCCTATCTTGTCAGGTAAGGAGGAGTGAACATGAGAGAAATGGGTGCAATGTGTCAAAATTTCCTCGGCAAGCTCGAACTGAAAAAAATCTTCATGCCTTATGTTGATGCCTGCAAGGCCATGGCGATTAACCACTTTCAGGATCCGGCTGCCATGAGAAAAAACCAGCTCCTGCAGATTTTTGACGCTTCAGAGGACGACTGGCATAATTGGCGGTGGCAGCAGAAGAACCGCGTCAACGACAGCCGGGTCCTGGATCAAATTCTGGGATTGAGCGATCTGGAGAGAAAGAGAATCGAGAAGGTTGCCAAGGTCTATCAATGGGCCGTCACACCGTATTATCTCAGCCTGATCGATCGCAATTATACCGAGAGCCCTATTTATAAACAGGCAATTCCCGATGCCCAGGAACTATCAGCCGGAGGATGTACTGAATCCCGTGAATCGTCACGGCCCTCCCCTGCTCCCGGCATCACTCTGGTTCATCCTCAGCGGGCCGTACTCAAGGTTACCAATCAATGCGCCATGCTGTGCCGGCACTGTTCCCAAAAACGCCGCCCCGGACAGTTGGATAAACGCACGGCCGGCTGGGATATGACCAAGGCCCTTAATTATGTCCGCAAAAACAAGGAAATCAAAGAAGTGATCATAGGCGGTGGCGATGCCCTCCTGCTCAATGATCAGACCCTGGATTGGATACTGCATCAACTGCACTGCATGTCGCACGTTGAGATAAAAAGAATCAAGACCAGGGTGCCGGTTACCCTGCCGCAGAGGGTCACTCCCGGTTTATGTGAAGTGCTGCGCCGTTATGCGCCGGTTCATATCACAACCCAGTTCAACCACCCCAGGGAGTTAAGCCCTGAGGCGCGGCAAGCTGTGGAGAGACTCCAGGCGGCCGGTGTGGTTTTTACCAATCAGACCATCCTTTTGCATGGGGTTAACGACAATCCCTTAACCCTGAAGCGCCTGCAGAAAATGCTGCAGCAGGCCAGAGTGGAGCTGGATTTCATCGTACAACCCCGCAATGTAAAAGGTATACAGCATTTCAAAACCAGCGAAGAAGAAGGCCGGCAGATCATAAACTGCCTCCAGGCAGCCGGACTGGCAGTTCCAACCTATATAAAGGACTGGAACCGGCGCCAGGATCCCAATGTGGCCAACGGGCATCCGGGAATGGACATCTAACTGATTTAAATTCCTTTAAACAAACTCGAAATCCCACTCTATTTCTACTTATAGATCCTTGACCCGGGAGATTTGATTCTCCCGGGTTTTCTTTTTTCTGAATCCCACCCTGGCAATCTCTCATAAATTTTATCATCATCAATATTTATGAATAAAAAGGTTTTTTTACTTGGCTGTCGAATCTTTTATATGCTAATTATCTCAAGTGTCGAAGGTCCGGTATTATGGTAAGACGGTAGGAAAGTTTTTGTCTCAAAACTAAATCTGGTAGTATAGGAGGATGGATCTACATTGGACATTTTGTTGATTCTTTTGCCCATTGTTGCTGTATTATGTCTTTTGGTTTTTATCAAATGGCCGGCTGACCTGGCCGGGTTTATAGGATGGTTGTTAACCGTCGGTGTTGCCTACCTGTTTTTCCACACTTCCCTGCGCGTAAGTCTTACCTCGACAGTAATGGGGATGGTTCGTTCATTCCCGGTTTCTTTAATGGTTGCAACTTCCATACTGCAAATTACCTTTTTAGAATCCACCGGTGCCCTTCAAAGAATCGTTGTATTTGTTAAAACAATCGCCCGGAGTAACCATGCTGTTCAGATCATGATAATCAACATGGGTATCGGAACCCTGCTGGTCGCCGTGGGGGCCACCCCGGTTTCAATCCTGCCCCCCATCATGCTGGCCATGGGTTACTCCACTTTCGTTGCCGTTGCACTTCCCGCCCTGGGATTTGACGGCTTATGCACCTATGCCCTGCTGGGTGCTCCCCTGGTGGCTTTTGCCGACCTCACCGGCACCCCGCTTTCTTCATCGGCTCTGGTCTTTTCCAAATTTATGCCCGTTATTTCAACCATGATCGGCTTCGGGATGCTTTGGATCGTGGGCGGTTGGAAGAAAGTTGTGGAAGGATTTATTCCCTGCCTCCTGGCCGGGCTTACCATGGGTTTCACCGCCGTTGCCGTCGCGCACTGGTTGCCCAATGGCGTAGTTTTAACCGGAGTCTTTGCCGGTATGGCCACCATTTTGGTTATGATGGGTTTATTAAAAATTCAGGGTGGTTCACTTATTGATCGCAGTGAAATAAGCGAATCCGATCTGGCTGTGGAAAATTCAATGTCCTTGATAAAAGCCCTGGCCCCCTGGCTGATCCTGATTACCTGCTGTTTGGTGGTTAATTTCTGGACCCCTGCATTAAACCTGTTATCCAAAAAGTACGCCATGCCTTTTAACCTTATCCCCGGCGGCAAGGCTATTTCAACCAGGATGCTCTGGAATGCATATACCTGGGTTATTATCAGCACCCTGTTAGCCGTTCCGTTCATCACACCCACTAAAAAGCAGTGGAAAGAGATCGGATTGAAATGGATAAAACGCGCACCGCGCCCGGTCTTTTCTGCCGCCATATTTTTCGCTATCGCTGAAGTGATGGTAAATTCGGGGATGACTCCGGTTGGTGACGTTTGGAAGATTGCAAATCCTGATTGGAACATGATCTCGGTATTGGCTAACACTTCAGCCAACTTCTTCAAGGGCCTGTATCCCGTTGTTGCTGCCTACCTGGGATTGATGGGCGGATTTATCACCGGCTCTGAAGCGTCTGCCATTGCCCTGTACGCCAAGTACAACGCAATCACAACCAAGCTGCTTAACTTGAACACCCTGGTAGTAACTGCGGGTATTGCCATTGCCGGCGGCCTGGCCAGTGTCATATCTCCAGCCAAACTGCAAAACGCCGCGGCTACCATAGACGCGCTGGGCATAGAATCCAAGGTTATTAAGACGGCTGTAGTAGTTGCAATTGTATTTACTGCTGTAGCAGCATTACTAACTTACATTTGGGCTTAATAAGATTACCTGCCTTTCTTACCGAACCAGTAAAGCCGGAATTTACGAAAATTCCGGCTTTATCTTTTTCACGGCCATCTCTTTTACGGTTACCAGAGCTGGACCGGAGTATGTTTGCGCAGCCACTGGTAGCTTTCTTTATAGTCGGGGAGTATGGAGGCGACCAGTGCCCAGAATTCCCTGGAATGATTGAGGTAGACCAGGTGGCACATCTCATGCACTACTATATAGTCAAAGACAACCGGAGGAAGCATTATGATTTTCCAGTTAAAATTTAGATTCCCCAGTGAACTGCAACTGCCCCAACGGCGGCGCTGGGCTTTGATAAACACCCGATTGGGCCTTTTAGGAAGGGCCGGTTGATAAAAGCGGATCCTGCCTTCTATGGCTTCCCGGGCCAGCTTACGAAAGCAGGTTTCCAAAGTTCCCTTTATGGCTTCGGGAGACGGATCGGGAGTTTTTACATGAATGCTCCTGTCCAGTATCTTTACTCTGCTTTTCTTCTGTGAGTGATCGTCTTCGATATATAGCAGGTGCTTTTCACCGCGATACATTATGCTGGCACCGTTCTTCAATTGCTCCAGGCCAGTCGGCCCTACGGTCCGGCAGGCATCTAATTTTTCTGCTATCCAACGCCCTTTATCCTTTACTTTTTCTAAAACAAGCTCCTTTTTAATGCCTACAGGTGCTACAACGATCACCCGGTCAGGGGGTTCCACCCTTATGGACATAGTCTTTCGAGGCCGGTAGATAACATCAAATTCAATGATCCGGTTCTGGTACTGAAAAGACAGCTGCATATAAATTCTCCTTGAAAAAGTTATAAAATGCCAGCTTATAACTTACAATCACTATAATATAAAAAACTTTAGTCTAAAATACCATGCTGTAAATTAACCATTTTTGTTCTGCCTGCTTCTAAACCGGGATCCTGCATATATATCTTGTTGATCAGCCGGTCCAAAGCTTGACTGAGCTTGATTACCCCGGGATCCTGAAAACCTTTCTCCATACCCAATTTAACCAGTTTAGCCCGAACCTTCTCAACTTTCCAGCTCTGCTTCACTCGGCCGCCTCCCTTACCAAAATCAGCTTATTAATTATTTCGTATATTTGGCAGAATTTGTTTATAATTAAAATAAGCAAACATTGGTGTTGGCCGAAGGAAAGACCAAGCGCCAAACTCCCCAGGGAGCTTGGCGCTTACTTATTTCACTCTTTATCTGTGGTGCCTTGCTCCACACTCAAGGTGTTCAACTGTGGGGTAAGACATTTTCATTTTGGTTTAAATATTCGGGCCTCTGAGGAGATGTTTTTTTTCCTGACTCTTCATTTCTTGCATAATCCGGTGCCTTAACTGACCGGCATTTTATGATAACGGCGCCAGATTCCCTGGTTTTCAGCACATTTAACCAGCTCATCCCGGAAATCGGGATGGGCCAGATTGATAAGGCCTTCCGCCCGCTGCCAGACCGTTTTTCCCTTCATTTCGAATTTGCCGTATTCGGTAACTATATACTGAGCTACCGAACGCGGATCGGTGACAATTGCTCCGTTGGCCAGGGTCGGCACTATTCGCGTGCGCGCCACCCCGTCTTTACCCATCTGGCTGGAAGGCAAACATATGATGGATTTTCCGCCTTTTGATTCATAACCGGCTTCTACAAAATCCAACTGACCGCCGGTTCCGCTTATAATCCGGGTACCGGCCGATTCGGAACACACCTGCCCGTAGAGATCGACCTCAACCGCGTTGTTAATGGTGATCAGCTTGTCATTTAAGGCGGCAATGGAAGGTCTGTTAGTGTAATTGACCGGGAATATGGCGCACTGGGGATTGTCGTCAATAAAGTCATAAACCATTTGACTCCCCAGGGCAAATGCATATACCATCTTGCCCGGATCGATGTTTTTCTGGGTGTTGGTCAGGCGCCCGGCATAATACATATCTACATAGGCATCAACCAGCATTTCCGTGTGGCAGCCCAGGTTCTTCAAATCAGATACCGCGATCATCTTGCCCACCGCGTTAGGCATACCCCCGATGCCCAGTTGAACGCAGCAGTCGTCGCTCATTTCTTCTATGATCAAACGGGCGGCCGCTTTATCCACCTCGGTGGAAGGAACTGCCGGCAATTGCACCAGGGGCTGATTGTCACCCACCACGATGTAGTCCACCTGCGATATGTGAACCGCCTCTTCAAAGCCTCCCAAACAGCGGGGCATTCGCTCATTGACTTCCACTATTACGATTCGGGCGCGGTCACAGATCGCCTTGCAGTGCGAAGCCTGGGGTCCGAAATTAAAGTATCCATGTTTGTCCATGGGGCCTACCTGCAGCATAGCTACATCGAGCGGTTCGATATGCTCCCTGACATAACGGGGCAGTTCCGAATAGCGAATCGATGAATAGTAAACCGCTCTTCCAGTGCCGGCTATTTTACGATCCAGGCCTGACAGATGCCAGCTGTTCCAGATGAATGACTCCCCTTCCGGATCGGCTTCGACTATTTGGGGAGGTTTTAGAGTTAAAAGACTCCAAACCTTAACATCGCGCAGTTCATCCTTTCTCCGGGCCAGAGCCTGGTCCAGAGCCACGACCTGAGCGTTAATAGGTCCATAGTCGATCCAGTCCCCCGATTTTACAACCTTGACCGCTTCATCGGCCGTCACTTGTTTTTTCAGGTACTCATCCATAAAGTTCATATCCTGTATCCCTGCCTCCTAAAGTTAAAATATCAGCACTGGCTGGCACCTGTTGAGAGCGCTTTAGTACATCTACGGTTCTATTTTATTGGTGCGCTTCCAGAATCCCAGCTTGGTCGCTTCTTTGATAAGTTCGTCCCGGAATTGGGGATGGGCAATCTCGATCAGATTCTCGGTCCGCTTCCAAACCGATTGACACTTCATCAAAGCCTTCCCGTATTCAGTAACTATGTACTGGCTGAGCTGCCGGGATACCGTGCAGGCGGCACCCTGGGTCAGGAAAGGCTTGATTTTGGACTGGAGGTTGCCTTCTTTGTCTTTGAAGGTTGAGGCCATACACAGATAGCTTTTGCCGCCTGGTGAATGGTACGATCCGTATACAAAATCCCACTGCCCGCCGGTCCCGGTTATCTGGCGCGCACCCTGCATTTCGGAAGCGGCCTGGCCGTAGAAGTCGACTTCCAAACAGGCGTTGATGGATATCATGTTGGAAATACGGGAGATGACGCTGGGATGGTTGGTGTATTCAACCGTATAAGTAGCTATTTGGGGATTGTGATCCATCCACTGATAAAGTTCCTGGGTGCCCAGGGCAAAGGCGCAGACCATCTTTTTGCGATCCAGCTCCTTCTTTTTCCCGGATAGGCATCCGGCCTTCCACAGGTCGTAATAGGCATCGGCCAACATTTCGGTGTGGGCCGACAGGTCGCGAAGCCCGGCTGATGCTATCTGTTTGCCCAGGTAATTGGGAAGCCCCCCTATACCCAGTTGCAGGCAACAGCCGTCATGGAGGTCCTCCAGGATATACTCGCCGATCTTCTTTTCAGCATCCGTGGCTTCTAATATAGCCGGACCGGCCATGAGCTCGTTTTCTCCCCGCACCACATAATCGACCTCGGAGATGTGAATCTGGTTTCCATGGCCTCCAAAGACATAAGGCATATTCTCATTTTCTTCCACTATTACGATCCTGGCATTTTCACAGACTGCTTCGTTATGCGAGGTGTTGATGCCGAAGTTAAAGAAGCCAAATTTGTCCATAGGTGTTACCCTGACCATGGCCACGTCTATCTCGACATTACGATTTCTATAATAGGAAGGCACTTCATGGTAAAGGAGCGGAGAAAAGCTGCATATCCCCTGGTCCCCCAGTTTGGCATCCCAGGCACTAAAATGCCAGCTGTCCCACTGAAAATGTTCCATAGTGGGATCGCATAGCGGCACTTCGGGAAACGGGGGCAGGGAAATAGCACTCCTGATATGCACCCCCCACAGTTCATCCTTTCTCTTGGCAAGGGCCTTATCCAGGGCCTTGGGCTGGGCGTTAAAAAACATGTAATCCACCCAGTCTCCTGATTTGACCACTTTCACCGCTTCTTCCGGAGTGCGTAGTTTCTCTCTGTACTCACTTTCAAACATGTTTCACTCCTCCTCATAATAAAGCATAAAAGCTTATCTTCTCTCTCTATTCAAAAAAACCTTGAAGTTGAGCAGTTTTTTATAAAAATTTTTATTTTCTTAATGGAATTATCCGGCAACTGCTGCCCAACTTCTTTATGTTAATTTAAATATAAGGGGGTCAATGATAATCAGGCCCGCAGCACATCACCAGCAATAACCAGTTTTTGCACCTGAGCCGTGCCCTCAAATATTTGGAATATCTTGGCGTCCCGGAAGTACTTTTCAACTAGATAGTCTTTGGTATAGCCATATCCGCCATAAACCTGAACCGCATCCAGGCTGACCTTCATAGCTGCCTCGCCCCCCCAGTATTTGGCCAGGGAAGCTTCTTTGGTATAGGGCAGCCCCTGGTCCTGGTTGCTGGCCGCTTTTTGATAGAGAAGGCGGGCCGTTTCGCACATTAGAGCCATATCGGCCAGCATGAACTGAACGGCCTGAAAGGTGGCGATGGGCTTGCCGAACTGCTGCCGCTCCCTGGCGTACTGGACAGCGCATTCGAAAGCCCCCTGGGCTACGCCGGTGGCCATAGCCCCCACCACTGCCCTGGATATATCCAGGGTCTTCATGGCAATTTTAAATCCTTCTCCTTCTTTGCCAAGCAAGTTTTTGATCGGCACTTTTACATCCTCAAAAATAACCTGAGTGGTGTTGGAGCTCCTGATGCCCAGTTTATTCTCCGGTGGACTTACGCTTATCCCGGGGCTGTTGCGGTCCACCATAAAGGAGCAGATGCCTTTATGTCCCATCTTTTTATCCACGGTGGCAAAAACTGTGTACAAATTAGCCACCCCGCCGTTGCTGATGAACTGTTTGGTGCCGTTCAAGACGTAGTAATCTCCATCCTTCATGCAGCGGGTGGAGAGCCCGGCCGCGTCTGATCCGGCACCCGGTTCAGTCAGGCAAAAAGCGGTTATGGCACCTTCCATCATCTGTCCGTACCACCACTTTTTCTGTTCATCACTGGCGGCAATATAAACCGGATCCGGACCGAGCAGGGTGCTGGCCGCCAGGGTGGTTCCCAGGCCCGCATCACCGCGGCAGATCTCCTCGGCGATAATCGCCTGCCCCAGGTGGTCTATGCCCGGTCCCCCATATTCCGCCGGTACGCCGCAGGTCATCAGGCCCACATCCTGTAGTTTTTTTACCGTCTCCCATGGGAAGATGTGCTCTTCATCCCATTTCTGGCAGTAGGGCAGCACTTCATTGTTGGCAAAATCCCGGGCCATTTTTTTGATCATTTCGTGTTCATCGGAAATGCGAAAATCCATTTTATTACCTCCTTGCCACCTAGACATCCCGGGTCCACAACGAAGCCATGGCAGCTCCTCCGCCCACGCAGAGAGAAGCTCCTCCTCTAGTTAATCCGAGCCGCTCCATTTCATAATACATGCTGACAATTATGCGCATTCCCGTACAGCCCACCGGGTGGCCCAGGGCTATACCGGAGCCGTTGTGATTGACCTTATCCAAATTCAAATCCATGCCATATTCCTGTTTGAGCTGAACGCCCACACCCAGCCATTGTGCGGCAAAGGCCTCGTTGACCTCCCAGTACTCAACATCGGCAAAATTCCAGCCGGCTTGCTTGAGGCACTTGGGAATGGCCACGGCCGGACCCAGGCCCATAAGTGGAGGCTCAACCCCTTCGGAACAAACGTTGACCAGTTTCATCAGGGGTGTGATGCCCAGTTCTTTGGATTTTTTCTTTGACATTAATATGGCTGCAGCGGCGCCGTCATTTATGCCCGAAGCATTACCGGCCGTCACCACTCCGCCCTTTTTGAATGCCGAGGGCAGTTTGGCCAGAGCTTCCATAGATGCATTGGGAATCAGGTGTTCATCGGTCACATACTGGACCGGTCCCTTTTTTGATTTGATCTCCACCGGTACTATCTCTCTGCTGAACACGCCTTCAGCAACTGCTTTAGCGGCCCGTTGGTGGCTTATTAAAGCGAGTTCATCGCATTGTTCGCGGGTGATGCCGTATTTTTCGGCTACATTTTCGGCGGTCAGCCCCATATGACCCGGCACCTGTTCGTCAACCAGTCCGTCAAAAAGCATGGCATCCTCAACTCTACCCGGCCCCAGGCGGTATCCGCCCCTCGCTCCGATTAGAATGTGGGGTATTCGAGTCATGCTTTCTGTTCCAACTACCAGGGCAATGTCCGTTTTGCCCAGCATAATGTTGTGGGAAGCCACCTCCAACGCCCGCATAGCTGAAGCGCAATTTTGGTGGATGTTGACCGCTCCGCTTCTTGCTTCCATACCAATCCGCATCGATACCTGGCGGGCTGGCAACGAGCCTTCCCCATGGGGAAATACTTCAGCCAGGCAGATCTCGTCAACCAGGCTGGCGGGTATAGCTGCCCGCTTTATAGCCTCACTGCCGACGATGATCGCCAGCTGTCTCGCCGTAATGTCCTTCAGGCTGCCAAAAAAGCTGCCGATGGCTGTACGGCAAGCACTCACCATTACTACTTCATTGAGCGACATCTAATAACTCCTCCTTTTGTCTATCTTCCTTTAAAATCGGGCTTACGTTTCTCTAGAAAAGCCGTCATACCTTCTGTCTTGTCTTCAGTTGAGAAAAGAAAGGCCAGGCTTTTGCTTTCATAATGCAAACCCGACAGGAGATCAACGTTTTGGCCCAGGTTGATGCAATTTTTGGCCGCTTTCATAGCCACCGGCGATTTGCCCGCCAACAGTACGCCCATTTTTTTAGCTTCGGCCATCAAGTTTTCTTTGGGGACTACCCTGGTGACCAGTCCAATTTTAAAAGCCATTTCCGTATCTATGGTTAAGCCGGTCATGACCAGGTGTTTGGCCCAACCCGGGCCCACCGCCCGAGTCAGGCGCTGGGTTCCCCCAGCTCCCGGGATGATGCCCAGGTTTATTTCGGGCTGTCCGAAAATAGTTCCCTCGGCGGCAATGCGCAGGTCGCAGGCCAGGGCCAGTTCGCACCCGCCACCCAGGGCCATGCCGCTTATAGCCGCAATTACGGGCTGGTTCAAAGCTTCTATTTTGGTAAAGGCTTTTTTGACTGATTCCACAAATTGTTCGCCATCCAGGGGCTGAGCTTTCAACATGAATCCTATATCTCCGCCGGCGGCAAAGACCTTTTCACTCCCGGCGATAATAACCGCCCGGGCCTGGGCATCATCGGCTATATCATCAAGCACCCGGATCAGTTCTTGAATTAATTCCCCATCGATAGCGTTCATGGTTTTGGGGCGGTTCAAGGTAATGATACTTAAGGCGCCTTCTTTCTCGTACAACAGGGTCTTTAATTCCATGACTCCTCCCCCCTATTTCTTGTAGTCATAAAATCCCCGGCCGCTCTTTATGCCCAGATGCCCGGCCCGCACTTTTTGTTTAAGAGCCAGCGAAGGCCGGTATTTTGAATCGCCGAACTCCCGCCAGTAATATTCGCATACGCTCAACAACACATCGATCCCCACCATGTCGCATAGAGCCAGCGGTCCGATGGGCATGTTGGCGCCGAGCTTCATAGCCTTGTCTATTTCTTCTGCCGAAGCCACCCCATCCTGAAATGCGAAAGCAGCTTCATTTAGATAAGGAACCAGGAGACGATTGACTATGAATCCCGGGCTTTCTTTGGCTTTAACCGGTTCCTTGCCGATGGTCTTGCACAGACCCATAATGGCGTCGGTGGCTTCATCGACGGCCTCCGAGCCTGGGATGACCTCCACCAGTTTCATTACCGGCACCGGATTAAAGAAGTGCATGCCCACTACTCTGTCAGCCCTTTTGGTGGCGGTGGCTATTTCTGTAATACTTAAAGCAGAGGTATTGGAAGACAGGATGGCTTCCGGTTTGCATATTTCATCCAACTGGGCAAAGACTTTCTTTTTCACTTCCATGTTCTCAACGATGGCTTCAATGACCACATCGCATACTGCCAGCTGAGCCATATCAGTATCAGCAGCAAGATTAGCGATCCGTTTAGAAAGTCCGGCTTCGTCCAGCTTGCCTTTTTCCAGAGCCTTTTGCCAGGCCTTGTTGATTCCTTTAACGGCTTTTTCAATTACCGACGCATCTACGTCTACCAGAACAACTCCCAGTCCCGCTTCCGCACAGACCTGGGCTATTCCAGCTCCCATGGTTCCGGCTCCCAATACGCCAACTTGCTTGATTTGCATTGCTTTAAACCTCCTCATTCTTTATCTAATTCCTGCAACCCCCTTGAAATTAAGATCCGAAAGTCCTTCTTATACACCCCCTCGGTTGAACATAGACAAGTCTTCAACCTGAAGTAGCAATAACTGTGCCAGACCGGGCAAAAGAAAAAAGCCCCTAAATATGGGCTCTTTTTCGGGTACGTTTCTGCAAACATCTTACTTTTGTGGCAGTTCTGCTACAATTTTCAGGTATACTCGTCCGGCCTTTGTGGCACTATTGCCACAGCTGTGCATGGATGACATACGAATCTCATATTTAAGGCAACTGAGGGGTCCTATTGTTAAATTGAGAAGGCGTGTTTTTTCAGCTTGCGATACAGGGTGGTGCGGTCAATCCCCAGAAGTCGGGCGGTCGTGGGAATGTCATGGCCGGCTTCGAGCAGAACTTGTTTTATTACCTGTCGTTCGAAATCCTCGGTAATGGTTTTTAAGTCCATGGTTTTGTCCAAATTAGCAGGTATATCGAGGTTGGTATTGGGAAAGCCGAAATGCTTCTGGCCGATCATTGATGAACCTTCCATATCCGCCAGAATCATGGCTCTTTCCATGACGTTCTCCAACTCCCGGACATTGCCCGGCCAGTTATACGATTCCAGCGAATGCAAGGCGCTCTCTGAAATCTCCTTTATATTAACATGCAGGCGCTGGTTGAATTTCTTTAAAAAGTGTTCAGCCAGCACCGGAATATCTTCTTTATGAGAACTTAAGGGCTTCATTTCCAGGTGAAAAACATTCAGGCGGAAAAACAGATCCTTTCTGAATGATCCATCGCCCACCATCTGCCCCAGATCGCGGTTGGTGGCTGCAATCACCCTGACATCCAGGGGTATAGGCCGGCTGCTGCCAATTCTCTCTACCTCCTGCTCCTGTAAAACCACCAGAAGTTTGCTCTGCATGGCATATGACATTTCCCCTATTTCATCAAGAAATATGGTGCCCCCTTGGGCGATCTCGAACTTTCCAGGTTTACCACCCTTCTTGGCCCCGGTGAAAGCCCCCTCCTCATATCCGAACAGTTCGGCTTCCAGCAAGTTTTCTGGAATGGCCGAACAATTAACCCTGATAAAAGGCTTGCTGCAGCGGCTGCTCTTATTGTGAATGGAATTGGCCAGCAGTTCTTTCCCGGTTCCGCTCTCCCCCGTGATCAAAACCGTGGTATCCCGGTGCCCGGCTATTTTTTTGGCCATATTGGTTACGTTAAGAAAGTCTTCACTGCAGCCGATAAGGTCTTCAAAGCTGTATTTGGCCTGGTGAAACATGCTGACTTCGGTTTTGTACATGTTCAGTTCGGTAATAAGGCCTTCCACCATTTGTTTGGCGTCCAGAATATCTAAAAAGACGCTGTAGGCAAATACTCCGATTACCCGGCCGTCCTGAATAATAGGGATGGATGTGGCAATCATGTCCCGGCTGTTCACTCTCCAGTTGTAGCCATAGATGGCCTGACCGGAAGTGAGGACATTTAGCGTCCGGGTGTGGGGGGATATTTCCAGGATGTGCTTGCCCACCACCTCGTGCTTTTCCAGGCAGATGATCTTGAGATATGTTTCATTTACATATACGATGCGGCCCTGATAGTCTATAATATATCCCGCGATATACTGGTTCTGGTCAATTATATCCTTGTATACCCGTTCAATATCCATATATCCGGTCTCCCTTACTTGAACCATCCCTAAGTCAATATCTTTCTACCCGCCGGCTGACTAGTCCTTCCTGCTGTATTGGTAAATATGTTATCTTGGTAGATAAGAGCGAACTTTTTTTAAACAGACGACTTTGGGATGAATAGTTAAATATGCCCGACTGGCTTTCTCCCTGGTAAGTATCAATAGTATTCGGTGAGGCATTATCACATCTTTATTATACTCAGATGGATAAGAGGTGAGTTCCCTGTATGTAATAATCAAGGAGCGATGTTCTCTCTGCGGTTTATGCACAGATATGTGTCCATCCGAAGCAATCAGCCAGGATGACTGCTACCGGATTGACCCCGATTGCTGCATTTTCTGCGGCCTGTGCCGCGACGTCTGTCCGTCGGATGCGATTGAAATCACCAGAGATTAACGCCTGTAATTAAACTCGATAAATCGTCTATCTACGGTCACCTATTGCATTGGATTTTACATACTTAATAGTGAAAAATCCACTGCCAATAGCCCGGTTGGGGCACGCCTTTATACATTCGCCGCACCGTATGCACTCCGGGTCATTGGGCTTTTCATAAACTTTAACTTCCAGCTTGCAGGTCTTTTGACAGGTCCCGCACTGTATGCATCTGTCTTCATCCACTTCCAACCGGTAAATGCTCACCCGGTTAAACAGGGCATAAACCGCCCCCAGGGGGCACAGGAAGCGGCAGAAGGGGCGGAATATTATCATGGAGGCAACTACAGTTAACAAAGCCAGACTAAGCTTCCAGGCAAAGAGATATCCCGCCGTCTGCCGCAAAGACTCGTTTAACAACAGCAAGGGCACTCCCCCTTCCAGAGTTCCGGCCGGGCATATATACTTGCAGAAAACCGGCTCGCCTAAACCAGCTTCATTTACAAACAAGGCGGGAAGTATAAGGACAAATATAATTAAAACAAGGTATTTTAAATACTTCAGAAATCCCACTGCCCTGCCCATTGAAACCTTGTGAAGGGGTATTTTGTGCAGCAGTTCCTGGATGAAGCCAAACGGGCATAGCCAACCACATACCAGCCGTCCCATGATTGTGCCTATTAAGGTTAGAAAACCGACTATATAGAAGGAAAACCCGAAGCTAATGCTGCCTGCCAGCGCCTGCAGCGAGCCAATCGGACACGCCCCGATGGCGCCCGGGCAGGAATAGCAGTTTAACCCGGGAACACATACGTTTTTGAAACTGCCCCGGTAAATGCTGCCCTCCAAGAACCCATTGAAATAGGCATTGCTGGTCAGGGCGGCTGCGAATTGGGTCAACCTTCTCTTCCAACTAGCCAATTCCTATACACTCCAGACATATATTAATTGCTTTGTTGAAGACAACATCCACTTCGCCCCGGTATATTCCAAAACTGATCAGAGCGGCCGCAGCCGCCAGCAATAGAATTTTGATTGGATTAAGATTTGCTTTCACACCAGCCGCCTCCCCTTTGTCTGCCTTGATTGCAGATTGCTAAATAGCCTAAAGGTTTTCCTGATCAAATGGGACAAATCCATACGCGCATCGATGATTCGATGGATCTCTATAAAACTCTGCTGTTCCCGAATAACATAGAATACGGCATGACTCTTAAACAGCAATATGCAATACTCTTCTTCCAAAGGCCTTAGCGGATGAAAGCGTTTATGCGTGTAAGGAAGCTCCGCCAGCAGCGATTTTATCATAATTACGCTAAATCATCAATGGTCCAGCTGACTGCAGTCATAGAAGCTACTTTTTCAATGGCCGGTAGGAAGCCGCAAACCTTATACGAACTTCAATTTAATACGGCATTCCCATTAAATATTAAGAGCTTAAGTGTAATATAGCAAAAAAGTTCTAAATGTTAGCATATTTTAGTAAAATATTCCTGGCTTTTATGTTAAATTAGAATAAATAGGATATACAGTATTATAGGAGGCTTCGACTATGCTAAAAAAATCATCAATTCTTGTGTTCTTCCTTATCCTGTTCTTCTGTTATTCTTCATCAACCTATGCGGCCACAACACCATCCGGCATTACCCTTGAGACTCCGCAAAATCTCTGTGTGAATGTTCAATCTTATAGTGATGGAACGCCCTATTTTCAACTCAAGTGGAATAATCCCCAAACAGCAGAGCAAATAAATGCGCAGGAGTCCAGCAGTGCTCCATTGTCTTATCAGATTGACTTTCGGGTGGGAAACGGTAAATGGAGCTATGAAACTGAAGGAGATCTAATCCACACTAATTCTCTTCACGAAGGAGATAATCTTGTTTCCTCAGCTGATTGGGGACAGAATGATTCCGATCTAATGGAAGCCATTGATATAAATCGCAATACCTACACGTTCAGAATCAGGTATTCTTATGAGTATGACGACGGCAATACTTACCGATATCTGTACAGTCCTTTTTCCAATGTTGCCACCGTCGGTTCGCAGGCACTTTCCTATCAAGGCGCCAGTCAATGGGCAGTTCCCCAACTGGATAAAGCTATGCAATACGGACTGATTACGGAAAAAATAAAATCCAACATGAATGCTCCCATAAGCCGCGAGGAATTTGCGGAGTTGGCAGTAAAACTTTATGAAAAAAGCACTGGTCGTTCTGCCAGTTACTCGGATATGAGTGTATTTACGGATACTAAAAACCCGGAAATATTTAAAGCCAACAGTCTCGGTATCGTTTCCGGGACCGATAAAGAAAAGCGCCTTTTCTCGCCCGGTGATTTAACCAACCGTGAACAGGTTGCTGTGATGCTTTATTGCGCAATCAAGGCCATGGGAATAAGCACTTCCGAACCTGCCACAGCGAAAAGTTTTAACGATGCATCAGAGATTTCAAGTTTCGCAGTTGAACCGGTGTCCTACATGAGCAGCCACGGTTACATCTCAGGATCAGGTGGTAATTTTGATCCAAAAGGAACCTGCACCAGGGAAATGGCAGTTGCAATTGCTACCCAGGTTTACGAGAGTTCATCAGGTAAAACAACTAAATCCTCGCCCGGTAGCACCAATCCCAACAATTCACCAAATCAGAATACACCACCCGCCGGCAACATGCCCCTTCCCGGGGGAAATGGGAATAACGGCGATAATCCAAATCCTCAAAACCTGAACATTGACCCTAATATATTTCCCCTGGTTTCCGACGCTCTGATCCACTACGTGGACGAATGGGACGGCGGCGATGGTACGGTCATGTATAGCAGTAATTTCAGCATCCCAGAGCTGGTCGAATTTTACACTGACAGTGGCTTGTATAAAAATTGCCAGAGTATCGTTCCGATTCCCGCTGGAGAAGGCGGTCAACAGTATATGGTTACTACTTCCACCCTCAATTATTTTATTTATATCGGGCCGAATCTCGACCCAGATCATGGCAAACAAAATGTAGTTCAAATGTGTGTATATAGCAACGGGGGGATAACTGGAAATTAGCAGGTATTAGTTTAATAGACAGGTTTTATAGTTTTCAATACTGTTAAGCCCAAGTAATCTGAAAAAATGCTAATCAAAATAACAGACGCCTCACCTTCAAACAGGTAGGGCGTCTATTTTATCACTTTAAAAGGACATTTCTTTTAATTTTGGGCCCACAATATTTCTATAAATAATAAATGGTCGGAGTGACTGGATTTGAACCAGCGGCCTCTACGTCCCCAACGTATTTTTAAACGCTCACTAGTCCACTAATGCCCATCAGACCCAACTTATAAACCTATCAACTACTACATTTTTAACCATCCTAAACAAATAATAACGTGGTTTTATTAAAAAATCAAGTGGGCAAGGAGTTTCACTATATATAGGCTTTTATAGCAATCTGCTAAAAACAACGTAGTGGGCATAACTATTAAGCCTATTTTTTTAGCATTTATTCATTTCAATATCTAAGCAGCCATCACCATAGTATTGTTCTACCTGTTCATTTATCTCTACAAATAGCTTTTTTAAACACCTACAAGCAATATAAACCCAAGGTTTAACAATTAATGTTAAAGATAAACCTCTTAGAATCTCATTTCTTTCTATGACTCTAGCAAGTTTAGGTCCATGTTGATAATAAACCTTAATAAATAATCTTCCCCCAATATGCTCAGCTAAAATATTGTCCCTAAAAGTCCTAAGAATAATGCAATAGGGATGATCTATATCCCCAAGGGTAGCAGTTGCAACAAAACAAGTCTTAATAGTTGGGGGTTTGTAATCAGGTTCTATAGCTAGAATTCTACTAATTACCGTTTGGCGGGTTTGT
>JBEHWI010000021.1:0-55308 GCA_040217815.1 Syntrophomonadaceae bacterium | reverse complement strand
GGGGGACTTTCTTTTTGTGTTTGCCGGGGGTACTTAATTTCTTAAACACTAATCTCTTTTTAAACAACCAACGTCCCCCTGTCACATCATTCCTCTGTTGCACCTCGGGTTGTTCTAATTAATAATGAGCATTCATACCCTTCAGAAACCGGCCTAATGGAGGGATAGAAATGCTCAACGTAATCTGGCTGGTACTGCTGGCGGCAGGAATTATTGTGGCAGCCGCTACAGGAAACATAGACGCCGTAACCGACGCGGCATTGAAATCTGCCCGGGATGCAGTCCAGGTGTGCTTTGATTTGATCGGGGTTATGGCGCTGTGGCTGGGGATCATGCGAATAGCGGAGCGGGGCGGGATGGTGCAGGCCCTGGCCCGCTTGCTACGGCCGGTAATGATACGGCTGTTTCCGGGTGTACCGCCTCGCCACCCGGCCATGGGGGCTATTATTCTGAATTTGAGCGCCAATATACTGGGATTGGGCAATGCTGCCACCCCTTTTGGCATGAGGGCTATGAAAAACCTGCAGGAATTAAATGGAGGAAGAGAAGAAGCTTCCACCGCCATGTGCACCTTTTTGGCCTTGAATACCTCCTGCATCACCCTCTTACCGGCAACTATAATAGGAGTCCGCCTGTCCTACAATTCAGCCAACCCAGTGGAGATCGTCGGTCCTTGTATATTTGCTACATCGATATCCATGGTGATAGCCGTTTCGCTAGATTACTGGTTTCGCCGTTTCAGCCGCTGGAGGAAGCCTTGATGCTCTATTCCATACTGACTCAAGTATCCAGGTGGGCTATTCCCGTGCTGCTGCTCATAATTCCGCTCTATGGCTTCTTTCGTAAAGTGCCGGTATATGAGGCCTTCGTTGAGGGTGCCCAGGAAGGATTCGCCACGGCGGTAAAGATTATCCCTTTTCTGGTGGGTATGCTGGTGGCCATCTCGGTTTTTCGCGCCTCAGGAGCATTGGAGCTGGTTAGTCAGGTATTGGCTCCAGTAACTAGTTATATCGGAGCTCCACCTGAAATACTCCCTCTGGCCTTTATGCGGCCCCTTTCGGGAAGTGCCGTATTAGGGCTATCCGCGGAATTGATGAAAGTTTACGGTCCTGATTCGTTTATTGGCCGTCTGGCCTCGGTTATGCAGGGAACTACTGACACTACCTTTTTTGTATTGACTATTTATTTTGGTGCAGTCGGAGTGAAAAAATTTCGCTATTCGGTAATAACCGGCCTTACCGCGGACATCAGCGGCTTTCTAGCCGCCCTTTACATATGCCACCGGATTTTTGGTTGAAGTCTTCAAAAATACAGTCAATAGTACTCTTTTAACCCTAAAAGTTTTGTTTCCACTGAGAAAAATTTTTGGCAGCTCCATGGCGTCCTGCCACCGGCGGCTCTTTGGCCTCCTGTCACCGGCGGCTCTTTGGCCTCCTGTCACCGCCGTACTAGTTCGTCCATGAACGTCGCCGCATTAGCCTGTCAGTAGGCGTCTCGCGGCTCCATGGCGTCCTGCCACCGCGCATTAGCCTGTCAGTAGGCGTCTCGCGGCTCCATGGCGTCCTGCCACCGCCGCATTAGCCTGTCAGTAGGCGTCAAATGAGTTATACTGGACGTATTGCGATTGACGACAACGAAGCCCTGCGGAAATTTGGCCGGTGGTAACTAAAGTTTTAGGGTTAACAGAGTACTAGTTCAATAAGCAGGAAAAATAACGTAAATAGGGAACATTATATTCGGAAGAACTGGTGAAGGAGGTTTTGACGTTGAAGAGCGATATTGAAATAGCCCAGGGTGCCCGGATGAAGCCTATAAATCAAATAGCCGCCGGTTTGGGTCTTGGTGAGGACGATATAGAACTATATGGAAAATACAAAGCCAAGGTGAGTCTCGATGTGTTAAAAAGGCGGGAAGGAAAACCGGACGGCAAACTGGTGCTGGTTACGGCAATAAATCCAACTGCGGCGGGTGAAGGCAAGACCACTACCACGGTCGGTTTGGGACAGGCCTTGAATCTGCTCGGTAAAAAAGCGGTTATCGGCCTGCGCGAACCTTCATTGGGACCAAGCTTTGGGGTAAAAGGAGGGGCCGCAGGGGGCGGGTTTGCCCAGGTGGTGCCCATGGAGGATATCAACCTCCATTTCACAGGTGACATACATGCTGTCAGCACGGCGCACAACCTCCTGGCGGCCCTGCTCGACAACCACATTCATCACGACAACCGCCTGGGGATAGATCCGCGGCAGATCGTTTGGAGAAGGGCAATGGACTTAAATGAAAGGGCTCTGCGCAACATCGTCCTCGGTCTGGGGGGTAGGATAAATGGGGTTCCCCGGGAATCGGGCTTTGATATCAGTGTGGCCTCGGAAGTAATGGCAGCTCTATGCCTGGCTCGGGACTTAATGGATTTAAAAGAGCGTTTTAAAAAGATCGTGGTGGCCTATACCTATGACGGACGGGAAGTGACGGCTGATGATCTGCAGGCAGCGGGTTCAATGGCTTTGTTGGCCAAGGATGCCATAAAACCCAATCTGGTACAGACCTTGGAGAATACGCCGGCCTTTATTCACGGCGGACCTTTTGCCAATATCGCGCACGGGGCCAACAGCATTGTGGCTACCCGGATGGGATTGAAGCTGGGCGACGTAATGGTTACCGAAGCCGGGTTCGGTGCCGATCTGGGGGCCGAGAAGTTCTTCGACATTGTGTGCCGCTACGGTGGTTTCAAACCGGACGCGGTCGTTTTGGTGGCCAGCATCAAAGCCTTGAAAAACCACGGGGGCTTGAATAAAGAGCAGTGGCAGGTGCCCAACCTGGACGCCCTGGAAAAAGGTTTCGCCAACCTGGAAAAGCATCTGGACAATGTACACAGTTTCGGACTGCCAGTGGTGGTGGCGATCAATGAATTTCCCACCGACAGTCCGAAAGAGATACAGCTGCTTATGGACAAATGCCACAGTCTGGGGGCAGACATGGCCCTTTCGAGAGTGTGGGCTGAAGGTGGAAGGGGAGGACTGGAGCTGGCTGAAAGGGTGCTTAATGCCTGCGAAAAACCCGGTCAATTCCAATATCTCTATGACCTTGAGGAAAGCCTGGCTGGCAAGATCGAAATAATCTGCCGTAGAATATACGGAGCAGACGGTGTGCAGTATTCACCGGCTGCTGCCAGGACTCTGGAAAGGTTGGAGAAACAGGGTTACGGCAGGCTTCCGGTATGCATGGCCAAAACCCAGTATTCATTATCCGACAACGCCAGTCTACTGGGACGGCCCAGAGGCTTTGACGTCAGCATCAGAGAAGTGCGCCTGTCGGCTGGAGCCGGTTTTGTGGTTCCCCTGGCCGGGGATGTTATGACTATGCCGGGACTTGGCAAGACTCCCGCAGCGGAAAAGATTGATATCCGTGAGGACGGAACCATAGTCGGACTTTTCTAAAAACAGACCATAATATACGCAAGTCTAAATCGGCCTTTATAGGCCGGTTTTTTTATGGCTGAAAAGCACAGAATAAGGCTATAGCAAACGGAGGTGGGATAGTTATGAGCGATGAAAAAGCTAATCTATTATTGTTTAGCGCCGACTACGACAAAGCCCTGGCCGCTTTTATCATAGCCAACGGAGCCCGTGAACTGGACATGGAAACCACCATGTTTTTTGCTTTTTGGGGCCTAATGTTATTGAGGGACCCAGAAAAAATGACCCTGGAGGACAAAAGCCTCTATGAGCAGATGTTTACTCTGACCACCCCCAAAGGGGCAGCCCACCTGCCCCTTTCTCGCATGAATATGGCAGGTTTGGGAAAAATGATGCTGCTGGACATGATGGAAGATGAAGACACTCCAGGACTGCCCGCTTTTATCAAAGGGGCTCAGAATAAAGGAGTGCGCTTTTGCGCTTGCCAGCTCTCACTGAATATTATGGGTTTTAAGTTGGAAGAAATGATACCGGGAGTCGAAGCTATGGATGTTAAAGCCTATATAAAAGACGCTGCCTCGGCCAAACTTCAGCTTTTCATATAAACTCCCCGGGTTATTAAAGTAGTGTCACTTGGGTCTTTGCCCCCGTATTATGTATGAGAAGAGTAACTACCGGGGTGAAGGATAATTAAAAGCCAGAGTTTTAATGTCAAGCGGTTCAGAAAGATGGTTTTGGGCATTGACGTCAAAGTACCGTTGCGCGGCAACCGGCCGGCCCGATTAATAAATTTCGATAATGCAGCCAGCACCCCAGCCCTGAAGCCAGTTTACGAAAAATTGAAAGATTACTTAAAATGGTATTCTGGAGTGCATCGGGGAACAGGGCATAAATCAGTCCTCTCCTCACAGCTCTTCGATGAATGCCATGAAGACATCGCCCATTTTGTAAAAGCCGACCCGGAACGGGATGCTGTAATTATTGTCAAAAACACCACTGAAGCCATAAACAAGCTGTCCTATCGCCTAAACCTGTCGCCAACCGATGTGGTGGTAAGCACCGGAATGGAACACCATTCCAACGACCTGCCGTGGCGCCGCGCGGGGCGCGTTGACTATGCCGGTCTGGATAGTGAGGGCTGCCTCGACCTGCAGGACGTGTCAAGGAAACTGCGCTTTTGGTATCCCCGAGTGCGGCTGCTCACCCTTTGCGGAGCTTCCAATGTAACCGGCCATATCAACAATATAGGCCATCTAGCAGCCCTGGCCCATGAATACGGAGCCCGTTTTATGCTCGACGCGGCTCAATACGCGCCGCACCTGACCCTGGATATGAAGCCTCATGGGCATCCTGAGCACATCGATTACCTGGCCTTTTCCGGTCATAAAATATACGCTCCCTTTGGTGCCGGAGTTTTGATTGGAGCCAGAGAAACTTTTTTAAAAGGCGCGCCGGAATACGCGGGAGGTGGAACCGTCTCCCTGGTTGGTTTAAAACAGGTCAAATGGGGAGGGGTCCCTGATCGAGATGAAGCAGGTTCGCCAAATCTTATCGGAGCCCTGGCCTTATCTGAGACCTTAAAGATATTGGATTCTATAGGAATGGAGAGAATTGCCGCTTATGAGGAACAGCTTACCGAGTATGCCCTGAGGCTTTTTAAGGGAATACCCGGCTTGACCGTCTATGGCAGCCTGCCCCGGGTAGGGGTGGTCAGCTTCAATATGCGGGATATCAATCACAGCCTGCTTGGAGCTATACTGGCTTATGAAGGTGGAATTGGAGTAAGAACCGGGTGCTTCTGCGCTCAACCCTACGTGAGGCACCTCCTGGGGCAGGAAGAACCGGCCAACCTGGATGAATATGCCCGTTTGCCGGTCTGGCAGATGCCCGGTTTGGTCAGAATAAGTCTCGGCGCCTATAATACATTTACTGAAATTGAAAAGCTGGCGGAGCTTTTGCAGCGCATTGCATCTCATAAAAAAGAATACCAGCGCGAATACGTGCTGGATCTGGATCGGGCAGGGTACATACCGCGTTCCGGATTTACCCCTTTCTCTATTAATCTATAGACAGATAATGGGTGTCTTATCCCAGTTTGGTTAGATTGTCAGCGGTGGCCAGCAGTTCTTCAGACATAGCTTCCAGCTCCTGGATATTGGCGGCTGCCGATTCAGTCAGCTTGGCCTGTTTCAGCATAGTGGAGCCGGCTTCGTCAATGCCTTTGTTTATAGTGGTGAAGGCATGTTCGATATTGCTTAAAATACTTGAAATCTTCTGGGCGGAAACGGTGCTAAACTCTGCCAGTTTGCGTACTTCATCCGCTACCACGGCAAACCCGCGGCCATGTTCACCGCTCCGGGCGGCTTCAATGGCGGCGTTAAAGCCCAGCAGCTTGGTTTGCTGCGCCGTTGAGCTGATTATTTTTAAAACTTCACCAGTTTCCGTAAGGCTCTGCTCGGCTTCCCGGGAGGAAGAGATCAGTTGGCTGCCCTGTCTGGCGGTTGTATGAGCCTGCTGGGCCACTTCCTCGATAACACGCCTAATCTCTTGAATGGTATTGGACAAGTCCCTGGACATATCGGCCAGACGGGTGGCTTCCTCGTGCAGGGAATGAATCATATCCTCGCGCGACTCAACCAGGGTCATCATCAGGTTGGCTCCATGAGAGTCGACAATGGCAGTATGCACTGATTTTGACTCATTGATCATTTCTTGCACCCGGGGGCTCCCGGTCGCCTCAATGACCAGTTCCAGGGCCGGAAGAGCGAGCATCGCTTTTATATCCGTATAATTGGGAACTCCCAGTTGTCTGGCCAAAACCATACCTTCGGAATTGGTGTTGACATCGCACATGCCTATAATGTTAATGGCTGGAATGCCGTTCAGTGCTTTTAATATGGAAGTTCCGCCTTTTCCCGCCCCGATAATCGCCACGTTTGCCATTGATAAAATAACCTCCTTCGTACCGTCCTTAGTACTCTGCCAACCCTAATTCTATATATTATCGTCGGTTAAATTTTCGCATGACTGCGTTGTCGTCAATCGCAATACGTCCAGTATTACTCATTCCTTCACCTTGTCCTACAAAAATTTACCTCGACGAGTAATACACAGAATTAGGATTGACAGAGTACTGGTTCGAGTCGGCTTCAAATCTTCACTTATTTGTTCAGAATGAGGGATAATAGTTCCGCCCGGGTCTCGGCTCTGGTCTCAAATATTCCCCGGACTGCGGATGTTACAGTAAGAGCACCGGGTTTCTTGACCCCGCGCATGGTCATACACATGTGTTCGGCTTGAATGACCACTGCTACTCCATGTGGTTTCAGGGTCTGGTTGATGCAGTCTGCGATCTGCGATGTCAGGCGTTCCTGCAACTGGGGACGCCTGGCGTAGGCCTCGGTGACCCGGGCCAGTTTGCTGATGCCAACAACCTTTCCTCCCTTGGGAATATAGGCCACATGGGCCTTGCCATAAAAGGGAAGCAGGTGGTGCTCGCACATCGAATAGAGGGGAATGTCTTTAACAAGGACCAGTTCATCGTGGTATTCGGTGAACAGAACTTCCAATAATTCACTGGGGTCCTTGTCCAATCCGGCGAAAACCTCCTCGTACAGCCGGGCTACCCGCCCTGGTGTATTTACTAAACCCTCCCGTTGCGGATCCTCCCCAATGGCCTCCAGTATCATCTGCACTGCAGTCTCAATTTTTGCTTTGTCAATTCCTGTTTTAGACATTAATATCGCCGCCTTTATGGTAACTGCAAAAAGTTTACTGTTCATTATGTCTATCATATCAGAAAGCGTAGAAAATGATTATAAATTGTAGCCTTAATATCTGTATACTTGTAGATTGGCAACCTTAAACCTATACTGGCGTCCATAACTTTACAAACCCCTCCGAAGCCGGCGGCGAAATGAAGGAGATAGAATATCGGTGTAGAAAATGTTTGATAATATTCCTATGTTTATATAATGCAGGTGGATGATTTGAGGCTGGCCAAATATATCGCCCAGGCCGGAATTACCTCCCGGCGCAAGGCCGAAGAACTCGTTGCCCGGGGGCGGGTGACGGTCAACGGGGTCGTAATCCGTGAGCAGGGCGTTCAAGTGGAGCCGGGAAAAGATGAAATAAAAGTGGATGGGACTGCCGTTACCCAGGATCGGCCGGTATACGTGCTGCTCAACAAGCCCCTGGGGGTTATATGCAGTATGGATGATCCTCAAGGTAGGCCTACCGTCGCCCAGTTGGTGGAAAGAATTGACACCCGGGTGTTTCCGGTTGGACGCCTGGACTATGACAGCGAAGGTTTGCTGTTGATGACCAATGACGGAGATTTTGCCAACCTTATCACCCATCCCCGTTATGGAATTAAGAAGCGCTACCGGGTCAGGGTTAAAGGATGCGTAAGCCGGGAGGCCTTGCAAAGGCTGCGCAAAGGCGTAAACCTGGAGGATGGAATGACTTCACCGGCGGGGGTTAAGGTTTTGGCCAGTTCAGCTGAAAGCAGCCTGTTGGAAATGGAGTTGGGGGAAGGGAGAAAGCGGGAAGTGCGCAGGATGTGTGCGGCGGTTGGCTTCCCTGTAGTAAATCTGCAAAGGACGGCTTTATCTTTTTTAAGCCTGCAAGGGGTAGCTCCCGGGAAGTTTCGCTATCTTACCCCGGGCGAGGTTGAACGCCTGAAAAAAGAAGCCGCAATTAACAGGAGCAAAAAACCATGAGCTGTTTGTACTATAAATGCAGTTTAACCGGGCCCAATGAGCAGTAAAAGCCCGGTTATTAATGGGATGGGAAAATTAAATACACTGTACCGCCAGTTTGAAGCGCTGGGGTGCCGGGGGAGGGACTGGGCCTTGCTGGTTTTTGCCGGGGACCATGGAGTAAGCCAGGAAGGAACTAGCAGCTATCAAGCTCTTGGCTCAGGGCGTATTGTTGCCTCCCACTTGGACGGCAACAGTCCCACTTCGAAGCTCTTGGAGCGCCTGGGGAAGAAAGAATTGATTTTCGACCTGGGTTTGTTTGATGATATAGATAATCCGGATTTAATTCGGAAAAGGATCAGACAAGGCACCCGCAATTTCATTGATGAAGACGCCATGGATTATGGCGAGGCCCTGTCCGCTCTGGAAGCCGGCCGGACAGCCTGGGAGTATGTAAAACTGTATGACTATGATATGGTTGGTCTGGGTGAAATAGGCATAGGCAATACGCTTAGCGCTTCGGCCTTGGGGTCGGTCGCTCTGCGCCTTCCGTTGGAGTTGATGATCGGACCGGGAAGCGCAGGGGCAGGTCGCATCGCCAGGAAAATAGAATTGTTGAGGCAGGCTATGGATAATGAAATCCCTGATCCGAACAATGTACTGGATATTCTAGCTCGTTTCGGCGGTTTGGAGATTGCGGCCTTAACCGGTTTCATAAGCGAAGCGGAGCATTATGGCATTCCGATCATTTTAGATGGATTTGTGACTTCTGTGGCAGCCCTTTTGGCCGGGATGCTTAACAACAAAAGCCTGACCAATATATTTTGCCCCAGCCTGGCTATGGAACCCGGGCACCGGCTTATTTTAGAGCGTTTGCAGCTCGAGCCCTGGTTTGACCTGGATCTTAATTATGGAGAGGGTCTGGCCGCGGTCATGGGAATGTTTATGGCGGAAATGACTATGAGCTTTTACCAATGACAACCTGGTGATATATACTAATTATATAGGAGGAAACGTTGTATGGGAAAACTCAGACTTCGGGTCCGCTTTGATTATGCGGGGAAGGGTAAATCCGGACTATTCGGGGGAAAAAACAGCGCTGATATTGCAGAAGCCACCAGGCAGCAGCAGGCTACTTTGAGCCGCAATGTTCCTATTCAGGGAATAGTGGTTGAAGACATAGATATGAGCCAGGAGGTCTATACCATACATGACGAAGTTAGTGACAAGACTGTGAGTTTCGCCCCGGTTATTATCGTATTTTCGGCTGATTCCATCGAGGACGCCATTCGGTTTACAATGAAAGAGGAATTTAGAAAAGTCGAGGTACTTGAGCCCGATGAACTGAACTTATCCCGTTTGGATATGGAAAGGATATTCTTGCGCGTCAATGAAGAGTTGAGGTTAAACCAGCAGATTCTTAAGCGCAAAATGGATAATTGGAAGTAAAGGAGGACGGAGAGTGGAAAAGGTAAGCCTGGATAATATTTTAGAAGCGGTGAATGATATTCCAGCGCTTCCTCAGGTGGTATTACGGGTTATGCAGTTGACTGAGGACCCGGAATCCACGGCGCAGGATATACATAAGGTGCTCGATCAGGATCAGGCTATGACCACCCGAGTTTTGCGTATGGCCAATTCTGCTTATTATGGCTTCGCCCGGCGCATTGCGACAGTGACCGATGCCGTGGTTTTGCTCGGTTTCAAGACGATTCGCGGTATTGTCCTGGCCGCCGCAGTGAGTGATTTGCTGCAGAAGAAATATGAAGGCTATGCCCTGGAAGAAGGCGAACTATGGCGGCATTCCCAGGCCTGTGCCATCGCCGCTCGTCTCATTGCCAGGCGCTGCCGCTACAGCAATTTGGATCTAGCCTATACCGCTGGTCTGCTGCACGACATCGGCAAGGTTATATTAAATCGGTATATGAAAGAGGCCTATCATGAAGTGGTGGAATTGGTGACATCGCAGGAAATACCCTTTATGAATGCCGAAGATCAGATTCTCGGTTTTAATCACGCGACGGTAGGGGCTCGTCTGGCTGAAAGATGGAGTATTCCTATTCAACTGGTAGAAGCCATAGAGAAGCACCACCAACCGGGACAGGCTTCCGAAGACCAGAAGCTGACCGCCATTGTTCACCTGGCTGATGCGGTTTGTTTATCGATGGGCATAGGAATGGGTGTGGACGGCCTTTTGTATCCGGTCTATCCTGAATCTCTGGCCTTGCTGGGTGTTTCCGAAGAGGATCTGGAAGCGATCATTTCTGATATGACCGATTTTTTATCCGATCCCACTAGCCTTCAATAAGTCTATAGATAAAATTCATATGGACCATAATATAAGCCTGGGTTTTACTCAGGCTTGAAATTTTGGGCAGTCTCCAATATCTTGAATTTGATAATGGCTGTCGAATTTGCGCATTTTTCTTAAAAATTTATTGATTTTGTTCCGGGTCTGTTATACAGTACAGAATAAGACGTTCGGACTAGAAGCGGGGAAAGGGAAAAAAATTGGGCAGTATAGCTATTTTTGCCGGTGGATTTGGCAGTGGAAAAAGTGAAGTGGCCCTGAATTACGCCATAGAAACTGCCAATACTTCCACCAGAGTTGTACTAGCAGACCTGGATATGGTCAATCCCTGGTTTGTTTCCCGTGGTTTAAAAGAGGAACTAAATCAAAAGGGTATAACTCTGGTTGCCCCTGGAGGCGACCTTTCTTTTGGTGATGTTCCCAATATACCCGCTCATTTATTGGCTTATGTCCGCCAGGACAACGACATGGTGATTGATGTGGCAGGAGACGAGGTAGGTTCACTGGCACTAGGTTACCTAAGTCATCTTTTGGGGCAGCGGAGACCACTCCATTTTAATCTGGTAGTAAACCCTTACCGCCCCTTCGCCGGTGATTTAGAATCAATCTACGAACTACGCACCGGATTGGAAAGAGCTGCACGCATTTCTTTTACCGGAATCGTGAGCAATCCCAATCTGGTTGAAGCCAGCGACCTCAATACGATTGTCGAAGGACATGCCAGGGTTGAAGCCTATGCCAGTGCCCTGGAACTTCCGGTAGTATGCCTGACGGTTCAAGAACGGTTTTATATGGAACTATATCCCCGTTATGGCACGCTGCTCAAAAAAATCCAGCTTCATCTGAGGCCTGAATGGCTTACAGACGTATTTTAAGGGAGGAATGTAGGATGGCAAGGGGCAGGCTCAAGTTCGATGATGAGCGCTGCAAGGCTTGTGAACTTTGCGTTTTTTATTGTCCGCAAGGGATCCTGGAGCTAGACAAACACCAGATGAATTCTCTCGGTTTCCACCCGGTGACCATAACCCAGGAAGAAAAATGCAATGGCTGTGCCATATGCGCTATGATGTGTCCTGATATGATCATTCAGGTGGAAAGGGAGTGATGATATGGAAGAAAGAGTACTGATGAAAGGTAACGAAGCGCTTGCGGAAGGGGCTATCAGGGCCGGTTGCCGCGCGTTTTTCGGCTATCCCATCACCCCGTCCAGCGAACTGGCTGAATATATGGCCCGCACTATGCCCAAGATCGGTGGTGTGTTTGTTCAAGCTGAAAGCGAACTGGCCGCTATAAATATGGTGTATGGTGGGGCCTCAACCGGCGCCCGGGTTATGACAGCTTCTTCCGGACCGGGCTTAAGCCTCAAGCAAGAGGGAATATCCTTTATCGCCGAAGGTGAACTGCCCTGTCTGATCGTCAATTTATCCCGGGGTGGACCGGGTTTGGGAGGAATTCAGCCTTCCCAGGCCGACTATTTTCAGGCTACCCGGGGTGGTGGACACGGCGATTACCGCACTCTGGTTTTAGCCCCCTCCGGCGTTCAAGAAATGATGGATCTGGCCATGGAAGGCTATGATCTGGCTGATCGCTATCGGACCCCGGTTTTGATTATGGCCGAAGGAACCCTGGGACAGATGATGGAGCCAATTATATTGCGGGAACCGGTTACTCAGTTTGTGGACAAGCCCTGGGCAACCACCGGTTGCGCGGGCCGCAAGCCCAATATTGTCAACACCCTTCATCTGGATCCGGATTATCTGGAAAAAAGAAATAGACACCTGGATGCTAAATATAAAGAGATTAAGGCTAAAGAACAGCGGGCCGAAACCTTCATGATGGAAGATGCCGACCTGGTGGTAATGGCCTTTGGCATTATCGCACGTATAGCTAAACGTTCCGTAATGGAAGCCCGAAAACAGGGGATAAAAGTAGGACTCATTCGCCCCATAACCCTGTGGCCTTTCCCTGAAAAAGTCGTGGCTGAAGCTGCCCAAAAGGTGCGCCGTTTCCTATCTATTGAAGTAAGTATGGGGCAGATGGTTGAAGACATCCGCCTGGCTGTCAATGGAATGGTTCCGGTGGACTTTTACGGACGCATTGGGATCACCCCCAATCCCGAGGAGCTTACTCGAGAGATTATGCGTATCGCGGAAAGGGAGGGATACTAGGTGAAGGTAGTTGCCAAAAGACCAGAAAGTCTAACTGATGCCAGATTCCATTATTGCCCGGGCTGTACCCATGGCATAGTGCATCGAATACTGGCTGAATGCCTGGACGAATTAAACCTCCGCGAAAAGGCTATCGGGATTTGTCCGGTGGGATGCTCGGTTCTGGCCTATGATTATTTCAATTTTGATACCCTGGAAGCAGCCCATGGTCGTGCGCCGGCTATTGCCACCGCTATTAAAAGGCTTCTACCCGACCGCTGCCTGGTTACCTACCAGGGTGATGGAGATCTGGCTTCCATCGGGATGGGAGAAATTATCCACGCCTCTCTGCGGGCGGAGAATATCACGGTTATATTTATCAATAATGCCATATATGGCATGACCGGCGGGCAGATGGCTCCCACCACCCTGCTGGGGCAGGTAACCACTACTTCCCCTTACGGACGAACGGTGGAGGCTAACGGCTATCCGGCCAAAATGGCTGAATTGCTGGCACAAAGTGAAGGAGCCGCCTATGTTTGCCGGACTGCTGTCAATACACCAGCCAATGTGACCAGAACCAAGAAAGCGCTTAAAAAGGCTATTCAGATGCAGATGAAGGGCCTGGGCTTTACCATGGTCGAGGTCTTATCAACCTGTCCCACCAATTGGGGCATGAGCCCGGTAGAAGCTATGAAATGGGTGGGTGATCACATGATTCCCTACTACCCGCTGGGTGAGTTTAAGGTCAAGGAGGAAGGCTAGATGGAGAAACAGGTGTTGTTTGCCGGTTTTGGCGGGCAGGGGGTTTTGGCCATGGGACTGTTTTTGTCGCATGCCGCTATGAGTTCAGGTAAAAACGTTTCCTGGGTTCCCTCCTATGGAGCGGAAATGCGGGGAGGCACAGCCAATTGCCTGGTGACCATTGCCGAGGAGGAAATCAGCTCTCCATTGACAGAAAATCCCTTGATGGCAATTATCATGAACCGTCCTTCCCTGGATAAGTTTGAAAAGAGGGTAAAACCCAATGGATTGGTGATGATCAATTCATCAATGGTGGACCGGACTCCAGACCGCACCGATCTTGAAGTACTGGCGGTCCCAGTCAATGAGCTGGCCGAAGAGATGGGCAATCCCCGTGGAGCCAATATGATTATGCTGGGCGCTTATCTGGAAAAGACTTCAGTGGTTCAGGTTGAAGAGGCCCTGGAATATTTCCCGGTTATTTTTAAGGGCAAATCCGAACGTTTAATTGAAGCAAACCGGAAGGCTTTCATGGCCGGAGTAGAATATGCCCGCACCCGTATGTAAAAACCTCCGGGCTATTTAAATACATAGAAATTGTTGAACGAATCGCGCCAGCCTTACAACCTTAAGGCGGCGCTTTTCTATTACCAGGGCGGTAGTCTTCGGACTTTAAGCGTGTATTAAATTGCGGCCGGCCCTGTTATTATTTAATAAGAATTAAAAAGGTTTTGGGTAGGGGGCACTGATAGTGGATCGAATTAAACTTTTAAAACTGCTGGAACAGGTGCAAAGAGGAGAAAAGAGCCCGGACCAGGCCTGCGAGTTGATTGGAACCATGCCTTTTGAAGATCTGGGCTTCGCCCGGGTCGATCATCACCGTTCCCTGCGCGACAACTTTCCTGAAGTGGTATTCTGCTCCGGCAAGACCCCTGAGCAGGTTGCGGCCATTTTTAACTCCCTGGCCGAAAGAAATCACAGTGTACTGGGTACCAGGGCCGAACCGGGGCTTTATCAAACGGTGTTAAAGGAACTGCCCGGGGTCCGATATAATGAGTTGGGCCGGGTAATTTATCTTAAGGGCAATGATGAACCGACGCTGGGCCAGGTGCTTGTATTATCGGCCGGAACGGCGGACCTGCCAGTGGCGGAAGAGGCGGCGACCTGCCTGGAGGTAATGGGGGCAAAAGTTGACCGGGCTTATGATGTGGGCATTGCCGGCCTGCACCGCCTGCTCGATGTCCTCCCCAGGATCAATCAGGCCGGGGTGGTCATCGTTGTGGCTGGTATGGAAGGGGCCCTGGCCAGTGTAGTGGGAGGTTTGACTCGCAAACCGATAATCGCAGTGCCGACCAGCGTCGGGTATGGGGCAAGTTTTGGCGGGTTGGCCGCCCTCCTGGCCATGTTGAACAGCTGCGCCAGCGGAGTGGCAGTAGTAAACATTGACAACGGCTACGGAGCAGCGGCTATGGCCTGTGCTATTTTGACAAGCAGCCATGGATAATCAGGTAGGCCCCGGCATAATATAGAACGAAAACCTGTGCCGGGGGGATGGCCTTGAAAAAATATATAAACTTGGTTGAAAAATACCTTATCCGGATCATTGTCATATTCCTGGTGGCTCTGGTGGTTGTTCAGGGACTGATGACCAGGGACGACCTGCGTCTTTATTTGAGCCTCGGCGAAAGGCTGGAAGGGCAGTACATCGGACAACCGGCTTTAAACAAAAGTGAGGACCTGACTCCGTCAGTTCAAAACGACAGCTCGGACGAAAAGGCTGCCCGGGAGTCGCCCCAGGCCCAACTAACCATATCTATCGAACGTTTTAGCTCACTGCCCAGGGCGGTTATACTGGTAAATCACCGCCCTTATCGCGAGTTTACCGAAAAAGACATGCGTTTGGAGCTGGCTGCCGGGGATATTGTAGAAATTGACACCACTTTTTACAGCTTCCCGGTGAGCTTTTCAATTAAAGATACTTCGTCCAATGTGGCCTACCCGGAGAAAAACCAGGTATACCAGGCCAACCAGGGTATAGTCATGGTGGGTAAAATAATAGTAAAATAATCCTAGTAGTCTGCAACATCTAAAAGTATAGGTTATCCGCCGAGAATTTGGCCGGCGGGAACTAAAGTTTTAGGTGTTGCAGACTACTTACGGGGCAGCCGGTTGGCGGCCTGCTTACTAATGCCAGCTGATGATTTCAGCGTTTCAGCCGGCAGGCCGAAAGTAGGAACAAGGAGAGCATGGATATGGAAGTGGGAAGCAAGCTAGTAGCGATAGCAGCGATCAAACTGGCGATGAGTTCTTCGCGTCCCGAAGAGGCTCAGCTTAAAAAAGACCTTTTCGAAGAATACGGGATCAAAGCGGTGGCGGTTGACTTTGGCGGGGAGTTTATCAGCTCAGTCGGAAAAATGGTGGAGCGAGCCGTGGTGGCCGCCAAGCGGGAAGGGGTAATCAAGGACACCCATGCCGACGAAGGAGCGGTGGCCGGGGCCACCCGGGAAGCCATTACCCAGATTATGAACAAGGCCTTGGGTCTCAATGTGGGCGGAAAAATAGGCATAGCTCGCTACCGGGACCATATCAGTGTGGCCATCTTTTCCGGCATAGGTTTGCTACACCTCGATGAAGTAGCCATAGGACTGGGACACCGGGCGGCTTATTCCGCTCCGGGCAGCTAAAGAAAGGGAAATAAAAATGCCCATGACGCTTAGAGGAATCAGAGGAGCGATTACCATAAGTGAGGATCGAGAAGACGAGATCTGGTCGTCAACCCGTGAATTGCTGCAGGCTATTCAGGAGCAAAACGGCTTTGCAGTGGAGGATATCGCCAGCGTGTTTTTCAGTGTAACACCTGATATTAATTCGGCCTTTCCGGCCGTGGCCGCTCGGGCCATGGGATGGGACAGGGTGCCTCTTATGTGCTTTCAGGAGATCGATGTATCGGGAGCAGTCGGCCTTTGCATACGCATTCTGATACATATAAACACCAGCCAGGAGCAGGATGAAATAAAACATGTTTATCTTAGAGATGCCCGGAACTTAAGGAACGACCTCGCCGGCAATCAATCCGGGGACGGTCCGGTAGGTTGATAATAGTTCCAAACGTTGTACTACTCTCCAATGATTTTTATGACCACCCGTTTTTTCCTGCGCCCGTCGAATTCTGCATAAAAAACCTGCTGCCAGGGACCCAGATCGAGTTTGCCGCCGGTTACCGGTATAATTACCTGATGATGAAGGAGCAGGCTTTTCAAGTGGGCGTCACCATTATCTTCACCGGTCCGGTGATGATAATAATCCTGGCCCAGGGGAGCCAGGCCGTCCAGAAGATTATCCAGATCCCTGATTATTCCTGCTTCATCATCATTCACATATATTCCCGCGGTTATATGCATGGCACTGACCAGCAGCATTCCCTCGCGAATGCCGCTTTTTTCCAGGGCGCTTTGAAGCAAATCCGTGATGCAGATATACTCGCGCCGTCTTTCCGTATTAAACCACAGGTAATCGGTATAAGATTTCATGATCTACCTCCTTGAAATTGCTCTTGCTTATTATATCGTCATCTGCCGGTACCTTTTAGAAGCAAATTATAGAGGTCGGTTCGCCGCTGCTGCATTACCGGAATCTGAGCGCGCACTTCGTCGATCAGAGACATATCCAGGTCCAATACCATAAGCTCCTCTTCATCGCCTGCCTGAGCCTGTATTCTTCCCCATGGATCAACCACCATGGAATGGCCCCAGGTCCCATACGAAGCCTGGGGATTGAAGGCTGGAGAAGCGGCTGCCACAAAGACCTGGTTGTCAACCGCCCGGCTGCGCATTAGCAGATCCCAATGTAAAGGACCGGTAGTGCGGTTGAAAGCAGCCGGAATGACCAGAATTTGAGCACCTTGCAGAGCTGCCCATCGGGCCAGTTCGGGGAAGCGCACATCATAGCATATAAATACCGCAAAACAAAGGCCTTCATGCCGTATTATTTGAAAATCGCTGCCTGGAGCCAGAGTGGCGGATTCCTTGAAGGTCATTTTACCGGGGATGTCGATGTCAAACAGGTGTAATTTGCGGTGCCGGCCGATGATAGTGCCATCGGGTCCAAATGTGAAAGAGGTATTGTAAAGGGCGCCGCCTTCGTCCCGTTCCGGTATCGAGCCTCCCACCAGGATGAGGCGGTGTTGGCGGGCCAGTTCAGAGAGCAGTTCGGTGCTTGGACCGGGATAGGATTCGGCGTATTCCGGGAAACGGCGTGCGATGTAGGGTGAGTTAAAGATCTCCGGCAGTACAACTATTTTAGCACCACGGATTGCAGCATCACTGACCATTTGGGCCGCCCGGTCCAGGTTGCGTTCTTTTTCCAATCCTACATCCATCTGCACAATGCCCAGGCGCAGCATATCGTTTGCCATAGAATCACTCCCTGTCGATATTCATGCCCCCAATATAGCATATTTCACCAGATACCAGTACAACGTTCCCGGTATTCATACCCATAATTGGAGTGGATCTTTCCGAATTACTGCGTTGTCGTCAATTAAAATACGTCCAGTATTACATACGCTAATATAAAATACACAACGTTGTACTAGCGATATAGCAGGTGACTTGAGGTGACTGCCAGCTATGGTTAAAGCATGTCGCACTTTGTTTTTACTAATGCTATTATGGTAGATGTGATAGTTTTTAATGGCAGGAGTGAAAGAGCTTTATGAAGCCTTTTAAGCTGGCTTCCCGGGAATACCAGCCCCAGGATACGCATATTGAAGTATCAGCCGGGAAGCGGCGGGTTATTGTGGGACAGGGTTATTGCACAGTAATAGCGGGACCCTGCGCGGTTGAAAACCGAGCTGACTTCCTGGCAGTAGCCGAGTTCTTAGCCAGGTCCGGCGCCCATATTTTAAGGGGGGGGCTTTTTAAGCCGCGCACTTCGCCCTATTCTTTCAAAGGAATGGGGCGGGAGGGCCTGGAGGTACTTAAGGAAGCCCGTGCCTTAACCGAGATGCCGGTCGTAAGTGAGGTCCTGGATGTGCGCGACTTGGAAGCATTATATCCCTATGTCGATATGTTTCAGGTGGGCAGCCGCAACATGCAGAACTATTCTCTGCTGGAGGAGTTGGGTCAGGTTGACAAACCAATCCTTTTAAAACGCGGTCTCTCTGCCACGATTGAAGAATGGCTGCTGGCCGCTGAATATATCTTGAGCGAAGGCAATGCCCGGATCATTCTGTGTGAAAGAGGGATAAGGACTTTTGAACCGTATACCAGGAACACCGTCGACATCGGAGCGGTAGTACTGGTCAAAGAACTGACCCATTTGCCGGTAATTGTCGATCCCAGCCACGCCACAGGAAAATGGAAAATGGTCATTCCGGTAGCCAAGGCCGCTGTAGCTGCCGGGGCGGATGGAGTCATGGTTGAAGTGCACCAGGAGCCGGATAGGGCTCTGTCAGATGGGAAGCAGTCTCTAACTCCGGACAATTATCAATTGCTGTTCAGGCAGCTTCAAGAGTTGGTGGGGCTTGAGCAGAAAATCATTGATTGAAATCAAGGCTTCATGGTATTCTTTTTATTGTAGGATGGTAGGCTCACGTGTAGAGCGGCTAAAAAATTGTAGTACGGCAGGATGGTGGAAAATATTGGCCATGGATTCAAAGCCATTGGTGAATTTCGCCTGTGGCTTTTTATTTTCCCGTTCCTGACCCAGCAAGGAGGACGCACAGATGATTATCGTAATGGAGAAGAATTCCGGTCAGGACAAAATCGATCAAGTAACTGAAAAACTGCAGGCGCGTGGATTTTTGATCCATCTCTCCCAGGGGGTTGAACGCACCATTATCGGCGCCATTGGCGAGAGGACCCAGGAAGACATGGACCTTTTTGAAACCCTTCCCGGGGTGGATAAGGTGGTACCCATCCTTCAGCCCTTCAAACTCACTTCTAAGGAATTTCGCAGTGAACCGACCGTAGTTCAGGTCGGCGGTCGAGTTATCGGAGATGGCGATTTTCAGATCATAGCCGGTCCCTGCGCCGTGGAAGGCCGCGATAAATTCCTAGAAATCGCCTGCATGGTGAAAGAAGCGGGCGCCACAATGCTCCGGGGAGGAGCTTTTAAACCCAGAACATCTCCCTATGCATTTCAGGGTCTGGAGTTGGAGGGCCTGGAGATACTGGCAGAAGCGCGGGAGATCACCGGTCTGCCGGTGGTTACCGAAATAGTCGATCCACGATTGGTTGAAATGGTGGCCCAGTACACTGACATGCTGCAGGTGGGAGCCCGCAATATGCAGAACTTTTTCCTGCTTCGGGAACTGGGCAAAATCGATAAGCCGGTCTTATTAAAACGAGGTCCTTCGGCTACGGTTGAAGAATGGATAATGGCTGCCGAATACATCATATCCAGCGGCAATCCCCGGGTGGTCATGTGTGAGCGGGGCATTCGCACCTTTGAAAAATACACCCGCAATACCCTGGATTTGAGCGCGATACCTCTGATCAAACAGCTGACCCATCTGCCCATAATTGTAGATCCCAGTCATGGCACCGGCAAATGGAAGCTGGTTGAGCCAATGGCCCTGGCCGCTGTAGGGGCCGGGTGTGACGGGTTGATTATCGAAGTGCACCAGAATCCCAGCGAAGCGCTTTCCGACGGGCCCCAATCATTGACCCCGGAGAATTTCAACCGGCTTTCCAGGAAAGTAAAGCGCCTTATTGAAGCATTGGGTGAGGTTGAAAAAGATGGAGAAGACCTGGCATGAAGAAAAAGGTCTTTTTGATCGGGCTTGGATTAATTGGCGGTTCGCTGGGCCTGGCCTTGCGGGAGAGCCCGCACGTTGAATCTATAGCGGGATTTGATCATGATGAGGCTGCCTGTGACACGGCGGCCGCCATTGGAGCGGTTGATAAAAAGACCGGGCTTCTGGAAGGCGCTAAAGAGGCGGATGTAATAATTATCTGCACCCCCTTGGGGGTGTATAATTCGGTAATAGAACAAATAACCCCGGTTTTAAAACCCGGCGCCCTGCTCACTGATGTAGGCAGCACCAAAGTTCAGGTGATGGAGCTTTTTGCCACCCTGCCTTCCGGCGTTCACGCCATTGGCGGGCATCCCATGGCCGGAGCCGAAACTCAAGGGATAGCCGGAGCGGACCGCTATTTGTTTGAAAATGCGGTTTATGTCCTGACTGCACAACCTGATACGCCGCAGGAGATGGTGCGGATTCTAGAGAACATCCTGGCCAGCACCGGCGCGCGTATTAAGCATATGGAAGCAGCCCGGCACGACGAACTGGTAGCCACGGTGAGCCATATACCACACCTGGCCGCTGTAGCCCTGGTGGAGCTTACCGAAGGGCGGCAGGAAGAGTTGATGCTGGCCGCGGGCGGATTCCGGGATACCACCCGGATAGCCTCTTCCAATCCGGACTTGTGGGAAAACATCGCTTTTTCGAACCGGGAACCGATAATACGGCAGCTGAATGCCCTGGGGGAACGCTTGAACGAGCTGAAAAATGCCCTGGAGAAAAATGACCGGGAGAGCTTTAAAATACAGCTGGAAAAGGCCAAAAACATTCGCGACAGCATTCCTAAACTCAGAAAAGGACTGATTCCATTTTGCCATGACCTGGTCTGTATCGTCCCGGACCGCCCCGGAGTAATCGGGCAGCTCGGAATAATACTGGACCAGGAGGACATTAATATTGTTGATATAGAAATACTTCGGGTCCGGGAAGGGGATGGAGGAACCATCCGCCTGGGAGTAGCTAGCAGCGAGCAAGCCGAGGAGGCCGTACAGGCCCTGCAGGCCCGGGGCATCAAAGCCTGGCTGCGGTAAGGGGTGTGTAAATGGAAAGGGTAAGTGAATGCCATAGGCCGCTAAAGGGCGAACTTTTAGTGGCTCCCGACAAATCAATATCCCATCGCTCTATTATTTTTTCAGGCCTGGGTAAGGGAATGGGAAGAGTCAATAATTTCCTGCGAGCCGGTGACACTCTCTCAACCTGCGGGTGTATGCGCACTCTGGGAATTGAAGTAATTGACCGGAGCGGGCCAATGGTTGTAGAGGGAAAGGGCTTGCATGGTCTGAACGAACCGGCAGGAATTTTGGACTGCGGCAATTCCGGAACAACCATGCGCCTATTGAGCGGCTTGCTGGCCGGTCAGCGCTTTTTATCACTTATGAGCGGGGACCATTCACTCAACCGGCGGCCCATGCGCAGGGTAATTGAACCTTTGACAGCCATGGGCGCAGAGATCTGGGGGAGAGCCGGAGGCTTTTATCCTCCCCTGGCCATTAAGGGCAGTGAAAACCTTAAGGGGATAACCTACCGCATGCCGGTTGCCAGTGCCCAGGTTAAATCGGCTCTACTTCTGGCCGGGCTGTATGCCGGGGGTCCAACCAGGATTATTGAACCAGAGAAGTCCAGGGATCACACCGAGCGCATGCTGCAGGCCATGGGTGCCGATATTGAGGTTCAGGGATTGGAGATAACCCTGAAGCCCGGAAAGGAACTTACCCCTCAGGAGTTTTTGGTGCCCGGGGATATATCATCGGCGGCCTTCTTCCTGGTGGCGGCTCTTATCGTTCCGGGATCGGAAATAATGATCCGGGATGTGGGAATAAACCCGACCCGGGCTGGTCTGATTGAAGTTTTAGAGGCCATGGGGGCCAGGATCTCCATAGAGAACCAGCGAGTTGTCGGAGGAGAGCCGATAGGGGATATAGTGGCCGGTTATTCGCATCTGCGCGGCACCATGGTGGGAGGCGATATAATTCCCCGCTTGATCGATGAAATTCCCATCCTGGCGGTGGCCATGGCCCTGGCCGAGGGAGAGTCTGTGGTAAGAGATGCCGGGGAACTCCGGGTTAAGGAGTCGGACCGGATCAAAGCCATATGCTGCGAACTTGGCAAAATGGGAGCTGGCATTGAAGAATTGGAGGACGGATTCGTTATTCAAGGCTGCCCGGAAGGTTTGCGAGGCGCCGCGGTCGACAGCCAGGGCGATCATCGCATAGCCATGAGTGCAGCTATTGCAGCGCTTAAAGCTGATGGTGATACCATCGTTGACAACTCGGAGGTAGTGGACATATCATTCCCTGAATTCTGGCCATTGCTTGGGAAGCTCATGAAAGCATGATAGACTTAACCGACGCCAGAGACCTGCCTTTTAAAATTTTTAAACGGGCAGGTTTATTTTTTTATATGATTTTTATTAAATGGAAATAATCAAGGTAGATCGATCGTAGTGAGCAAAGGGCGGGCGGTTATTTCAGACATGCCTTTAAAGTGAAAACGGTAGTTTTTGACTGGATGCATGTGCTAAAATATTAAAGAGTATATCTGGGTGGTAGCATGATGAAAATTGCGATCGATGGACCGGCGGGTGCGGGTAAAAGCACCGTTGCCAGAAGGGTGGCCCAGGAACTGGGCTTTGTGTATATCGACACAGGAGCTATGTACCGGGCATTGACCTGGAAAGCCTTAAAAGAAGGCAGGAACTTTGACGATCCACTAGACCTGCGCCAAATGGCCCTTCAGACAAGCATCCAGTTTAAAAATGCTGATCATGAACAAAAAGTCTTTTGTGATGATATAGATATTAGCAAGGAGATCAGGCTTCCCCGGGTTAGCAGCCTGGTTGCATCCCTGTCCCGGCATCCCGAGGTCAGGGAAGTAATGGTTAAACAGCAGCAGGAGATGGCCTGCACCCAATCGGTAGTTATGGACGGCCGGGATATAGGGGAGTGTGTTTTGCCGGACGCCGAGTTCAAATTCTTTTTGACCGCCACCCTGGAGGAAAGAGCCAGGCGGCGCGCCCGGGAGATGAATATCGCTGACGGGACTCCGGAGCTTTTATCCCTGGAAGAGGATATCATGGCCAGGGACCATAGCGACAGTGAACGCCAGATCGGGGCCTTGAAAGTCCTGCCCGACTCCATAGTTATTGACAGCAGTTATATGCATATAGATGAGGTTCTTAACAAGGTGCTCACCATAATTAAGGAGACCGATAGTGCTCTATACGGTAGTTAGATACACTGGTCTGATCCTTTTCTCCCTGCTGGGGTTGAAAAGAGAGGGCCTTAATAACCTGCCCGGGTCTGGTCCGGTTATTGTGGTAGCCAATCACATAAGCAATTGGGACCCATTGATGTTAGGCTTTGCCTTACCGCGGCCGCTCTGTTACATGGCTAAAGCCGAGCTTTTTAATATACCGGTATTAAAAGGTCTGCTACCCATGGTTTACGCCTTTCCCATCAAGAGGGGAGCGGTGGATCGTCAGGCCATACGTACCGCCCTCGAACTGGTTAAAGAAGGCAAGATATTGGGGATATTTCCTGAAGGCCACCGGGTCCTGGGGGGGGCTCCGATTGAAGTAAAACCGGGCGCCGCATTGATTGCATTGAAAGCAGGGTGCCCGATATTACCAGCAGCGTGCATCGGAACAACTGGGGTTCTGCCCTTTGGATGGTTTAAACCGCTTAAAATTAAATTGGGAAGACCTGTAAATACAGAAGGGCTGGCCGAGCTGTCTCACGCGGCCGCTCTGGAAGAGTTAAGTCACAGGATAGAGAAGGATATTATCGCACTTTTGCAGAAATAAAGAAGGATTTAGGTGGGAAAATACGAATAAGTATTTGCGGGGTGTAAAAAGTGCAAACCCGGTTGGCTAAAAATGCCGGCTTCTGTGCCGGGGTTAAAAGAGCTGTCCAGATGGCGGATGAATGCCTGAAAGAACCGGGGATGTGGTATACTCTCGGGCCGCTGGTGCATAATAAGTCCGTAGTCCAGTATTATGAAAAACGGGGTCTGGCTCCAGTGGAAACCCTAGATGAGATCAAGTCACCGGACTGTGGAGTCTTACTGCGAACCCATGGATCTACTCCCGAAATATTGGAACTTGCTCAGAGGATGCAGTTGAAAATGAGGGACGCGACCTGCCCGCTGGTCAAGGAAATTCATCAGATCGTTTCTCAAATGCGGGAGGAAGATTACGATATCATTGTTTTTGGAGATGAGCACCATCCCGAGGTACAGGCAATTTTGGGCTGGTGTGGGTATAGAGCTAAAGTTGTAACGAAAAGCCAGGACGCCGAAGCGATCCACGGGAAAAAGGTCGCTCTGGTATCTCAAACCACCAAGGATGAGAACGAATTTCTTGAGGTAGCTAGAGCTCTTCAAGGCAAGAGCAAAGAAATCCGTGTCTTTAACACAATCTGCTCGGCAACCAGGAAAAGACAGGAAGCTGCCCGGGAACTGAGCAATCAGGTAGATCTCATGCTGGTGATTGGTGATCCGCAAAGCTCAAATACCAGCACTCTCGCAAAAGAGTGCCAGAGTACGGGTGTAAAAACCATTCGGATTCATGACGTCCAGGATTTGAATCCACAATGGTTTAAAGGAATAAGCCTGCTGGGTATTACAGCTGGTGCTTCCACACCCGACTGGATTATTAAGGAGGTAATGGAAAGGATGGCTAATTTGGAAGACGAAAAAGACACCCAGTTAAACGAACACGCACCAGCAGCGGAGAACAACCAGGAAGATTCATTCGCCAAAATGGAGGCGGAGATGGCTGATTTTGCCTCCCCGACCAAGGGGGATATCATAAAGGGCACCGTAATACAGGTTCTGGATGACGAGGTTATGGTAGACGTGGGCGGCAAATCAGAAGGCATCATCCCCTTGAGGGAGCTTTCTTTGAGCGACGTCGGGTCAGCCCGGGACCTGGTCAAGGTGGGGGATGAAATTGAAGTCATGATTCTAAAGTGGGATGATGACGGCAACATCCTGCTTTCCAAAAAGAAGGTTGATTCCCAGAAGCTTTTGGACAAATTGGAAGAGCGTTTCAAAGAAGACCAGACCGTTGAAGGGACCATAACTGGAAGCGTTAAAGGCGGTCTGCTGGTTGATGTAGGTGTAACCGCGTTTCTCCCCGCTTCCCATGTCGATGACACTTATGTTAAGAACCTGGATGAATATATCGGCCGCACCCTGGAATTTAAAATTATCGAGTTCAACCGCAATAAGCGGCGGGGCTCACAGGTGGTTTTGTCCCGTAAGGAACTGGTAGCGGAAGAAAAATCCCGCTTGAAGAAAGAGTTCTGGAGCAAAATTGAAGAAGGTCAAACGGTTACCGGTCATATTAAACGAATCGTTGACTACGGGGCCTTTATCGATCTGGGGGGATACGAAGGACTCCTGCATGTATCCGAAATAGACCATCGGCGTATAGAACATCCGTCCAATGTATTCCAGGAAGGCGATGAAGTTGAGGTGTATATCCTGGGCCTGGACCGGGAAAAGGAACGGGTTTCCCTGAGCCGTAAAAAGCTGCTCAAGAGCCCCTGGGAACAGCTGGTTGGGCAATATCAGGAAAACGATCTGATCGAAGGAACGGTTGTGAGAATTACTCCTTTTGGCGCATTTGTTGAATTGGCCCCGGGTGTTGATGGATTGGTTCACATATCCCAGTTGGCCAATCGCAGAGTTGAAAAACCGGAAGATGTTGTCAGCGTTGGGGATGCAGTAACCACCAAAATCTTAAACATAAACAATGACGAAAAGAAGATCAGCCTCTCGATTCGCGAAGCCCAGGCTGAAAAAGAAAAGAATGAAGTTGACGCCTACCTGGATAATCAGGACGAGGACTAATAGTCACTAGGAGGGGTGGGTATGCCTATCTTTGATTTTGCCTGTCAGGATTGTGGCAGCAAATTCGACTTGATGATATCCAATGCCGATAAGGATAAGGTTACATGCCCGAATTGCTCATCGAAAAATATCAAACAGTTATTATCTGAATTTCATACTGGGAAGACCAGACCGTCTTTTAGCCCCGGTTGCAGTCAAGGCTGCAGCGCGGCGGCCAGCGGTGCTTGAACTCCCAAAATATAAGGCTGCGGAGCAGCCTTTTTTTATAATTTAACAATCCGTAGATTGGGTGATATTGTGGAGATTAGCGGGATTATTCTCGCCGGCGGCAAGAGTTCGAGGATGAAGTTTAACAAGGCCTTTGCCGAGATTGGCGGGCAAAGGATTATAGACATCTTGATCGATAAGTTTCAGAAGAATTTTGCGGAGACCATTATCATAAGCAATGAACCCCATTTATTCAACAACCTGGGGGTGCAGGTCCATACCGACCTCATTCCCAGCCTGGGCCCTTTGAGCGGCATTCACGCCGGATTGACCTACGCAAGGAACGACCGGGCCTTTGTATGCGGTTGCGATATGCCGTTTGTGAGCATGGAAATCGTGGAATACCTTTTAAGCCGCCTGGGTCAACATGACAGTGCGGTCACCGAGATAGAAGGGCGACTGCAGCCCACTGCCGCCGTATACAGCCGTCGTTGTCTGCCGCTCTTAAATGAGAGCCTGGAACGTGGCTGGTTGAAGCTGGTCCGGTTGTTTTATGAGCAGCTTGATGCAGTGGTGGTAAATGAGGGCGAGCTGGCCGCTTTTGGCGACGTGAACGAATTGTTTTTCAATATTAATGATGTAGACGACCTGGAAAAAGCCCAAACCATCGCGGGGAGGTTGTTGAAATAAGAAGCCGGCGTAAAGAGGAGCATCTCAATCTGGCTGTCAAGACTCCCGAGGGACCTATAAGCAGTGGATTTGAAGATATACATATCCTGCATGACTCGGTGCCCGAATTGGACATTGAGGACATTGATATTAGCGTCAACGTTCTGGGGAAGCATTTGTCAGCGCCGCTCATTATAAATGCCATTACCGGGGGCAGCGAAATAGGCCGGAGGATTAACCGTGATCTGGCCAGTTTGGCGGCCAAGTACCAGCTGGGTATGGCAGTCGGCTCGCAGACGGTGGCCCTTGACGAGCCGGGCTGGACCGACACCTTCTCGATTGTCAGAGAAGTAAATCCCTTTGGTTTAATTATCGCCAACGTAGGCGCTGCCAGTCAAAAAGAGCATGCCCGGCGGGCGGTGCAGATGATAGGTGCCGATGCCCTGCAACTGCACTTTAACGTTCCCCAGGAAATGGCCATGGCCGAAGGGGACCGCAGGTTTAAAGGGACTATAGCTCGAATTGAAGAAACCGTTCTGGAAAGTCCGGTACCGGTTATTGCCAAAGAAGTCGGCTTCGGTTTTTCCCGGGAAAGCGCCGGCCGCTTATACCGGGCCGGTATAAGCGTTTTCGACAGCGGGGGAAGCGGGGGCACCAACTTCATTAGGATTGAAGACCGTCGTTATGGACTTTTTAACCAGGAATTGGACAACTGGGGGATTCCCAGTGCGGCCAGTATAGCCGAAATCCTATCTTTGGAACAGCCGCTAACCTTGATTGCTTCAGGAGGTGTGCGCTCGGCCAGCGATATGGGCAAAGCCATGGCTCTGGGGGCAAACGCCTGTGGCGTGGCGGGCTGGTTTTTGCGAATCCTCATGGAAGAGGGAAAAGAAAGCCTGGACCACCTGTTGAGTGAGTTATTATACAGGTTAAAGGCTGTTTTACTTATGAGCGGTGCCCGAACCTGGGAAGACTTAAGGAGAAAGCCGCTTCTCGTTACCGGACGTACGGCTGAATGGCTGCGGGTGCGGAATATAGCTTTAAGACGCGAGGACCCGGAAGGCTGTTGGGCCTTTACCTTTGACAGCACGAGCCAAGCGCCCGACTTGCTTTAGACTGGTCGGGTTTTTATTTTATGAATCCTAAAGGAGAGCTTTTGCAGAAGCTTTAAGAAATATAGAGAAACCAGATGTTGCTTGCAAAACAGTAAAAAGGAGGGAGTTATTATGAAGGTGGTTATTGTCGGTGGAGTAGCCGGCGGGGCCAGTGCGGCGGCCCGGCTCAGAAGGCTGGACGAGGCAGCGGAAATAATTATGTTAGAGCGAGGGGAATACATTTCCTTTGCCAACTGCGGGCTGCCCTATTATGTGGGAGGTACCATAAAGAAAAGGGCCAGCCTGCTGGTTCAGACTCCCAAGGCCATGCATCGTCGCTTTAATATCGAGGTAAGGACCTTAAGCGAAGTAGTTCGCATAATACCGGAATCCAAAGAGGTAGAGATTCAGAACCACCAGACCGGTGAGGTATACCGGGAAAACTACGATAATCTGGTCTTATCACCCGGAGCGGCACCTGTTATTCCTCCCATACCTGGAGTGGATTTGACAGGTGTTTTTACCATCCGCAATGTTCCGGACAGTGACGCGGTAAAAGCCTATATCGAAAATACTCAGCCCCAAAGCGCAGCGGTTGTCGGTGCTGGTTACATCGGTCTGGAAATGGTGGAAGTCCTTTTGCAGCAAAATGTAAAGGTTCATCTTATCGAAGCAGGCACCCAGGTCATGGGCACACTGGATGCCGACATGGCTTCCATAGTTCAGCAGTATCTTAAAAAACAGGGGGTAAACCTGTACTTGAATTCTCTGGCTGAAGCACTGGAGGGAGAAGACCAGGTTCAGGCGGTGCGATTGGCTGGAGGGGAAAAGATTGATGCCAATGTAGTAATCCTCGGTGCCGGGGTAAGGCCAGAAGTCAAGCTGGCTAAAGAAGCCGGATTGGCTATTGGTTCGACCGGCGGCATCCAGGTAGATGAGTTTCTAAAGACATCCGATCCTTTCATATACGCAGTGGGAGATGCCATTCAAGTCAAGCATTATGTTACCGGGCAGGATGTATTGATACCATTGGCCAGTCCGGCCAACCGGCAGGGTAGGATAGTAGCCGACAACATAGCCGGCCGACCCATACCGTATAAGGGTGCGCAAGGGACCGGCATCGTGCGGGTGATGGACCTGGTTATAGGCGTTACCGGGGCGAATGAAAAGACTTTAAAAAGTCGGGGGATTGAATACCTGAGCTGCCATACCCACCCCTTTCCCCATGCTACTTATTACCCTGGGGGGCGGCAGATGGCTGCGAAACTGCTTTTTGCTCCGGTTACGGGCAAGGTTTTGGGCGCTCAGATCGTAGGTTCGGAAGGGGTTGACAAACGGATCGACGTCCTGGCTACCGCAATTCGGGCGGGAATGACGGTGTTCGACCTGCAGGAGCTGGAATTGGCTTATGCTCCGCCCTTCTCTTCAGCCAAGGACCCGGTGAATATGCTGGGCTATACAGCCGGCAATATTATAAATGGCGATGTTGAATCGGTGGCCTGGGAACAAGTACCCGACCTGGTGGACAAAGGTGGCTTTCTAATTGATGTTCGTACTCCCCGGGAAATTGAAGCTGGGGGAGTAGACGGAGCGGTGAATATTCCGGTAGACGATATAAGGGACAGAATAAATGAAATACCTAAAGACCGGCCGGTTCTGGTTACCTGTCAGGTGGGCATCCGAGCCTACGTGGCCAACCGCATTTTAAGGCAAAAGGGATACAAGGTATACAACGTTTCCGGAGGCTATATGTCGTACAAGGCTTTTAAAGCTACTAGCAATAAATAGACACAAATTAGAAATATTTAATCCATGAACAATAGGGGACGCGACCGAAATGCAAAGCATTCGGGGGCGCCCCTTTTCCTTCAGAGACAAACTATTTAATTACATAAAAGCCCGAAAAAAAGGGAAATATACTCTTTGAAAATCATTGAAAGGATGAGGTGAATGAGGAATTTCCCTTTTGGGCTTATTACCCTGGTCGTTATTTCGATACTGATATACTTTGGCATTGCCCACCGGGTATTGGATCGCTTGCGGCTAAGTGATAGGGGAGCCCTGGCGGTAATAGCTGCAATTATCGTGGGCAGCTTTTTTGACCTGCCAATAAGCTCCCGGGTTACTATAAATCTCGGCGGGGTGGTGGCTGTAGGGCTGGCCATTTACGTATGGCTGGCGGCCGGGACTGCCATGGAGAAAATACGCTCGGCCGTAGCTGCTGTTGTTACCGGTCTGGTCTTATTCCTGGCCGGGCGTTATCTGGGGGCTGAACCGGAGCGTATTTTTATTGATCCGATTTACATTTATCCCCTGGTGGCCGGCATTGTAGGCTACCTGGCCGGTCGCAGCCGGAGGGGCGCTTTTTTTGCTGCAGTCATGGGTGTTTTCGCCCTGGATCTGGGTCAGTTATACTACCTGCTTACTACTGGAAATCGCGGCATCGTCCATGTTGGCGGAGCCGGCGCTTTTGATTCCTTGATCCTGGCCGGGATACTGGCTGTCTTACTGGCCGAGCTGATCGGCGAGACCAGAGAGCGCTTACAGGGCGGTCCCCAAACCGAAGGCCGGCCTGAAGAACTGGTGAAAAATCTTCGGGAACCGGAACCGGAGCCCGCCCGCAAGCCGGTTGATCGGGAAGAAGATAATGGTGAAAGGGGTGGGGAAAATGCGTAAAATAAGCTGGTGTTTATTTCTAGCTTTAACCCTGCTGGTGGTTAGCGCCGCTCCAGCCCTGGCAGTGCATGAAGAACTTAGCCCGGGTCAATTTTTTACCCTGGTTGATGAAAATAATCGAATTGTTCATCAGACCGCCGCCCAGGTGTATGTCGGGGACGAATATATAACGGCTGACAATTCGCGCTACAAGGTCCAGGAAATAAATGACAATCAGGCCAGGTGTGTCCTGGTAGGCCGGGAAGCCATGCCCCAGGTGGCCTACGACCAGGAGCGGCAAGCCTGGATATTTGATGGGGAAGCAGTTCCGGCCGCAGCTGCCGCTCAGCAAAAGCGCATTTCAATATACCACACCCATAGCGATGAGTCCTACGATCGCAGTGACGGTACTTCCAGCAAAGAGGGATCAGGGGGCATCTATGATGTGGGAGATGCTCTGGCCAGCAAACTACAATCACTGGGATTCCAGGTTGAACACAATAAGAACAACCACAACCCCCACGATGTAAACGCCTACAACCGTTCCCGAAGAACAGCTGCAACCCTGTTGCGCAACAACCCCGACGCTATTTTCGATGTTCACCGGGACGCGGTTCCCGCCAGTCAGTACCAAACGGAAGTGAAGGGGCAGGACGTCACAAAAGTGAAACTGGTGGTGGGCCAGAGCAACCCGAATGAAACCAGCTCCTTAGATTTTGCCAAAAAAATCAAGGCAGTTATGGATCAAAAGAGCCCCGGCCTATCCAATGGTATTTATATCGGCAGAGGGGACTACAACCAGGATCTAAGCCCCCGTTCTATGCTTATCGAGGTTGGCTCCAACACCAATACCAAAGAAGAAGCTGAGAGAGGGGTGCAGCTGTTTGCTGAATCCCTGCCCGCGGTGTTAGGGGCCCAAGCGGCCAATTCCAGCCAGGGAGGTTCAGCCACGCCGGCGCAAAAACCCTTGACCGGTACCAGTAAGAGTACCGGGAAAAACATTGCGATACTGCTGGTAGTGCTGGCGGCCGCTGGGATTGGATTCTATTATCTGAACAAAGGCAAGGATAAGGCGAAAGAGTAGCTATGGAGCACCATCTTGTTGCGATTGTCTGGGGGATAGCGGCCGGTTTCGTTGACCGCTGGCTGATGTTGAGGAATGATCAGCGTAACTATCCGACCTATCCCCACGGTCATTTAACCCACCTGTCGCTGGGCTTTATAGCCGCCAGTCTGGGAGCGGTGGCCATACCGGCTATAGCAAAACCTGATTACGTAGCGGTAACCTTTCTGGTGCTGGCTGCCCAGCAGTTCAAAGACATACGACAAATGGAAAGAGAAACCCTGGATCATCTGGAGAAAACCAAATTGATACCCCGGGGCAGCGACTATGTGGAAGGAATCGCCCGCGTTTTTGAGGCCCGCAACTACCTGGTCATCATAACCGCCATGGCCACTAGCGCCATGGCTTATTGGGAGGGCTGGCCCTATGCCCTGGCAGCCGCCCTTTTGACCATATTTTTCTCCTTGCGCTTTATGCGCGGTTCGAGCATTGGGGACATTGCAGTGGTTGAAACCGGCAAACTTCATTTTGACGGCAGCATTCTCAAAGTGAACGACGTGATTATGATGAACGTAGGGCTTCCACAGACAAGGGAAAAGATATTGAAAGAAGGCATCGGATTGATTATAAAGCCCAGGGATGATGATGCGCGATTGACCCTGGATTCTCCTGGTCAGCGCATGGCCATCATCCACGACCTGGTTTCAATATTAGGCAGCAAGGTTGACATCGGGGAGAAGGAACTTAAGCCCCTGGCCCGAAAAAACATCGACAAGGGCTACCTGGGCCTTTTTATGCTGGCCAATGAACCGGACCTGGAATTCATGAAACGGGTTATACAAAAGGTGCCGGTACTGGAATCGGCCCGGGGTACCACTTTGAAAACCTTCTACGGCAGGAAGGCGGCGGATTGATGGATACCGGATTGAAAGACATTATTTTGGCTATTATCACCTGTGAACACGACAGGGTTGATGGCGGAGCCTGCCCCCTGTTTGTCGCCGCCAGCCCGGAGGAGCAGCAAAAGTTGAGTTTGATATTAGCCCGTATTTTAGCAGGAACGGTGCATGATCTGGAAAACGGGGTTTATATTATAACCCGCCATTAAAACCTGGCGGTTCGGGAGGTAGTCATGAAGATTATCTATCATTGTTTTGGCGGCTCTCATTCATCGATCTTAGCGGCAGCTCTGCATTTGGGCCTTATAGAGAAAAACCGCCTGCCGTCTATGGACGAAATGCTTGCTTTGCCCTATTTTGACAAGACCAGTAAAAAGGATTTCGGCTCCATACGTTTCATGGGAATCGACGAATATAAAAACGAAGTGTATGTCCTGGGCAAAAAAAACGTGGGGCGTCGCTATGATAATATGCTAAAGGGGGTTGCTGAACTCCTGGGTAAAAAGGATGAAGTCATATTTGTAGACTGTATGCCCCGGGTCAATCTGGGTATGAAGCTGGGTGGTTTCACTTCACGGCGGATGGGATGGGTTTCACTGGGAAGGCCGGTTTTAGGAAGGGGTGCTCGCAAAGCATTCTTAGATATGGTCAACCTGGTTGAGATTACCAGGGTAAAGACCATGAACACCATGCAGGTGACGACATGAAGATCATATTTTTAGGCACCAGCGGGGTGCATCATCCGCTTATAGCGGCCCATTTATTTCTGGGCCGCTTGCACAAATCCGATTTTAGATTTGTGCGAGGATTCTGTGACACCTATCATGATGAAAGCGGCTACCCCATATTTATCGGTGAGGACCAGGACGGCAATGAAGTGTATACCCTTGGAGTGGGACCGGAAACAGAAGTAGGCTATAAAAGCATTAAGAACCTGGCGGACCTGGTTGGATACCCGGACAAAGAGTTAAATATAAAAACCATTTCCATACCGGGAGAACGCCTGGTGTATTATGCCGGCAAAATTCCCAAGCTCGTAGGCGGCCGGTATATAAACCAATACCTGTCCAATTACATTATTGGCAAAGAGTTTTCACACATTAAAGAGGAAGTTGACGAGCTCCACCATGATTTAGTTCATTAAAATCGCGGCCATTATTGTTGGGTTCTGCTTGCTTGTCTTGCATGCAGGACTTTTTTGTTAGATAATTTTCTAAGATCTTTAAACCCGGGAGGAAAAGAATGGCTGGGCGTATAGTGGGTGTGGCCGCCGGCAGTATAGCCGAAGAAGTGGGCATTACGGCCGGGGATGTATTGCAGGGTGTAGACGGGCACCCGATCCAGGATCTGCTCGATTATCAATACTACAGCCAGGATGAAAATATTAGCCTGGAAGTAATAAAACCCGACGGTGAACAATGGCTGATCGAAATAGAGAAGGATGAAGGAGAAGACCTTGGAATTATCTTTGATGGGGCGATTTTTGATCGTATGAAGAGATGCCGCAACCGCTGCGTGTTTTGCTTTGTGGATCAGCTCCCCGGGAAGATGCGCAAAACCCTTTACGTCAAAGATGACGATTATCGCTATTCATTTATGCAGGGTAATTTTATAACTCTAACCAATTTGAAAAAGCCGGATTGGGAAAAACTCACTAAACTTCATTTGAGCCCCCTTTATGTTTCGGTGCACTGTTTGAATCCCGAATTAAGGGCCCATATGTTAAACAATCCGCAGGCTGCAGACATCAAGCTTCAACTGCAGCGGCTTTATGATGCCGGGATAGAGGTGCATACCCAGGTGGTGCTCTGTCCGGGACTGAATGATGGGGAAGTGCTGCAGGAGACCATAGAAGGGCTGGCCGCATTTTACCCGTCGGTACGCTCGGTAGGGATTGTGCCGGTCGGCCTTACCGGGCACCGGGATAAGCTTGCTGAGCTCCAACCGGTTGGCGAAAAGCAGGCCGGGGAACTGATAGGTGTGGTTGACGCCTATCAAAAAAGGTTTCGCAGCCAGTTTGATACTGGATTTGTCTATCTGGCTGACGAGTTCTATATTAAAACTGGTCGGGAGATACCGCCGGCGGCCTATTATGACGAATACCTGCAGATAGAAAATGGCGTTGGCCTGGCCCGGCAGTTGCTTGACGAATTTGACGTTATAAAGCAGTCTTTACCTGCTGAAGCGGCCCGGGGAGAATATATTCTAGTCACTGGCCAAGCGGCCGCTCCTGTTCTTAACGTGGTTCTCGAACGGCTTCAGAAGGTGGAGGGGCTTAAACTGGAGCTTTTAACAGTGCCCAACCGTTACTTCGGAGGGATGGTTACCGTTGCCGGTCTGATTACCGGAAGTGATATAATTAAAGCCCTTAGTGACAAACACCGGGGCAAACAGGTCATACTTCCGGAAGTCATGCTGAAAGACAGCAGTGATCTGTTTTTGGACAATTTGACAGTAGGGCAGATTGAAAAACAGAGCGGTGTTATGATTAAAGTAGTTGACAGCATAACTGAAGCTATTGAATATATGTGCGGGATGTCTTTAACAAACCCGAGTGAATATTAGGGAGGAAACAAAATGGCCAAACCGGTAGTAGCCATTGTAGGAAGGCCCAATGTGGGAAAATCAACGCTTTTCAATCGACTGGTAGGGGCGCGCAAAGCTATTGTTGAGGATATACCAGGTGTAACCAGAGATAGGTTATATGATTCATCCGATTGGGAAGGCCGGGAGTTCATTCTGATTGACACAGGCGGGATCCGTTTTGATCAAGGCGACATCTTCAGCAAGGAAATCAGAATGCAGGCTCATCTGGCCATCGAAGAAGCGGATGTAATTATCATGGTGGTGGACGGCAAGGAGGGAAGCACCGGAGAAGATGAAGCGGTGGCCGATCTCCTGCGTCGTTCTGACAAGCCGGTTATCCTGGCCGTCAATAAAATAGAAAATTTCAGGGATAAGGATTACTTTGACTTCTACCGGCTGGGGCTGGGCGAACCCATTCCCATATCTGCCATGCACGGGATGAACACTGATGAACTCATGGATGCCATGCTGGCCAAATTTCCACCTGAAGCTGCTGCCCCTGAAGACGAGGACGCTATAAAAATAGCAATTGTCGGCAGACCCAATGTGGGCAAATCATCACTGGTCAATGCCTTTTTAGGTGAAGCCCGAGTAATAGTCAGCGATATTCCCGGAACCACCCGGGACGCCATCGACACACCCTTTGAGTTTCAGGGACGCAAATATATCCTCATTGACACGGCCGGAATGCGCAAGAAGTCCAAAATCAAGGAAGCCACTGAAAAATATAGCGTCATCCGAGCATTGAAGAGCATTGAACGGGCGGATGTGGTCCTTATTATGCTTGACGCGCAGGAAGGAGTTCTGGATCAGGACAAAAAGATAGCCGGCTATGTTCACGAGCAAGGCAAAGCCAATATAATCGTAGTCAACAAATGGGATCTGGTGGAAAAAAATCAATATACCATGAACCAGTATGATAAGAGCATCAGAGACGAATTTAAGTTTTTAGCCTATTCTCCCATAATGTATGTCTCGGCTTTAACCAGAAAGAGGATATTCAAGGTACTGGACCTGGTGGATTTTGTGGCCGAACAACACAACCGACGGATAAACACCTCGGATCTAAACCAGGTGGTCAATGAGGCCCAGATGCTCAATCCCCTGCCCGGTGGGGGAGGGAAAAAAGTAAAAATAAAATATGCAGCTCAGGTAAAAACTGCACCCCCAACCTTTGCATTTTTCAGCAACCATCCCGACCTGGTCCATTTTTCTTACCTGCGCTATTTGGAAAATACCCTGCGGACCAATTTTGGCTTTGAAGGCAGTCCGATAAGACTCTTGGTGCGTCAGAACACTGCTAAAGAATGATTATTTAAGGTCCGGAAAAGGCTTTGGGGGAATTTGGTGCAAAGGTGTGTACAAAGCCATACAAAACCAGTACAATGGATTAGTCAGACAATCCCCTAGTACTCTGCTAATCTTAATTCTGTATATTAATCGTCGAGGGAAATTTTTGAAGGACAAGGCGGTGGCTCCTTGCCGTCCTGGCACCACCGCATTAGCCCATCCGTGGGCGTCAGAGGAATGAGTAATACTAGACGTATTGCGATTAACGACAACGCAGTCATGCGAAAATTTAACCGACGATAATATATAGAATTAGGGTTAGCAGAGTACTAATATGCATCTATGGAGGGATGGCCTTTGAAACTGGTTGGAGCTGTTATCCTGTGCTATCTGATAGGTTCAATACCTTTTTCCTACATATTCACACGCCTGTTTACCAAGCAAGATATTAGAAAAAAGGGCAGCGGCAACGTCGGAGCCACCAACGTGCTGCGGACTTCCGGGCCGGCTGTGGCTGTACTGGCATTGCTGGGCGACTTGTTTAAAGGCGTAGCAGCCGGTTTTATCGCCCTGCATTTTGGCACCTGGCCCTATATCGTATTCTGTTCACTGGCGGTGGTGCTGGGGCACTGCTATCCGGTAGCATTGAAGTTCAAAGGGGGAAAAGGAGTGGCCACGGCAGCCGGGGTAGTGCTGGTCTTCACGCCCCTGGTACTTGGGATACTGGCATTAATCTTCGTAGCAACTATTGTTATTAGTAAATATGTTTCCCTGGGATCCATAACCGCAGCCCTCTTTTTGCCGGTTATGATAATAGCCACCGGCAGGCCGTGGCCCTATCTTATAGCCGGGTCTTTGATATGCCTGGTAGTCGTATACCGCCATAGAGAGAACATCCTGCGTCTCAGGCGGGGAACCGAATCGAAAATAAATCAAAGAGTTTAAAGGGATTTAAAAATGGAAAAAATCTGTATTCTAGGGGCGGGCAGCTGGGGAACCGCCCAGGCTGTTTTGTTGGGAAAAAACGCCCCCAAAGTCGCCCTTTGGGGGCGAATAGAAGATGGTCTGGAAGACATGGTTAGGTTCAGAGAAAACCGCCGTTTTCTTCCCGGCATATCCTTTCCGGAAAATGTTGAATTGCTGCTTGACCTGGAAGAAGCTCTAAAGGGCTCTGACCTGGTGGTTTGTGCCGTGCCATCCCAGGTGCTGCGCAGTGTCCTAGTGAAGATCAAAGATCTCCTGCCGTCAGACGCCTACCTGGTCAACACGGCCAAAGGAATTGAAACAGACACCGGAATGCGCCTCAGTCAGGTTGCCCAGGACGTTTTGGGGGACGATATACGCCGGCGCTTTGCGGTCTTATCTGGACCCAGCCACGCTGAAGAAGTGGCCCGTGACATTCCCACCGCGGTAACCGTAGCTGCCTACTATCGGAATACGGCCATTTATGTCCAGGACGCCTTTATGGCGCCCATGTTCCGGGTATACACCAATCCGGATGTGGCCGGGGTGGAACTGGGCGGAGCCTTAAAAAATATAATTGCCCTGGCGGCCGGGATAGTGGATGGCCTGGGTTACGGTGATAATACCAAAGCCGCTCTTTTGACCCGGGGACTGACCGAGATAACCCGAATGGGCGAAGCGATGGGCGGCAATCCCCGTACCTTTTCCGGGCTTTCCGGAATGGGGGATCTGGTGGTAACCTGTGGCAGCCGCCATTCGCGCAACCGTCTGGCGGGAGAACTGATCGGCAAGGGCCGCAGCCTCAAACAAGCCCTGGCGGAAGTAGGCATGGTTGTTGAAGGAGCACCGACCACCAAGGTTATCCACCGGCTGGCCGGGGAATTGAACATTGAGATGCCGATAGTATCCGCATGTTTTAGAACCCTGTATCTCGGACAATCTCCTCACGAAGGATTGGAGATTTTGATGTCCCGCCGTAAAAAACATGAGGTGGAGGAAATCGCCGAAAATTTACGTGGCTGGTAAATCGGGGCCTTTCCTTTCAACAATGCCGTCAAGTGTGGTAAAATCCACACTTTTTTTCTTTTCTGGTTATATTACCGAATATTGATAAATATAATTGTACTGTTATAACGGTGTTCTCATGTAAGGGTATCCATGGGCTTAAGAAGGGTGCCTTTGTGGAAGTCTAGATCCGAGGGAGGGAAGATGAGTAGTGGAAGGAAACAATATCTTAAATGATATCGCCGTAAGAACTGGAGGCGATATTTACCTGGGTGTGGTAGGCCCGGTTCGGACCGGCAAGTCCACCTTCATCAAGCGCTTTATGGAATTGATGATTCTCCCTAATATCCAGGACATATATGACCGGGAGCGCGCTAAAGACGAGCTTCCGCAAAGTGGAGCCGGGAAAACCATCACGACCACGGAGCCCAAGTTCGTACCCAATGAGGCCATCCAGATTACCACCCAAAACGGTCTTTCTTTGAAAGTTAGACTGGTGGACTGTGTCGGTTATGCGGTTGGCGGTGCCCTGGGCTATGAAGAAGATGAAGAACCTCGCATGGTAAAGACTCCCTGGTTTGACTATGAGGTACCTTTTGAAGAAGCCGCTGAAATAGGGACCAGGAAAGTTATTACCGACCATGCTACCATCGGTATTGTTGTAACTACCGACGGCAGCATCAGTGACATTCCGCGGGCCAGCTATGAAGAGGCTGAAGCGCGGGTGGTGAACGAACTGCAGGAATTGAACAAGCCTTTTATAATCCTGCTCAATTCAACAGTCCCCTTTGACAAAGATACCATGAACCTGGCTGATGAACTGGTAGAAAAATATGGAGTGAGCGTGGTGCCGGTTGATGTGGCCCGCATGTCCACCGAGCAGATCTACAACATACTTGAAGAAGTCCTGTATGAATTCCCGGTTCAGGAAGTGAATATAAAGCTGCCGCGCTGGGTTGACGAATTGGATGAGGACTTCTGGCTGCGGGAAGACCTGGAACTGGCGGTACGGGAAATATTGAACGGCATCCGCAAGGTCAGGGATATTGATAAGGCGGTCGAAAAACTATCCGAGGTCGAAAACATAAGCTACGTCAGCCTGGAAGAGATGGATCTGGGAACCGGCACGGCGGCGGTCGATGTGACGGTTCCGGAAGAACTCTATTACCGCTCGTTGAGCGACGTGAGCGGATTTGAAGTTCAAGGCACCCACGATGTTATGCGCTTGATGAAGGACTTCAGTGGCGCCAAGAGGGAGTTTGACAAGGTGGCTTCAGCCCTTGAAGAAGTCAAGAACTCGGGTTATGGAGTGGTCACTCCGCGCCTGGAAGAAATGCTTCTGGAAGAGCCCGAACTCATTCGCCAGGGCAGCCGGTTCGGGGTAAAATTAAAAGCCAAAGCGCCTTCCCTGCATATAATCAAAGCTGATATAACCACAGAAATTACTCCGATAATAGGCACTGAAAAACAATGTGAAGAGCTGGTTCGCTATATGCTGGACGAATTCGAAGAAGATCCCACCAAGATCTGGGAATCCAATATTTTCGGGAAATCACTGCATGATCTGGTCAGGGAAGGAATTCAGAACAAGCTGCACCGGATGCCGGAAAACGCCCAGATTAAGCTGCAAGACACGCTTCAGCGAATTGTCAATGAAGGCAGCGGCGGTCTAATCTGCATAATAATATAAGGAATGGGGACACACCTCCCCTTTGGGAGAGGTATGTCCCCCTAGAACGAAAAGATGTGCGGGGACACACCTTTCTCTCCGGTCAAGGAATGTCCCCCTAGAACCGTTACGATCACGTTGTAAGGAGATAGACTATATTAATGCCGGCCTCGTTGGGGCCGGTTTATTTATTGCTACTTATTCCCGTCGGGAAAGGTATGTCCCCCTAAATTCGTTACTATCACGTTGTAGGGAGTTAAACTATATTAATGCCATTAATGCCGGCCCGATAAGGGCCGGTTAATTGTTTTCTGGGGGATTACGATATCCATAAGTAGATTAACGGGCCATTGCGGCTAATTAGGGCTAATGCTATAATGTCCGTATGTCTCGGAAGAACATCCGGATCGGCTGTTGGAGCCGGAGGAATAAAGGTCAGTTGTGATGAATTGTCAACCATCTGCGTAATCGGCCGGGGTTGTCAATATAGAATTAACAGGTCGAAGTTGAGGCAGGAGGTAAAACCATGGTAAGAGTTGGACTACTGGGCTGTGGGACCGTAGGATCCGGGGTCGTAAAACTTCTGGAGCAAAACCACGAATTAATATCCCGCCGGTCGGGCTGCCCAATTGTATTAAAAAAGGTTCTGGAACGCGATGCGGCCAGGTGTCTGACCCTGGGGCTGCCTCTTAACATGGTGGCTGGCAGTCTGGAAGAAATAGTGAACGATCCGGAAATAGATATAGTTGTTGAATTGATAGGTGGAGAAGAACCCGCCTTTTCCTTCATCACTACCGCCATGCAAAAGGGCAAGCATGTAGTAACCGCCAACAAGGACCTCATTGCTGTACGGGGCAAAGAGCTCTTTGAAACAGCCAGCGAGAATAATGTGGATTTCTATTTTGAAGCGAGCGTGGCCGGGGGCATTCCGGTGGTATACGCGCTTAAACAGGCCCTGGCGGCCAATAACATAAAAGCGGTGGTAGGTATATTAAACGGCACCACCAATTACATTTTGACTAAAATGAGCCAGGAAGGCCAGGATTTCAAGGAAGTGCTGGCCCAGGCCCAGGAGCTGGGTTATGCCGAATCAGACCCTACGGCTGATGTGGAAGGTCTGGATGCGGCTCGAAAGATCGCCATCCTTTCGTCAATCGCATTCAACAGCCGGATAACCTTAAATGATGTGTATGTTGAAGGCATCACCGGGATCACCGCTTCGGACATAGAATACGCCCGTGAGCTGGGATACAGTGTTAAACTACTGGCCATCGCCACCGAAGAGGACGGGCAGGTGCAGTCCCGGGTTCACCCGGCATTCATACCCAAAAACCATCCGCTGGCTGCGGTAAATGACGTCTACAACGCCGTTTTTATTCAAGGAGATGCAGTGGGGGACATAATGCTTTACGGGCGGGGAGCCGGGCAGATGCCCACCGCCAGTGCCGTAGTTGGCGATATAATTGAAATCAGCCGCAATCTATCGCAGAACTACGTGACCAGGCTGGGATGCACCTGCTATGAAGACAAGAAAATACTAAATATTGGACAATCGTCGTCGCAATTTTATATACGTTTACTGGTAAATGACCGGCCTGGAGTTCTGGCCGGGATCGCCGGCGTGTTCGGCAACAACAACGTAAGTATAGCCGCTGTTGTGCAAAAGACCAGCCAGGGCGATCAGGCTGAATTGATAATGATTACCCACCGGGTTCTGGAAAGCGATTTGCAGGATGCCCTGACTGTCTTGCGCGGCATGAGTATTGTCGGTGAGATCGGCAGTGTAATCCGGGTGGAAGAGTTTGTCCGCTAAAGATGGAGCCGCCGGGGAGGGCAGAAAGTTAAAGGTTCGGGTTCCGGCCAGCAGCGCCAACTTGGGACCGGGTTTTGACACCCTGGGCCTGGCTTTGAATCTATATTTGGATGTCACTATAGAAGAGTCCCCCGGCCAGCCCTCGGTGCAGGTCTTTGGAGAAGGGCGGGACTACCTGCAGGAAAATCCTGACCAGAACCTCATGCTAAAGGCCCTGCGCCTTTTTTATGAGAGGCTTCATCAGCCATTTCCTGATCTCAGCATACAGATGAACAGCCAGATACCAGTGGCCCGCGGATTGGGCAGCAGCGCTGCTGCGGTCGTAGCCGGATTGTGTGCGGCTGTTGCCCTGAACCAACAAGTCGTAGCTCTGGATCAAGTTCTGGAGACGGCGCTGGAGATGGAAGGGCATGCCGACAACCTAGTGCCCGCGTTGATGGGTGGCTTGAATTGTGTCATGATATATCAGGGCAAGGTTTATCACCAGCCGGTAGCCCTGCCTGACGATTTAAGTATAGTTGTGGCAGTGCCTGATTTTACCCTGTCAACCGAAAAAGCCCGTGGAGTCCTGCCGGAAACCGTTTCCCTCAAGGATACGGTGAGCAACCTGCAGCGGGCCTGTTTCCTTTTGGCCGGGTTGTTTAACCGTAATACTCTGCACATGGAGAAGGCTATGGATGATATGATATACCAGCCATTGCGCAAACAATTGATCCCTGGTTTTGACCGGGTAATGCAAGGAGCCCGGCAAGCCGGAGCTCTGGGGGCGGCCTTAAGTGGAGCCGGGCCATCGGTGCTGGCTTTTTGCCGTCAGGAAGGAGAAATGGTGGGGCGGGCCATGCAGAATGGCTTCAGCTCTGCCGGCGTCAAATCTCGAATTTACCACCTGCATCCCGACAATGAGGGAGTTCAGGTGCATATTGAGAGATAGATTACTTTGACAAGTTTTTAGGGAGTGACTTAAGTGGCATTATTAGTTGCAAAATTCGGCGGAAGTTCAGTCGCCTCTCTGGATAGAATAATCCGCATTGCCCGGCGGGTCAAACACATGAAGGAACTGGGCAACCAGATGGTGGTTGTGGTTTCGGCCATGGGGGATACCACCGATGAGCTGATTGAACTGGCCACCAAGATCGGTGAGGGGCTTTCCTCCCGGGAAATGGACATGCTGCTGGCCACCGGTGAACAGCAGTCGGCTGCCTTGACTGCCCTTACCCTGCAGAGCATGGGTTGTCAGGCAATATCTCTAACCGGGTGGCAGGCCGGCATCAAGAGTGACGCCAGCCATAGCAAGGCCAGGATATCGGGCATAAGCAATGAACGCATAATAAAAGAGCTAGATGAAGGCAGGGTAGTCGTGATAGCCGGATTCCAGGGCTTGTCTCCGGATGGGGATATAACCACTCTGGGAAGGGGCGGATCGGACACCACCGCCGTGGCTCTGGCGGCCAGCATCAAGGCCGAGCGCTGTCTGATTTTCACCGATGTTGATGGGGTTTTTACAGCCGATCCGCGCATTGTGCCGGAGGCGGCCAAACTAAATAAAATATCATATGAAGAAATGCTGGAGCTGGCCAGTTTGGGAGCGGTGGTCTTGCAGCCCCGGGCGGCCGAATTCGCCATGCTCTACAACGTGGATGTCGAAGTCTTAAGCAGCTTCAATGACAATCCGGGAACCATAGTGACGGAGGTAGCAAAGATGGAGAAACAGAGAATCGTCAGCGGAGTGGCGCATGACCGGCAGGTGGCGCGTTTTGCCCTTTTTGACGTGCCGGATAAGCCGGGCATAGCCAAAACCCTTTTCAAAGCCCTGGCCGGGGAAAAGATCAACGTGGACATGGTAATCCAGAGTGCTATGCGTGATGAACGCAATGACATTGCCTTTACTATAGACCGCAACGACCTTGCCAAAGCCATTCCGGTAGTTGAGGAAGTAATAAAACAGATCGGCGCTTCAGGAATGTCGTATAGCAGCAATGTCGCCAAGGTTTCCATTGTCGGAGCAGGCATGCAGAGCAACCCCGGGGTGGCGGCATCCATGTTTGAGGCTCTGGCCAATGAGAAGATAAACATTCATATGATAAGCACGTCGGAAATACGGGTGTCCTGTATTATTGATGAAGAGCAGGTGGATGCTGCAGTCAAAGCTCTTCACAAGATGTATGAACTGGATAAAATCAGCTAAGATTCACAATAAGAACTGCACAGGAACTGCAAAGAGCTCGCCCTGGCGAGCTCTTTTGAGCATCTATCTCGTAGTCTATAAATAGTTTTATATGTCTTTGTAGATGATCGTACCCACCGCTTCTCCCTCAAGGGCTTTGGTTATATTGCCTGGCTTGAGGCCGTTGATTATCACAATCTCTGTGACATTACTGGAACGCAGGATCATGTCCAGAACCGCTCTTTCCACTATGATGTCGTCCAGGTTCATGGCAATCAGTTCAGAAGCGCCGATGCGGGGAATAAATTCGGGATCCTTGACCACTTTGGGGTTTTCTTTGTAGAGCCCATCCTCATCTTTGATAAAGATGCAGCGTTTGGCGCCGATTACCTCTGCCAAAAGAAAAGCTCCCATGTCGGTACGGTTGGGAGGGATGCGCCCTCCTTCGGGAAGCTGCTCCCAGTATCCGTAGGGGGGCATACCGTGAATAACCGGAATGCATCCCTGGGCATAATAGGCCGCCAGTTTAGGAATATCATCGTGGCCTACTTTGATCCCGCCATGAGGCATAAGCACTGTGGCGATCATCAAGGCGTTCTGTTCGGAAACACTCTGGCCGAGTTTGGAAAGTATCCCGGTGGGCATCCCCAGCTCCATCGCTATGGCGTAAACATGTCGGGAGCGGGTTCCCCCTCCGGTAGACAGGATCATCTTGTGACGCGCTTTGTTTTGCACAATTTCATCCAGTACCGGGAGCAGAGCCCGGGCTCCATAATCGCTGATGCTCTGCCCTCCAATTTTAATGACATTTACATCGGGCAGGGCTCTAAAACTAGGTCCGTATTCCAGACCTTCAAGAAAGGTCTTACCTACCAGAGATTCTCCCATCAGTTTGCTTTTAACATGTAAACGCTTGCTGTCGCGTTCGCGTATCAATGGCATTAAGCCCTACCGCCTTCCCACCTAATCATCTTCTTCAATATCTTCGTCATCCTTGCCGGCCTCCAGATATACCACCTGGGCCCCGATAACCTCGGCAATCTGTGTGATCTCGCCTTTTCTAATGTGTTTGGCCTTCAAACGCAGATCGGTTCCAGCCGTGGCAACGATGGCATAACGCGGCTTTTTCTCTCCCTCTTCTACTTTACGCCTTTCTCTAACAAAAATGGTTGCCTTCACTATAGTCACCTCCCTTTGCTTTTTCATACGTCCCATCTAATTATAACCCAATATAAGGCAGATTGGATTATAATTAGTCGGTAACTGTCGAAGTAATGTGGAAAAAGCGGGCACGAAAGGTCAGCAAGGTTGGGCTTTATTCAAACAGTGGAAAATCTTCAGGATTGGAATACTGGTTATTTCCCGAGGAATTGTGCAAGTATTTACGCCCGTCCTGTTCCTTGACCTCGACATTGGCCAGTTGACCGGTTTCGGCCATGCGCAGGGCGGTGGCATAGTCGTAAACCTGACCGTTACTCATCATGAAATGAGTGACCACACCCTTTTTATCCTTTTTAACCGCTTCAATGATGGAACTTTCCCGCATAGTAGTCCTCCTTTAATTGATAGTCTGGATGATGGGAACATTTTTAACAGCATGCGAGTATAATAAATAACTCCTGGCACAGGGAACGAATTTAGCTGTTTACACGGGAGGTAAAAACTATGGACTTCTTCTATTTTATTAAAGACAAATACCGCAGGCTTCACCACCATAATCCGGTGATCGGCTGGGCAATTACCGTGGCATCATTGGTAGTGGCTTTTGTTGTGATACTGGCTTTGGCTCCTTTGATACTAGAATTTATAGCCATCCTGATCCTGATTATGCTGGTGGTTGCCGCCCTGTACTGGGTGGCAACCAAAACCGGATTTATCGAAGAATAGGGGGCTGCATTTTTATTCATACAGATTTTTCGGCACATTGTATAGATCGTTGGCGGTCATGGTATCAGGATCATAATAGAGATGTTTGGAGCCGTCTTCCAGCTGTCTTACTTCAACGTTTCTTACCTGGCCGGATTCAACCATGTCGATAACCTGTGAGTAGCTGTATACCTGGCCGTTGCTCATCTTAAAACGGCTCAACCCATCTTGCCCGCTTTTGAATATTTCAACAATAAAAAGCGATTCCATATCCATTGCTCCTTTCGGCATTTAACACTAACAGTATTCCACTAAAATAAAAAAAGCATCCTTTGACCAGGATGCTTATGGCTTTGAACGATGATCAATCGCTTTCCGGACTGGCGATTACCGATTCAATTTCATAATTTTTGGCCTTAAGCTCTTCTACCACCGGGGCGTAATCGAGTTCTTCAATGCGCAGTTGAATCTTATACTTGTCCAATGTCGGCTCGTAATACATTACCGTATTAATGATGTTTATTCCCCGGACAGCCATGATTCCCGTTATCTCGGCCAGGCCTCCCGGTCCGTCGGCAATCAAGGCATCGATGCGGGTGTGGGGACGTTTAACCCCCAGGATATCAATAAGGGCCCGAAACAGATCAGTCTCAGTTATTATTCCCACCAGCCGGTCGTCATCCACTACCGGCAAACCGCTGACTTGCTGGGCCAGCATCAATTTGGCTGCCACCTCGATATAGTCATCAGGGCCGACCGTATGCAGTTCCTTTTCGGGGGAAAAGATATCTTTTACCCTGGTCTTGGCTAGCAGGTAATTCAGCTCAAAAATACTCAAGCTGGTGGCCTGCGAAGGTGCGGCCTTATTCAGATCGCTCAAGGTGATAATCCCCACCAGGCGCTCTTTCTCCATAACCGGAAGTCGGCGGATGTTCTTTTCCTTCATAAGCCGAAAAGCTTCGTTTATGCTGCCGTCAAGGGCAATAGTCACGACGTTCTTTGACATGCGATCCTTTACTTTCAAATCGTTACACCTCCGTTAACCTCCCAGGTAGGCCTTTTTAACGTCCTCACTATTTATCAACTGCTCGGGCAGTCCGGACAACACGATCTGGCCGGTTTCCATCACGTATGCCTGGTGGGCGATGGAAAGAGCCAGGCGGGCGTTTTGCTCCACCAAAAGTATGGTAGTCCCCTGGCTGTTAATTTCCTGAATTATATCAAAAATATCCTTAACCAGAAGGGGAGCCAATCCCATGGAGGGCTCATCCATTATAAGAAGTTGGGGACGGGACATCAAGGCGCGGCCGATGGCCAGCATCTGCTGCTCTCCGCCGGAGAGGGTTCCTGCCATTTGACGAATTCTCTCGCGCAGGCGGGGTAGGCGGTCAAAAACGTTGTCAATATCCTGGGCGACAGCCTTTTTATCTTTGCGCAGGTAGGCGCCCATTTCCAGGTTCTCCATAACCGTCATCTCCGGAAACACCCGCCGTCCTTCCGGCACCTGGGAAATACCCATACCAACTATTTTATCAGGCCTGAGGCGCGATATTTCCTGTCCCTTGAATAAAATAGAACCGCTGCGCGGGCGTAGCAGCCCGGAGATAGTTTTAAGCATGGTGGTTTTTCCCGCGCCGTTGGCTCCGATAACAGTGGCGATCGAGCCCTCGTCTACTTCCATGGATACTCCTTTTAAAGCCTGTATTACGCCATAAAAAACATCTATTTCTTTTATTTGAAGCATAGCAACAATAAACCCCCATAAATGGTAATAAAAAGAACAGCCTTATATCCGAATTCTTTTATATATTCGCAAAGCAACTGCCATTTCCCTCCCTCGCACAAAACTGCCGTAAATATAGCTATACACCAAGCGGTGGTATTTCTATAGCCTTACAAATGCGGCTATTTGTAGAAAAATTATTTGCAGGAATTTGAGCAAACCGTGCGGAATACTTAATCCGGCAGATTATGTATGAAGGAGGCGAAAACCGTCTAGCCCATTGAAGAACAGGAGGTTATGTCGAGAATGAAAAAATACCGGCTTTTAGCGATTGTATTGTGTTTGACTTTGCTGGCCGCCCTGGTTCCCGGATGCAGCAAGAGCAATACCAGCGGTACTACCAGCGATACGATTAAACTGGGATTCCTGGGAGCCAAAACTGGTGATGTAGCTAATTACGGCATTCCGGCTGAAAAAGGAATGAAAATGGCTATTGATGAATTGAATGCCAAAGGAGGCATTCTGGGTAAAAAAGTTGAAGGGATCTATGAGGACAATAAGGGCGATAATCGTGAAATTGCCAATATTGCGACCAAGTATGCAACGGTCGATAAGGTTGTAGCTATGGTAGGGGATCCCTGCACCGGTTTGACCAAAATTGCGGCTGATATTGCTCAGAAAAATCAGGTAGTGTTGCTTTCCGGAGGGGCTACCAGTCCTGGTGTAGTTGAAATAGGAGATTTTATTTTCCGAAATACGTTGATCGATAAATATGCCGCTCCATCAGTTGTAGAATGGATGATAAACACCAAGGGCTGGAAGAACATTGCTGTAATTACTTCTCAGAACATCGGCTACAGCACGGCATTGACTCCCGTTTTCAAGGCCGCCATTCAGGCCAAGGGTGGTAACATAATTCTTGAAGACAGCATCAATGCTAAGGAAACTGATTTTACGGCCCAGGTGACCAAGCTCAAACAAGCTAAACCCGATGTGCTGGTCTTTACCGGTTATTATACTGAAGCTGCTTTAATAATGAATGAAGCACAGAAACAGGGATTAGACATCAACATGGTCGGAGGAGACGGCCTTTATGGCCAGGATCTCATGAAACTGGGCGGCAAAGCGGTTGAAGAAAAGGTTATATACTATGCCGGATTCACTGCAGATCAACCTGGTGCTGAAACTGAAGCGTTTGTCAAGAATTACCGTGCCAAGTACAACGAGGATCCGGATATGTTCGCGGCTCAGTACTATGATGCGGTTATGATTCTGGCTTATGCAATGGAAAAGACCCAGAGTACGGATCCCAAGGTATTTAAAGCTGAACTTGCCAAATTAAAAGACTATCCCGGCGTATCAGGTAAAACAACCTTTGGAGCTGATCGGGAACCGATAAAGAGCCCGGTATGTCTTTTGACCGTTAAAGGCGGCAAATTCAATGCCTTAATGACCAAGATCCCGGCTGCCATATGATTTAAACTGATATTAACGGCCTGCCTCAGAGGCAGGCCGTTAATATGTACAACATGGCTTTTACCAACAAAATACCTTTAAAACATGATTATCAAACCTGAACATGAATAGGGAAGTGGCTTATGTTCTGGCAGCAGTTGCTAAACGGAATCACCCTGGGCAGCACCTATGCTCTCATAGCATTGGGTTATACCATGGTGTATGGAATAATTCAATTAATAAACTTTGCCCATGGCGAAATATACATGCTGGGGGCCTTTGCCGGGCTTTTCCTGGTAACCGTAGCCGGCGTGAATATCGGAGTCGCTTTATTGGGTGCCATGGCTCTGTGCATGCTGGCGGGAATGCTGGTTGAGCGCACCGCCTACCGCCCTTTAAGAGGCAAATCATCCCGGCTTTCACCATTAATAAGCGCCCTCGGGGTTTCTATATTTCTCTCCAACTTGATGGTTTTAATCGCCGGGGTAAATACCCGCCGTTATCCGCCTGAATATTCCCTGGGTTCTTTTCAAATAGGCGAGGTACAAATATCCTCAATGCAACTCATTATACTGGTTGTTTCAGCCCTGTTCATGATCGGGCTGCAGTACCTGACCCATAAAACAAAGGTCGGTAAAGCTATGCGGGCCTGCTCTCAGGACCTTGAAGCAGCGTCCCTTATGGGTATACATGTAAATCGTATAATATCTTTTACCTTTGCCATCGGATCCGCTCTGGCTGCCGCCGGAGGAGTCATGGTGGGGCTCTATTATAACGCAGTATGGCCCTATATGGGGACCATGGCCGGATTAAAAGCCTTTGCCGCTGCGGTTTTAGGTGGTATAGGCTCCATCCCCGGAGCCATGCTGGGGGGGATTACCCTGGGGGTTTTGGAAATAATGGGGGTGGCCTATATTTCATCATCTTTCAAGGACGCCATTGCTTTTGGAATATTGATTCTGGTTTTAATAGTACGCCCTCAAGGAATCCTGGGGCGTAAGCTGAGTAAAAAAGTGTAGGTGACTTTTATTGGACCAATTAATTAGCCAGTGGATTGACCCTTATTACATGCGAATAATCATCCTGGTAGGAATTAATATAATTATGGCTGTGGGACTAAATATTACTACTGGTGTAACGGGACAATTGTCTATGGGTCATGCCGGTTTTATGAGCCTGGGTGCTTATGCATCAGCTATTCTGACCATAAAACTGGGGGCGCCCTTCTGGCTGGCTCTTTTGGCCGGGGCACTGGTGGCAGCAGCTTTCGGATTCCTCATCGGTCTGCCTGCTCTGCGTTTGGAGGGTGACTACCTGGCTATTGTTACCATCGGTTTTGCTGAAATAGTGAGGGTTTTCTTCCTGAATTTCGAACCGGGGGGGAAGGCGGTTGGCTTATCCGGCATCCCTAAGGAAACGGGATTTACCCTGGTGTTTGTCATTACCGTAGTGGTGATATTATTGACTGCTTTGCTGCTAAAGTCGCGCCTGGGCAAGGCCTTCTATGCTCTTCGGGAAAATGAAATAGCAGCATCTGCCTGCGGAATAAACATCACCAGCTTAAAAGTATGGTCTTTTGTTATAGGCGCTTTTTTAGGCGGTCTGGGTGGTGCTCTGTACAGCCACTACATGTATTTTATCAGCCCGCAGGATTTTGATTTTAGTCGTTCTATTGAGTTATTGAATATGGTTGTCTTGGGAGGACTGGGCAGTATACCAGGCACAATTCTAGGTGCTGGTATTCTCACTGTTCTCCCGGAGATGCTGCGCGTAGTAGCTGAATATCGTATGCTCTTCTACGGAGCTCTACTGGTTATCCTGATGATATTCCGGCCAAATGGTCTGTTGGGTGATGTTCGCGTCTATGATCTTAAAAAGCGATTTGGCAAGAAAGAGGTGAACACATGCCAGTCCTGATGCTTGAAAAGGTCAGCCAGGAATTTGGAGGTCTTAGGGCCCTGGATGGGATTGATCTCAGTGTTGAAGAAAAAAGCATATACGGGATTATAGGTCCCAATGGAGCAGGAAAAACTACACTTTTTAACCTGATAACCGGCATTTATCATCCCAGTGAAGGCAAGATCTCCTTTAGGGACCGGAGACTGGACGGCCTGACCTCTTACCGGGTAGCTCGTTTGGGAATAGGGCGCACCTTTCAAAACATTCGCCTGTTCAACCGCCTGTCGGTTGAAGATAATGTAAGGGTGGCCACTGGGTGGAACGGAGGCATTTTAGCACGCTTGTTCAGCCGCTCTGAGGCCAACCGTGCTGACGAAAAGTCCTCCTATGAAGTTGGCGATTTGCTCGGCATGATGGGCCTCTATGAAAAACGGCAGGAGTATGCGAACAGCCTTTCCTATGGCGAACAGCGGCGTTTGGAGATAGCCCGGGCCCTGGCCGGCAGACCATCCCTGCTGCTTTTGGATGAACCGGCCGCCGGCATGAACAGCACTGAAAAAGTTGAATTGATGGGCCTTATTCAACAGATGCGGGACGAAATGCATTTAACCATCCTTCTGGTTGAACACGATATGCAGCTGGTTATGAATATCTGCGAGCAGATTGCGGTGCTCGACTATGGCCGCAAGATCGCGGAGGGCAGTCCTAACGAAGTTAAAAACAACCCGCTGGTTATCCAGTCATATCTGGGCGTTGAACAATGAAAGCCTTTCCCGTCTACCTGGCCATCTTCTTTGCCGTGCTCTGCATGTCCACCTCCTCTATAATGATCCGGTTCTGCAGTGCCCCGGCCCTTATCATAGCCCTATACCGCCTCATCATGACTACCGGAATAGCCGGTTTGTGGGAAGGATTATCCCTCCCTGAAAAAGTTTCGGCCCTTTCCAAAAGGGACTTCATATTCATGTGCGTTTCCGGGCTTTTTCTGGCTCTTCATCTGGCCGCCTGGATAAGTTCTTTGAGCTACACTAGTATTTCAAGTTCGGTTCTTTTCACCAACCTGCAGGTCATCTTTGTTCTGGCCTTTTCCCTGTTGTTGCTGCATGAAAAAGTAAACCGGGCGGTGACCGCCGGTATTGCCATCGCTGTCGCCGGCTCCTGCCTGGTGGCTACCGGCGATCTGCAGCACGGGCGTTTTGCGGGAGATATGCTGGCCCTGGCCAGCGGGGCCTTCATAGCGGTATACTACATAACCGGCCGTTACATAAGGGCCAGGGTTGATACCATGACCTACACCTTCATAGTCAGCGGGGTTGCTTCCCTGGTCCTCTTGATCACAACATTGGGCATGGGGTTGGCCCTCTCGGGATATCGGACTATTGATTGGGTACTGTTTTTTATGATGGCCCTGGGCCCTGGCATTGGGGGGCATGCGGTGTTCAACTGGGCTTTGAAATACGTCAAGGCTCCGCTGGTATCGGTGTCTATTCTGGGAGAATCGGTGGGAGCAAGCATCCTGGGCTACCTGATATTCAAAGAAGCCCTGCTCTGGTATCAGCTATCCGGCGGTGCCCTTATTCTTTTGGGCATCTACCTGGCGGTGAGCAATGAACCAAAGAATCAGACTGCTCCGGTTCAATGAAGTTAATCCGGCTCCGGTCGGGATATAAATGCTAAAATTGTTTTTACAAATACTTGCTGGGGGTGCAGTGTGGCTACCAAGAGTTTTGAAGGCAACACCTTCATGGCCTATACCGACATAGCAGGATTTAGAAAAATGATGCGCAGCGGCAAGGCTTTGGAGGCCCTGGATGCGTTTTATTCCGGGGGATATAAAATTCTAAAGAAACAGGCTTTTAAAAAGGTTAGGATTGACGGGTTTTTCATTTCCGATTGCGGGGTGCTATTTACCCGGAATTCCGGAGCATCCAAAGTAGACGAACTACAGGCTCTGCTCACTGTAGTAAAAGAAATAAACCAGTTGATGGCGAGAAGCGGCTTCATGCTGATGACTTCGATAGCTTATGGGTTTTTCAAATACGAGGATCATATTGATCTGGAAATTATAAAGCAAAATGCTGTTGAAGGCGGTGCCTATGTCAAAACCTATGTAGACAATGAGGCCGATCTGCCCAAAATTCAGCCCGGCCAGTGCCGCATAATACGCGAGAGCTTGCCCGAAGAAGTCGCCTCTGCCATCGCAGGCGGGAAGGGGACCGGTGAACTCTCCCTGACTAAAAAATACAAGTCGCGCAACCATTATTACTACTGGTGGATGGCTCCAGAAACTGAGGGTATCGCATCCGTGGAGAACATGTACAACAACCTCGAAGACGTCATGTACTGGGGCCTGATGGAGAAAATTAGGTTGAATCTCGGTTAGTAAAACATTCCGTATATTCATGTACATAATTTGGGCAGATTTGTACGAATTACTGCGTTGTCGTCAATCGCAATACGTCCAGTAATACTCACTCCTTGACGCTCATGGACGGGCGCTAATCCAACTTATATACAAAATATACGGAACGTTGTACTATGTTACGTTGCTTTTAAAAAGCTTGCGATAAAAGTACCGAATGGACAGCAATGGACTGTGCCAGAGCATCTTGGGGCCGGAATAGCGCATTACCTTCTTTATGGATTCGCGCCTATCCTTTTTGTAGCAGTGCTTCTGGCACATCGAGCACACCGGCTTGGAGTCGCCATAGAAGCACTTTTCGATACGCTGATGGGCGTATTTAGACAAACCGGTGCAATCAGGGCACAGCTCTCCGGATTGGCTGCCGTGCTTATCATGGCAATATATCTCTAACATGGCATCCAATGTTTTGGCCTCAAGCTTTCTGGAGTAAGTCAAAAAGCCACCCCCACGAGTTTAAAATATTTCCTATCAAAAGAGATCTTATCCAACCAGGGAATCCCAACAACTGGTTTCAGCTTTTCCCAGCCTTATTTTCGATCCTTCTTATAAATTCTACTGAAATCAATTGATATAGTCGATACGGGTAAGAAAAGTGGTATAATTTGCTGCAGGTAATGTCCTTCTTACATAATAACTGGAGGATTTTTATTATGAGTGATAACAAGTTAAAATTATACCTGATTCGTGATAAAGTTAATAACAATCTCATGATAGGGGCGGCTGCCTCAGAAATAGAAATGGATATAATTTGCAGAAAAAGTCAAATATATAAAGATGAAGGGTTATCAGATAGGCTGCATATTGAAGAAATTGCGATTCCAGGATATGAAATAACCGTTAATTCGGTTGGGCCTGTAAGCATAAAACCTATTGATTAGCAAACACCAATTTACCACTTATTTTGAAAAATAATGAGTGGTTTTTTGTTGCTCGTAAAGGTTCACTTTATAGAAAACATATTAAAGGAAGAATGGTGAAAAAACGTGGAAGGAACTAAGATAATTCTTAAAATTTTGGGTGTTATAGTTGCCATTGGCATTGTTGGGGTCCTTGTTGGGGAAGGAATCAGATTTTACAAAACCAAAATAATGAAAAATAATAATTGAGGAATTTGAGTTTTATATAAGTTCGTCTAAGTTTCTAAAATGATAGAAAAAAGCCGGCATTGGCGCCGCTCCGTGACATAAACCTAAACATATCGGAACTTCTTGACTATTACGGCTTTCTATTATAAAATATTCTTTGCGTCGGGGTGTAGCTCAGTTTGGTATGAGCGCTACGTTGGGGACGTAGAGGCCGCTGGTTCAAATCCAGTCACTCCGACCATTATTAATTTTCTGGGGGATTGCAGCGATTTAAAGCGAAGAGAAAATGTTATGGTTCGCTGCGACCACATTTATAGAAGCCTAGACCACTTCATTTTAATCAACCAATATTATGGTTAGAAGGAGTGGTTTTTTTGTTGTTAAAGTATGCCATTAAGGACTTTCAAGAGGATCGGGAGTTTAATCAAGTCTCAAAAGCGACAATGACAAATTACATGGGAACCCTAAAGGAATTTCACCAATATTGCTTATATCATGAATTTATTGACTTAGCTGAGATTACACCACAAGTAGTTAAACAATATCTTGTATATGAACAGAAGGAAAGAAATAACAATCCTACCACCATTAACAGTAAATTAAGAAGTTTAAAAATCTTCTTTAATTACCTTCAGCATGCCGAAATTATCACTTCAAAAGCTAATCCAACTCAAAAAGTAAATTATGTCCATGCTCACGTTCAAATCGAGGTTTTTTCTGATGATCAAATATCCCAAATGCTTAGATACTATAGAAGGTTGAAAACCAGGGATAAAGATTTTTTCGCATACAGAGATAGCACTAT
>JBEHWI010000020.1:0-55398 GCA_040217815.1 Syntrophomonadaceae bacterium | reverse complement strand
CTGCCTGCCGAGCTCTATTAAGTAAGTGGCTGTCAATCACTCCTCAAACAGCCGACTGCTATTCGATGTTCATGATCCCGGCAAAACCGGTTACCTCAAAAATCTCCTTAACCGACTCATTAGCGCCGGTTATTTTCATCTCATTGCCCGATGCCTTGACCTTCTTTTGAGCGGTTAAGAACACCCGAAGCCCGGCGCTGCTTATATAATCCAGTTCTTTCAGGTCGAAGATCAGGTTGGGATTTCCTCCGGCAAATACGATGTCCAGTTCAGTGGAGAGCATAGTGGAGGTAATCGTATCCAACCGGCCTACCAGGGTCAGGATTACAGTGTTGTCAACAACAGTTTTAGTAATGTGCATAGTATTTTTCCTCCCGCATAATTGTAAAAGATTTATTGTTTCTTTATAGTTAACGACAGGTGGTTTTTTTCTTCTAATCGATAGTATTCCACGTTTTCAGACAAACCGGCAATAATGTTGAGTCCAATTTCATCCGGAGCATTGCCGGAGTCCAGGGGATTAAAAGCCCCACCGGTGCTTTCCAATACCAGCCCCAAACGGTCCTGTTTTTCTGAATAGGCCAGTGTCAACTCGACCTGACTTTGCTGCAAATCATATAAGGCCAACAGTTCCTCAACCAGCAAGAGCGCGTTGTGCCTCATCTTCCTGGGCAGCACATGCTTTTCACAAAAAGCTTCGATTTCAGCATTCATAGAATATAAATCGTAATCCGGGCTCTCAATCTTGAAGGAAAAACTTCTAATTCTGTTAATAAAAGCGCGGGTCTTTTCTTTTTGCGGGTTGTCAAAGATCTGGTCCGGCGTCCCTTCCTCATAAATCAGCCCCTCATCCATGTAGAATACCCGGTTGGATACATCCCGGGCAAAATCCATCTCATGGGTTACTATGGCCATCGTCATGCCCTCTTTGGCCAAACGGCGAATTACCGCCAGTACTTCACTTACCATAGTGGGATCAAGGGCCGAGGTCGGCTCGTCAAACAGGATTATCTCCGGTTCCATTGCCAGGCAGCGGGCGATGGCCACCCTCTGCTTCTGGCCGCCCGACAGTTCATCGGGAAAACTGTCCCGTTTGTCTAAAAGGCCCACCATCTTTAGAAGCTCGGTCGCTTTGGCTTCAGCCTCCATTTTGCTTTTGCCCAAAAGCTTAACGGGTCCCAGGGTCAGATTATCCAGAACGGACAGGTGGGCGTAGAGATTGAAGGATTGGAAAACCATTCCCATCTTCTGCCGCAGTTTGGGAACATCGGCGTCCTTTGCCAGTATATCACTTCCGTCAATAATTATACTCCCCCCGCTGGGCACCTCCAGCAGGTTTAAACAGCGTAAAAAGGTGCTCTTGCCCGTACCGGAGGGACCGATAATGGAAATAACCTCCCCTTGTTCAATCTGGGCGTTTATATCCTTTAAAACCGCGAGCTCCCCGAATTTCTTGCTTAAATGCTGCACCGAAATCATTTTTACACCTACTTTCTATTACGTTTGGGATCGGTTTTTTGTTCAAGTCCTTCCAACATTAAAAGCAGCAGCCAGGAGATCAGGAAGTACAATACCGCTATCATAAAAAGCGGGAAAAAGGCGTCAAAGGTCCGGCTGCGAATGATATCGCTGGCCTTGGTTAAATCTTCAACCGCTATATATCCCACAATGGAAGTCATCTTGGCCAGGGATATGAGCTCCCCTTTGTAGACCGGCAGGACCTGCTTTACGGCCTGGGGAAGCACTATATAGACAAAGGTCTGAAAGCCGGTGAAGCCGCCCGCAATACCCGCTTCGGTCTGGCCTTTATCAACACTCAAAATGGCGGCTCTAAACATTTCTGAAACATAAGCGGCAAAATTCATGGCAAAAGCAATTACCGCCACCAGGACCGGATTTATGTTCACCGAAGCAAATACTACGTAGAAAATAAACATTAAAAGCACTAAAACCGGAGTGCCCCTCAACAGGGCTATGTAGCCCTGGGCGAAGCGTTTTAAAAGGTTTTGCCGCGACATCCTCATGAAGCAGACCAGGGCCCCCAGCAGGGTGCCCAGGATGCACGCCAAAATCGTGATGATCAGGGTAACTTTCAAGCCGTCAATGATGAGCATGTAACGGTTTTCCAGTACGATGTTGTTGTAGAAGCTGTCTTCTATGCTCTTGAATAATGACGAGCTTGAAGCGGTCATGCTGCCGGGGTCATTGGACCCGGCAGCGCCTGTGTTTTGGACCCGGACCATCATAACCACTTTTTGCGGGTAATAAGGGATGGTAAAATTGACCGATTTTTTACGCTCTTGGGTAACACTCATCATTGATATGATAACATCGGCCTTGCCCGATTGCAGGGCAGGGATAAGGCCGGCAAATTTTGCGTCGTAAAACTCTACCGGCCGGCCCAGCTTTACGGATATCCTTTGGGCCAGTTCCCCATCAAAGCCGGTAACCTTACCGCTGGCATCCTTGAAGCAGAAGGGTTCCCGGGTGGCATCAACCGCAACCCTGAGCGGGCTTCCGGTTTGGGGAAGAATTAATTCTGCGGGCTCGTATGGTGAAAAGTCCTCCTTCAGCCAGCGCTTCTGCATGTCTTGCAAAGTTCCATCAGCTTCCAGATCGTTCAATATCGCGTTTAGCTGGTCCAGCAGCTGGATATTTTCTTTTCGGACCGCAATTGCTGTATCATCCAGTTGAAGCACATCGGGAAGTAGTTTTAGATCCCTGTTGTTTTTAACAACATTAAGAGCTGTTGGGTAGCCGGTCACTACTATCTCTACATGACCTGCTTTCAAGGCGGTGACCGCATCCATGGTGCTGTCATAACATTGAACAGTGGCTGATTTAAATTGTTCTCTCACCAGTTTTTCATTAGTTGAACCAGTCATCACTCCTACGACGGACTTGTTGAGATCTATAGAAAGCTGCTCGCGAGGTGTTACAAACGCCGATTGGTTGGCAGCCAGGCCCAGACCAGAAAAGGTTCCTAAAAGCATAAGTATTGCTAACAATAGTATCAGAACTCTTTTCATCGTCTTCCTCCCCACAACTCTTTTTCCACTCCATTAAGTCTATAAACGAAATCAACTACCTTTTATGGTCTTTTAAAAAAGCTCTATATCCTATATCGGTTTTTGCGCACAATAAATTGGCATGTTTACAGGTTTGGGACTGAAATTTTAGACGGTCCTATTCTCTTCTGTTTTGTTCTTGGCCCACCGCTCTTTTTGGCAACCAGCACCGGCACAGCAGTCCGACTTTTATCCAATTTTTTAGCCCAAGCGGGCCAGGCCCAACCCAGGCCAAAAGCCCCGGTTTATTCAAGCCTGTTTAGTCCTTTATTCTTGATTATTCGTAAATTTACTGTTAATTTAGGATATAGGTCTTGATTTGTATGAAAAAACCATATATATTTAAGTATACCAGCTCGAATATTTTTTTAAGTCATCTTGTTAAGTTATTCACTAAGGCAGCGATTTTTAACTAGGATAGTTCCCGCCAGGCAAGGCGGGCAAGAAAGGACGGTAGCTGCGATGAAAACAGTTCTGGTTGTTGATGACGCACTTTTTATGAGACACAGCATTAAACTGGCTTTGGAGAAAAACGGATTTAAGGTGGTCGGCGAAGCTACTAACGGCCTGGAAGCAGCGGAGAAATATGCTGAACTGTTTCCCGATCTGGTTACCATGGATATCACTATGCCGGATTATGATGGGATTGAAGGCGTAAAACTTATCAAGCAGATTAACGCAAATGCCAAAATTATAATGATTTCAGCTATGGGCTATGAAAGCTTTGTAATGGACGCCATTATGGCTGGCGCAGCGGGATTCCTGGTAAAACCCTTTAAAGAAGAAAAGATTGTCGAGGTTCTTAAGGCGATATAGATTTTGAACTAAAAACAAGTAGCTGAAGGTTCCTTTCTCAGTTGTTATATTTCATCCTATTTGTCTGTGGGAGAGATGCAGTATGGAGTCTTTGCTCGACATATTCGTTTTGGAAAATTCACAGCTAATTGAACAATTAGAGCAGACCATTCTCTGCACTGAAAAGAGCATTGGCATTGATGGTGCGGTCGATGAAATTTTCCGGATCATGCATACCCTCAAAGGCTCCGCATCCATGATGATGTATGACAACATTGCTTCTCTGGCCCATTCGATGGAAGATCTCTTCTCTCATATCCGCGCCAACGGGCCGGATAATCTTGATAATTCGAGGATCTGTGATCTTGTTTTAAGCAGCATCGATTTTTTGAAGAATGAAATCGGCAAACTGGAAAATGAGCAGGCGGCTGATGGGGACAGCTTCCCCTACATTCAGCTCATCGAGGAATATTTGAACCACCTCCAGGCCGGTGAATCTGAACTAGACGCCCCTGAAAGCATTTATGCTCCCGCTCCGCCAGCCCTGGACGGGGGCGTCTTCTCCACCCCGTTGCCTGAACAGTTGCCCCGCTACCGGGCGTTGGTTTTCTTTTCTCCCGGCTGTGAAATGGAGAACATGAGGGCCTTTGGCATCGTCCACCGGATTAAGGACCTGGTGATTATTGAGGACTATATCCCATCTGATATAGCAGCAAACAGTTCGAGCAGTGAATTAATAAAACAAAACGGATTCGACCTGGTCTTTTCCTGTTCGCTACCGGCTGAGGAGATCAGGAACCTTTTTATTAAAGACCCCTTCGTCGATTCCCTGGAGCTCAGTGTATTGGAAGAGGAATACCCTGAAACAGCAATGACTTCTGAGGAAGAGCCTCACATCCCGCCGGTTGAGGAGAGGGATTGCAGTGTTGAGTGTAAAGAAGCAGGTGCCGGTAGTGGTCTGCACCTGGTTAACAACCGCGGAAATCACATAAGTGTAAATCTCCAAAAGCTAGATTTATTAATGGATTTGGTGGGTGAACTGGTCATCAGCCAGGCCATGATAAGCCTGAACCCGGATATGAGCCTGGCTGCTCAATTGGACGGCTTCCAAAAGGCCGCCCGCCAGCACAGCAAGATAATCAACGAACTGCAGGATATCGTAATGTCCATCCGCATGGTCCCACTTGATATGACCTTTCAGAAGATGCACCGTATTGTGCGCGACATGAACAAGAAATTGGGTAAAAACGTGGTCCTGGAGATAAGCGGCCAGGATACGGAAGTGGATAAGAACATCATCGATCACCTATCCGATCCGCTTATGCACCTCATTCGCAATGCCATTGATCACGGCATCGAGAGTCCGGAGGAAAGGGCCCGCCTGGGTAAACCGGCAGAGGCCCGGGTGCGCCTGGAGGCGAAGAATGAAAGCGGCGATGTCTACATTCTGGTCAGCGACGACGGAGCCGGACTGGACCGGGAAAAAATCCTGGCCCGCGCCCGGGAGCGCGGTCTGCTCAGTACTAAGGACCGCGACTTGAGTGATGCGGATATCTATTCATGCATTCTGCGGCCCGGTTTTTCCACCTGTGACCAGGTGAGTGAATTTTCCGGGCGGGGCGTGGGAATGGATGTGGTGGCCAGCAATATCGAGGGAGTGGGAGGAGCGGTTGTGGTGAGCAGCACCCCCGGCCAGGGAACCACCGTATCTCTCAAGATCCCCCTGACCCTGGCTATAATCAACGGCATGCAGGTCAGGGTCGGTCAATCCATCTATATAATTCCTATCACTTCGATTAGAGAATCGTTAAAAATCCGTAAAGAGAACATTCTCCATGATCCGGAGGGCCGTGAGTTGATCATGCTCAGAGGCCAGTGCTACCCGGTAATCCGCCTCTATCAGCATTTCAGAATCAAAAGCGATCAAAAAGACCTTACTCAAGGGATAATAATCATCGCTGAAAACGATTCCCGCAGCGTCTGCCTCTTCGTTGACGCCCTGCTGGGAGAACAACAGATCGTCGTCAAGGCCCTGCCCCGCTATCTTGGTAAAATCAAGGGAATCGGCGGGTGCACCCTGCTGGGAACCGGTCAGGCCAGCCTGATTTTAGACGTTGCCGGGCTTTTTGAGCAGCCTGCTTAAAGCTTGAGCCAAGACGGTTTGTTGGGGAAGAGGTATACCTATCGGCGTTGAAGAAGAAAGGGGTTTTGGTTATGGCAGATGTGAAAGAGGAACTTAGCCAGGAAGAAGATACTCAAAAAGGCAAGTTTCTGACCTTCCTGGTTGGCAGGGAGGAATATGGGATTGAGATCAAATATGTGACCGAAATCATAGGCGGTATTCAAGCCATTACCGAAGTTCCCGAAGTTCCGCCCTATGTTAAGGGCATTATCAATCTCAGGGGCAAGATTATTCCGGTGCTTGACGTCAACCTGCGTTTTAAAAAGGAAGCCCGGGAGTACGACGACCGCACCTGTATTATTGTCATCGATATTTACGATTTATGCGTGGGTTTAATAGTGGATCACGTAGCCGAAGTGGTGGCTATGGCTGATGAAGAAATCGCCCCCCCACCCGATGCACGCTCTGGTTTTCACAGCAGCTACATCAAGGGCATAGGCAAAGTCGGGACGGCCGTAAAACTGATATTAGACTGCCAATGCCTTTTGAACCATGACGATTTTAGCAGCTTGCACCAGATAGCCTGATAAAGAAACAAAGAACGGTTTTTAATAAATGCTGGCCGGGGGTCAGGTATAGGAGGTCGAAGCAAATGGCTAAGAAATCAACCAAAAGCACTATTCAGGATGATCCAGAGAAGACTCCGTTTTTAATTGCAATGGAGGAAGTCTGCCAGGCAATCAAAGCAGGGCGGCTGGCAACCCGGGCTGATCTTAATAAGGTTGCCGGGCAGGAAAGAACCATACTCGAGAACGTAAATGAAATGTTGGACGCCATTTTGCAGCCCATGCAGGCGGCTTCCACCTCCGTCTACGAAATCTCTCAGGGTAAAATTCCTGCCAGGCTCAAGGGCGCTTATCCCGGAGATCTGGAGGCCGTCAAAACCAATATCAACGCCTGCATTGATGAGCTGACCGGTTTAAACGAATGCTGCCGGGTGTTGAGCAGATTGGCGGTAAATGACCATACCCAGATTGCTCCAGTTGATTATCCGGGAATTTTTGGCGAAGCTGCCGCGGCCACCAATGAAGTTCGGGAAAGGCTGCTGTCCATCGCCGAGATGAACCACAGTATAGCTGCCGGGGATCTACGTCTGGAAGAATTAATATCCATCGGCAAACGTTCCGAAGAAGACGAGATGGTTCCTTCATATATTACCATGGTCGAAAACATAGAGAGAATGCTGGATGATGCTCATCAACTGGAAAAGGCGGCTGTTGAAGGGCGCCTTGACTACCGAATAGACATATCTTTGCACAACGGCAAGTTCCGGGATGTACTGGAGGGAGTAAACAATACCCTGGACGCGGTTATTCAACCAATAGCCGAAGCGGCGCAAGTGTTGATAGAAATGGAGAAGGGCCATCTCGGGGTAATGGTCTGCGGCGATTATAAAGGAAACCACGCCCTGATTAAGAATGCTTTAAACAACACAATTGATTCGTTGAAATCATATGTAGGTGAAATAGACCGGGTTTTATCTGAAATGGCCCGGGGCAACCTGGACCTTCAAATCAGTCAGAATTTCCGCGGTGATTTTTGCGCTATTAGGGAGTCTCTACATTGCATTCTTTCCTCCTTTAACGAAACCCTGCGGGATATCAATACGGCTGCCGAGCAGGTGTCGGACGGCTCGGTGCAGGTGGCCCGCTCCAGCCAGGCTTTGGCTCAGGGGGCCGCGGAACAATCCAGTTCGGTTGAAGAATTGACCAGTTCCATTACCCAAATTGCGGCCCAAACCAGCCAGAATGCCGCCAATGCCGCCCAGGCCAACGAACTGGCCGTGAGCGCCCGCACCAATGCCGATGAAGGCAACAACCAGATGAAGCATATGGTAGAAGCCATGGAGACCATCAACGAATCCTCCAACAATATTTCCAAGATAATTAAAGTAATTGATGAGATCGCTTTCCAAACCAACATACTGGCCCTAAACGCTGCGGTTGAGGCGGCCCGGGCCGGCCAGCACGGTAAAGGCTTCGCCGTAGTCGCCGAAGAAGTCAGGAACCTGGCCGCCCGAAGCGCCAGCGCCGCCCGCGAGACCACGGAGATGATCGAGGGCTCAATTAAGAAGACCGAAGCCGGAACCCGGATAGCCCACGAAACCGCCCTGGCTCTAGGGCAAATTGTGGAGAGCGTAAGCTGGGTGGCCAGCCTGGTTGGCGACATAGCGGAGGCCTCCAGTGAGCAGGCTGTCGGCATCGCCCAGATAGATCAGGGTTTGGAGCAGATCTCCCAGGTGGTTCAGGCCAATGCCGCCACCGCCGAAGAAAGTGCCGCAGCCAGCGAAGAGCTCTCTTCCCAGGCCGACCTGCTCAAAACCCGAGTGGGCAAGTTTAACCTGCAGAGCCAGGCTCAAAGCCAGTACGGTATAGACCTCTCCCCCGATGTGATTGCCATATTGCAGGAACTGGCCCAGAAACAAGATCTGCTGCAAGTACTGGGTATGATGGGCCTGGAGCGTTCATCGGAAGGGGCATCAAGAATTGATTACAGATCGCCTGGCCCGGCTTCACTCAGTGACCAGGATTTTGGCAAGTACTAGTACAACGTTCGGTATTTAGTGTTCATAAGTTGGAGCAGATTTTTTTGAAGTACAAGGCGGCGGCTCCTTGCCGTCCTGGCACCGCCGCATTAGCCCGTCCATGGGCGTCAGAGGAATGAGTAATACTGGACGTATTTCGATTGACGACAACGCAGTAATTCAGAAAAATCTGCCCAAATTATGGGCACGAATATACCGAATGTTGTACTAAAGACAGCAGGTGGCTTTATGACAGCTTTAACTGACACCGAGTTTTACGTTCTGTCCGAATACGTGCATGATTACTTCGGTCTTAATTTAAAAGAGAAGCGGCATCTGATTGAAAACCGTCTTAACAGTCTGCTGCTTAAACTGGGCCTTTCCAGTTTTTCGGCTCTCTATCAAATCCTTATCAAAGATGCCAACAGCGAACTGGTATCGGAAGTGGTTGACCGGCTCTCCACCAACCACACCTATTTTATGCGGGAAAGCCGCCATTTTGATTTCTTCCGCGATCAGGTTTTGCCGGATCTCAAAACCCGGGCCAAAAGCCGGGATCTGCGCATCTGGAGCGCCGGCTGCAGCAGCGGTCAGGAAGCATACACCCTGGCCATGATCATTTCCGACTTCTTCGCCGGACAGAAAGGAGCCTGGGACACCAGGGTTCTGGCCACTGACATTTCATCCCGGGCGCTGGCCCAGGCCCGGGAGGCTGTGTACGGCAATGAAGATCTTGAACGGCTCCCGGATGCCTGGAGAAAGGTTTATTTTACTCCGGTTGAACATGGAAAAAGCCGGGTAGCGGAGAGCTTAAAAAAAGAAGTGATATTTCGCCGCTTCAATCTGTTTGAAGAACACTTTCCCTTTACGCAAAAATTCCAGGTGATCTTCTGCCGTAATGTGATGATCTATTTTGACGCCGAGACTAAACGCCAATTGGTGAAGCGCTTTTACGAGCACACCGCCCCGGGCGGATACCTGTTCATCGGGCAGTCGGAGTCGCTCAACTGGGAGAACATCGGCTACCGGTATGTAATACCAGCTGTATACCGAAAAGATTGACCAACTGGTTTCAAACCGTCCTGCCCCATTCTTAAGTTTCCAGCAAATGGCTGTGGTTAAAGCCGCTGCTAAACGAGATAACTAATAGGACCTTAAAAGAGCACTTCCTAACCGTATTTATATACCAAGGGGGCTTTTTATTTTGAAACCAAAACGGAATTTGGTCAAGGTTACATGTGAATCCCAGCACAAACATACCCATCGTTCTGTGGGCAGCCCATCATCCCGTCCCTCCCGTTCGTTTTCTCCCCTTAAGGCAGAGCCCATGCTTGAGGAATTGTTTACCCCTTTGATTATGAACAGCCCTCGTGCCACTTCCATTTCCACATTGAGTGAAGGCCGATACATTGAAGTAAACGATACCTGGCTGGAAACAACCGGCTGCCAGCGCCGTCATGTTATAGGGCAGAAAATCGAGCTGTTAAAGATTGATGATGGTCTGGATAGAGCTATGGCCAGCCTTGAAGATATAAAAGGAATCAGCGGTCCGTTTTCCCTGCTCAACCGCCATGAAAGCTGCCATCTAACCGAAGAAGGCCATTTTCAGGTTTTTAGGTGGACATCAACCGTTCTCTATAGCAGGGATTCTTCCGCCTATATTTTAAATACCGGCATAAATATCACCCACCAGAGAAAGACCGAAAACCGCCTTCGGGAAAGGCAGGCTTACCTGCAAAGCATTCTGGAAAACGCCAATGGCATAATTTTCACCTTTGACGCCGGTGGCAACTTCATCTTTGTTTCCCAGGGGTGCATTGAGATCCTGGGCTACCAACCCGACGAAGTAACAGCCCATCGTTTTAATGATTACCTTCATCCTGATGATTTGAAACGGGTTTGCCAAATTGTCAACCATATGATCGAAACCGGAAATCCCGTTAAAGAGATAGAATACCGGGTTAGGCATAATAACGGTTCCTGGTGTTGGATATCAACTAGCCTGGCGATGGCCAGAGATGAGCTGGGAGAAACCCTCTTTTATGTGGGAATAGCCAACGACATCAGCAAACGCAAACAGATTGAAGACGCCCTGCAGCTATCAGAAAAAACTCTTGCTAAAACCTTTTATTTAAACCCTGATCCAATGAGTATAACCACCCTGGGTGAAGGCCTATATGTAAACGTCAATCAGGCATTTCTAGATATATCCGACTTCACGCATGAAGAAGTAATCGGGCGGACCTTTTTTGAATTGAATATATGGGAAAGCCCGGAAGAGCGCGACCGGATAATCAAAGGTATACGTGATAAGGACTTCAACCTCCTGGATGAAGAAGTTAAGCTGCGCATGAAGTCCGGTGAGATAAAGACCTTCCTCTTTTCCTGCACCCTTATAGACATCGGCGAAACCGACCATCTCCTCACCGTATGCCGGGATATAAGCGAGCGCAAACGCTTTGAAGAGGCCCTGCGTTTATCGGAAGACAAATTCTCCAAGGCCTTTAACTCCAGCCCCACTGCGATGTGTATCGCCACCCTGGAAGAAGGGCGTTTTATCGCGGTAAATAAAAGCTTCTGCAAGCTTTTGGATTATTCACCTTCCGAACTCCTGGACAAGACCTCCGCTGAGCTCCAAATATGGGTGGAACCGGATACCAGAGGTTTGATAAAAGGCAAGCTCCTCAATGAAGAATCCATCAACAGTGCGGAAATGTGGTTTCGCGGCAAGAACGGCTGCCTCCGTCTGGCTTCCTATCTCGCCGAAGCAATTGAGATCGACGGTGAAGTCTGCCTGCTCAGCATCATGAGCGACATTACCGACCAGAAACAAGCGGAAGCCCAGATAAAGTACTTGAGCTATCATGACAAGTTGACCGGTTTGTACAACCGGGCCTTTTTCGAGGAAGAATTACACTGCCTGGATGCGGGTCAGGCCCTGCCCCTGAGCTTGATAATGGGCGATGTCAACGGCCTTAAACTCATCAACGACGCCCTGGGGCATCAGGAAGGGGACAAGATTCTGATCGCGGTGGCCGAATTGTTGAAGGAATTCTGCCGTGGCGAAGACATCGTCGCCCGCTGGGGCGGGGATGAATTTATCATCTTACTCCCCTGCTGTTCAAGCCAAAATGCGGAGAAAATTGTAGATAGAATTAAAAAAGCCGATCGCTTGATCGATGCTCTGCCCATCCAGATAAGCATGTCCCTGGGAGTTGCAACCAAAAATGATCCCGGTCAGAATATCAGGGATCTCCTCAAGGAAGCCGAGGATAAGATGTACCGGCATAAACTCATGGAGGCCCGCAGCACCCGCAATCATTTTCTGAGCTCGCTGGAAAATACCCTCTGGTCCAGAAGCCATGAAACCAAAGAGCACTGTGAGCGTATGCAGCGCATGGCAAGAAGAATCGGACTCCTGGTCGATCTTCCGGAAAGCGAGTTGGACAGCTTGAAACTGCTGGCCGCCCTGCATGATATAGGTAAGATAGCCATACCCAACAGCATCCTGGATAAACCGGGTAGTTTAACTGCCGATGAATGGGAAACGATAAAGAAGCATCCCGAAATTGGATACCGGATTGCACTCAGTTCCCCGGAAATGTCGCCCATCGCTCTGGCTATTCTCCATCATCACGAGCGATGGGACGGTTCGGGTTACCCCTTGGGCCTTAAAGGCAAGGATATACCTTTTCTATCCCGCATCATCTCCATAGTCGACGCCTACGATGTCATGGTCCACGGACGTCCCTATCAAAAAGCCCGGAAGCCGCAGGAAGCCTGGAGTGAGATAGCCCGCTGCGCGGGCAGCCAGTTTGATCCCAACCTGGTCGAAATCATATCTGAACTGGGGGAAGAATCCCCATTTGGCTTTTTATCATAATAAAGTCTATTTAAACTGGATCTGTACAAACTGCCTGATGGCCTGATTGGTTTCGGCCGTCTTCTCTAGCATGGGGTGGTGGCCCGAACCGTTTATGATATGTAGAACTGAATTCTTTGTATTTTCATTCAGATACTGGGACGCCTTGAGGGGCGTCATTTTATCTTTATCGCCCACCAGGATTAAAACAGGAATGCTGATTTCTCCAAGACGCTCTGAAACATCAAAGTTGTTGCAGGCGTTGAAATCAACGAAAAGCTGTTGTTGGGGAACCCGTGTCATCTGCTCCAGCTCCGCTTGAACCAATTCAGCTGGGGCTTCGGGTCCATAGGCTATCTTTAAAAACCCTGTATCAAATGTGCCCTGGGCAAGCTGTTCCAGCATCTGCGGATTGACCGGCATGCGAGCCCCCGCTCCGATCAATACCAGAGCATCCACCCTATCTGGATAGTTCAATGCGGTCTGCAGGACGATGATGGCGCCCATGGAATGTCCTACCAGGATCAGCGGACGCGGCATAGCGCTATGTTCAATGAAATTAACCAGGGCTTCGGCGTAAGCTGCCGCTGATTCTAAAGCGCTCCCCGAGGATGCCCCGTGGCCCGGCAAATCCAGGGCGGCAAGGAGCCATCCGTCCAGGCCCTCTTCCAACTGCCCGGCCCACTTTTGGTGGGTGCCGCCGGCCCCGTGCACAAAAACCAGGCTGCCTTTAGCCGTAGGCCCAGCAGCTGCCGTTTCAAAAAATACCCGACCGTTATTGAGTTCAGCATATGCCATTTTTACTCCCCCTTCATATTCTCCCCTTTCGGGGAATTCTAACGATCTACTCTTAATCGTATTCTACTATAAAAGTGCCCCGAGACAGAAAAATCCGTTTGACTGATCACTGAGGGGCAAGACAATAACTAATGAAGATTTTATGGTTTCTATTTACCATCTAAAAGGTAGAGCTTGTCCAAAAATTGACATAAGTCGTCCGGCAGAGGGGCTTCAAACTCCAGCCATTCGCCGGTGCGGGGCTGGATGAATCGCAGCCGGGAGGCGTGTAAAGCCTGCCGGTTTATCAGGCAGGAGGGCCGTCCATAAAGGACGTCTCCATAGAGAGGACAGCCCAGGTGGCTCAAGTGCACTCTTATTTGATGGGTGCGGCCGGTGCCCAGGGTCAGAGAAAGCACCGAACTTTTATTTAGACGCTGCAAGACCGTATAATAGGTGACAGCCGTCTTGCCCGACTCATCCACAGACCTTTTGGCGCTGTTTTCAGGATCAAGATGAGCTATGGGCAGGTCGATGCAGCCCGATTCCCCTGGTGGGCCCCCTTTCACCACCGCCAGGTAGGTGCGCCTCAAAATACCCTGTTTTATCTGGCGAAAAATGGCCTGATGAGCGTATTGGCTCTTGCCGATCAATATCAAGCCCGAGGTGTCCTTGTCCAGGCGGTTGATGGGGCGAAACAGACTGGCGGCCCCCTGCCGCATCCAGTAGAAGCTGACGCCGTTGGCCAGAGTGGGATCTTTGGAGTTCCTGCCCCGGGGTATTACAGCCAGACCCGGAGGTTTATTCAACAGCAGAAGATCGGCATCTTCATAGACAATATCGAGCTCAATATCAACCGGCTCAATCGGGTTTTGTTCCTGAAGGCCAATATCCACAGAAACCAGGTCCCCGGCTTGCAGACGGTAATCGGTTCGGCTGATCTGATTGTTGACCCGGATTCGCTGTTCTTCTTTTAACCGATTTAAAAGAGAACGGGAAATACCCAGGCGATGTTTTAAAACATCCCGGAGATAAATGCAGTTGTCGCCATCCCGAACAAAATAAAAGAGTTCGTTCTTTTCCATAGTTTCGTCATTTCCTTCAACTAATTGGATCGGCCCACTAAGCTCATTATACTCCCTTTTGACCCCTTCATTACTCACTCGCGTTGACTAATAAAGCTAAACATACTATATTGGATTAAGTACTAGTCTGAACAGAAAGGATACGCCAGTGCGCAAATAAGCAACACCAATCCAATTAATAATGTGGATGCTGCTGCCCGGATTTCGGGGAGCTCTGGTGTTTTTGCTTTAAAATTGCCGGTTCAGACGTGCTTAAAGCGTTTAACAACAATGGGCTGATTCTCGCCCTGGTTAACTATCTTATAGAGCAGGCAGCTGCATCCATACCCTTAAGGAGTGGTTTGGATGCTTTTATTATGGGCCGATAATTTATCGCAGAGTTTTGCCGGCCACGACATTTTCAGCGGGGTCAGTTTTGAGATACAAGCCGGAGAAAAGTTGGCCATCGTAGGACCCAACGGGATAGGCAAAACCTCTTTGTTAAAAATACTTGCCGGACAGGATGAGCCGGCCAGCGGGTCCCTTAAATACCCAAAACCGGTCAGCGCCGGTATGACCGTTCAGGATTTTACAGTAGTTAAAGATACCCGCATAATTGAATATTTAATGCAAGCCGCTCCGGACGCCGGTTTAAGAAACGACCTGGGGGCAGTTATAAAAAGGTTTAATTTCACCGGGCGGGAAGATGACTTCATATCCACCTTAAGCGGGGGCGAAAAGACCCGCCTGCAGCTGGCTGGAATATACCTGGCCGGTGCTGAGCTGCTGCTGCTGGATGAACCTACCAACCACCTGGACCAGGAAAACCTGCACTGGCTGGAAGAGTTCATCAACACCTACCCCCAAACGGTGGTTTTAGTATCCCATGACCGCCGTTTTCTGGACCGGACTGTAAACCGGATTCTCGATCTTGGTCCGGACGGGATTACTTCCTACCCTGGCAACTACACCTGTTATTACAACGCCAGGTTGGAAAAACGCAGGCTGGACGAAAAGACCTTTTGGGACCAGGAAAAACAGGCCCGGAAGCTGCAGGAAGCTATTGATGAAAGGAAGGCCTGGGCAGGCAAGGCCCATGATCAGGCAGCTTCCAAAGCCCGGGAAATAGGCGTAAAAAGTGCCAAGTATCATTTTCGAGCCAAGGCTAAAAAAATGGAAAAGCAGGTCAAGAATAATATCAAACGACTGGAGCGTATGCAAGAAGAACGCATTGCCAGACCAAAAAAAAATAAGGCCATAGACCTTTCCTTCACCGGAGGGCGGCGGGCTGCATCCAGCATATTGCTGGCCGATGGCATAACTAAATCCTATGGGTTGAAAAATCTTTTTGTAGACAGCAATTTAAGCCTGCAGTACGGTGAGAAAGCCGGTCTGATGGGAGCCAATGGCTCGGGAAAGACCACTTTGCTGCGCATTCTGGCGGGAGCCGAACCGCCCGACAAAGGGCATCTCTGGCTATCACCCTCCCTGCGGATAGGCTATCTGGAGCAGGAAATAAGCACTCTTGACCCAAGCCTGAGCATACTGGAAGAATTAGCCGGGGTCTGTTCCGACCAGGGTCGGGTGCGCCAATTGCTGGCTGATTTGCTGCTTACCGGAGACGCGGTTTTCAAGCTCTGCTCGGTTCTCAGCATGGGCGAGCGGGTGAGAGTGGCCCTGGCCAGACTGCTCCTTTTCCCCTATGACCTGCTGCTGCTGGATGAACCTACCAACTACCTGGACCTGCCCAGCCGGGAAAAGCTGGAGCAAGCCTTGCAAGCCTATAGCGGAAGCATCATTATCGTGTCCCATGATCGCTGGTTGATGGATCAGGTCGCCACCAGCACCTGGCATATCGATGCCGGCAAGATACAGGTCTATCCGGGGCCCTGTTCAGAATATTGGGAATCCTGGGAAAACAAGCATTGGGGGGCAGAACTAGAGACACATGACCGCCTGGAGCTGGAATTTCGAAAAGCCCGTCTGCTTGGCGAACTGTCCACTTTGGACCGGGTAAAAAATGAAGCCGAATACCTCCGCCTGGAAAAAGAGTTTCAGGATACGGTCAGAAAGCTTATGAATTTGACTATTAAATAAGTTGCATGGCGGCCGGGAGGCGAAATCCCATCTGCCTTGTTGTTTTAAAATTCCATCTCCTATTAGCAGGTTAATCAACTGTTATCAATTATAAAAGCCACTCTTCTTTAAAGAAGGTGGCTTTTATAAATTCGAAGCCCGGGTAGCATGATTTCTGCTACTATGCTGGGATCATCAATACCGATGTAATACAGGCCGCGTCAATTCCAAGCAGCGTTTTATAACCGTTGGTTATTATTCAGTTTACAAAAAGGAATTATACTATTGAGTCTAGAACTTTGCATAATAACCTTTCCGGGAGGACAGCTATGGAATTTGATCAGAGAGAACAGGCCATTATTAAAAAAGCAAAGGAAAGAGCGGAAATCTTATACAGGGATGGGGATTACCTTTGTTCAGAAGCCGTGTTCACTGTAGTGAACGATTATATGGGAAGGCCGGTACCGTCCGAAACGGTAAGACTTGCATCCGGCTTTCCAGTGGGTATGGGAACCGCCGGTTGTGCCTGCGGGGCTCTTTCCGGAGGGATTATGGCCCTGGGCCTCAAATTCGGGCGCACCGAACCCAAAGCTGAAATGCCCGATATGTTCAGGGTATCCAAAGAACTACATGACGAATTCAAGAAGCAATTTCGCAGTGCCTGCTGTCGTGTTTTAATAAAGAAATTGGAATTTGGTGGTCCTGAACATCTTACCCAATGTATTCATATTACCGGGCAAGTGGCTGAGATGGTTATGAAAAAAATCCTGCTGGCGGAAAGGTAAAAGCAGCTTCAGAGATGAATTACTTTTACAAGAAGAGTTGGGCGCAAATACCAAAATTGTCTTAATCGTCTTATCTTTACTTCTATTTTATCTCCAATTATCCTTATTCGAAGCCCCAATTCGTTCCATAACAGCGGGTGAACGAGCACTTTTTTTAAACGAATTTTAGGGAGGAACAAGGATGATCTCAGGGGAAAAAAGTTCAATGCCACAACTATTCTGTAGATGGTGCCAAGTAGAGTTTACTGTGCCATACGAGCAATCTGCCAATTTTATTGTCACGGGGGGTTCTTGTACATCCTGCAGTAACCAGTTTTCTATGTCAAATAGCACAACCACAATAAGAGCGCTTGTTGAAGCAATTGATGCGCCAATCTTGGTTCTGCAATCTGATCCCCGCCAGGTCTATACAGCTAATCAAAGGGCTTGTGAATTGTTTGATAAAGATATTTCTCAAATTGAGGGATTTAGAGGCGGCCAGGTTTTTAATTGTATTCATTCATTTACAGAGTTGGGTTGCGGAAAAGATGTCAATTGCGAAGACTGCAAGATAAAAGGTGCAATTGTTGATACCTTTAACACCGGCAATTCATTCACGAATGTTAAAAGAACCCTGGATGTAAAAAAGGCTGAAAAAACCGCCCCCTACCTTCTGGAAATATCAACCGAGAAAATCGGAAATTTGGCCCTCGTAAGAATTAATAAATACCAGTAGGGTAACAACGTTTGTCTTTTAATGATATTCTCCCAGCCTTAGCTAATTGGAATTCATCAATTCCTCGAGAACTTCCCGAACCGACTTCAAATCTATCCCCCCTGCCAGGCGTGGTTTACCGTTTACAGCTACCATAGGGAAATTGTAGCCAGCCTGCAAAGTCCGTGAAACCAAAGGGTAATTGGCCAATCCCACTCGCTCAGTATCGATATAGCGAACCTCGACCTTATCACCATATTGACCATGTAAATCAGCAGCCAGTTGATCTGCTTCTTTTTCAAGCTCTGGACCCGATCCTCCCGTGCCGCAGCTTCCCCCGCAGGTGGCGCAGGAATTGGCGCATGTTCCTCCAAATACCTCAACTTTTATTGTGTTGTCCATATCGATTCCTCCTGTCTCTAACTGCTTTGAGCCACTATCTGGTCAACCTTTTTGGCCATCTCTTCAGCTACCAGATCAATGCATTTTTGGTCCTCAACGCTTAAGTTATAAGGTTCTCCGGTTAGTTTAGCCCCATTGCGCTCCAAAATTTCGCTAACCATCAGGGGATGAATGGGTCTCCCTCCTAGTTTGGCCGCGGTAGTTGAGCAGCAGAGCTTTTCGCATCCGTCCAGCGTTATCGTGGCAATCCGGTGAGTAAAGGTGCGTTGTTTCTCGTCACCGACCACAAATAGAGGCAGACACATAGTTATGGTCTGGCCTGGGCGCAGTTCTTCAAGTACTTTGCGGCAGGCAAAACGAGTAACGGTTCCTTCACACATATCCTCCCCGTTACAGGGTACTATGGCAACCCGAACAGGCTTTTTATCCACGTTTATATTAATTCCCGCCATTTCCATCCTCCTCCGCCGTCAACTGATCCACCTGTTCAGCCAATTGCCCGGCTAACAGTTCAACTAGTCGCATCCCATCTTCGCCTATTCTCAGAATTCCTGATGGATGTAGCTCGGGGTGCTCCTCCAACAAATCTGCAACATGCACCGATCCATCCACATTGTTCCTTACCCGTTCCACATTTTTTCGGGCACAGTCATCGGGACAGCCATCCAGAGTTATTACATAATTGCTTCTAACTAAATTAATGGTTTCTTCATCGTCTATCATGAGTCGGGCCAGACAGGTTATACCTGTTTGGTTGGGGCGCAGGGTCCTGACCACCTCATAGGCAGCCTGACGTCCAATCTCCCCCGCTGGTTTACCAATACCACTACAGGGCAGTATCATGACTTTCTTGGCCATCATTACACCTCCGCTTTCTAAAATTTGCAATAAAATGCTCTAAATAACTCAATTACAAAAACAAAAAAATTATCATTATTAATTGGACAAAGTAAGAGTATAATATAAGTATATCATTATATAAATGTATTTTAGGAGGAAAGATAATGATTCAGCAAATCACCTCGATCTTTAAAGCACTTGGGGAACCTACGCGGCTAGCGATAATGAAATTTTTATCTATTCAGGAACTTTGCATCTGCGAATTGGTTGCTATTATGGACATGAGCCAGCCGCGCATATCCCAACATGTAAAAGTCTTAAAGCAGGCCGGGGTGGTAAAAGAACGTAAAGTTAAACAGAAGTCCTATTTTAGTGTCAACCCGGCTATACTAAACGACGCGGTTATCGGCCCCTGGGCCTCTTTCATGCAATGCTCCATTGACAGCATCCCGGAATTGGCCGAAGAAAACCAGAGATATTTACAGTTGGACAGCAATGAAGAAGTCCTGGCCTGTAAAAATGGCTGCCTGATGGAATCATCCGAAGTTAAACAGGTAATATAGGGAAGACTCCCGGGATTATTGGGGAACTTAAAAGGAGGGACCTGGTGTGAAGAAAATCGAGATTTTTGACCCGGCCATGTGTTGCGCTACCGGAGTATGCGGCCCGGCCATAGACCCGGAACTGCTGAGAGTGGCAGTTGTTATTGACTCTCTGAAGGATAAAGGAGTTGATATCGGCCGACATGGGTTGTCCAACGAACCCATGGAATTTATCAAGAACCAGGTGGTGAACGACCTCCTGCAAAAAGAAGGCGCCGAAATATTGCCGGTTACTTTGCTCGACGGTCAAGTAGTGAAAACCAAAGCCTACCCTAGTAACCAGGAGCTATCTGATTGGCTGGGAATTCCCGTGTAAAGTAATCTGATTCCGTTCTAGCTTAATCAAAAGGGGGTATAGTATGTACGCCACATTTGCTCTGAATGAAATCAATCTGACCAAATATTTATTTTTCACTGGCAAAGGCGGAGTAGGTAAAACTTCCATCGCCTGCGCCACCGCTGTTAGTTTAGCGGATGGCGGGAAGCGCGTACTGCTGGTTAGCACTGATCCAGCCTCCAATCTTCAGGATGTTTTTAATACTGAACTGACCGGTCATGGGGTTCCTATCGAAGGCGTACCCGGTCTGATGGTGGCCAATTTAAACCCCGAAGAAGCAGCTCGCGAATACCGGGAGGCACTTCTTGCTCCCTATATCGGCAAACTCCCCCCCGGGGTTATCGCCAGTATGGAGGAGCAATTGTCAGGTTCCTGCACGGTTGAAACTGCGGCTTTCGACCAGTTTTCGCACTTTATTACCGACCCACAAACCGAGGAAATGTATGACTACATCATATTTGACACAGCGCCCACCGGGCATACTTTGCGCATGCTGCAGCTGCCTTCAGCCTGGAGCAATTTTATAAATGATAGCACCCACGGTGTTTCCTGTTTAGGTCAGCTTGCCGGGCTGGAAGGTAAAAAAGGGATGTACAAGCAGGCCGTAGCCACCCTGGCCGACAAAGCGAGAACCACTTTGATACTCGTAGCCAAACCCGAAAAAACTCCACTCCTGGAAGCCGAACGTTCCAGCCGGGAACTTGGTGAACTTGGCATCAATAATCAGTTGCTAATCATAAATGCCGTTTTGGGTCAGGCTACTGATCAACTTTCGCAAAAAATCATGGATGAGCAGCAAGATGCTCTGGCCAATATGCCTGCCGGTCTGAAAGAATACCCAACTTATACCCTCCCCCTGCGTTCTTATAATATTCTGGGGCTTGAAAATATTAGAACTTTCTTTAAAAGTGATCATTATTCGGGAGCGGCTCCAACCAGGCGCCTGGATTTAAAACAAATGGATGTATTGATCGACGATCTCTATGCCAGCGGTAAAAAGGTTATTTTCGTAATGGGCAAAGGGGGAGTTGGCAAAACCACAGTTGCAGCCGCCATTGCGCTGGCGCTGGCTCATAAAGGAGCCAGGGTTCATTTGACTTCAACCGATCCGGCCGACCATCTCAGGTACACCATAGATAAGGCTGCCAACTTGACCCAGAGCCACATTGATGAACGCCAGGAGCTTTTGAACTATCAAAATGAGGTTATTGAAAAAGCCAAAGAAACCATGAACGAAGCGGATCTGGAATACGTTAAGGAGGATCTTCGCTCCCCCTGCACCCAGGAGATTGCAGTCTTCAGAGCCTTTGCCGAAGTAGTTGATAAAGCCGAAGACCAGGTGGTAGTAATAGATACTGCACCCACCGGCCATACCCTGCTTTTGTTGGATGCTACCCAGAGCTACCACCGGGAGGTTGAGAGGACTAAGGGCGAAATCCCCCTTTCGGTGCAAAGACTGCTGCCCCGCCTGCGGGATGAAAAGCAGGCTGATGTGGTCATAGTCGCTCTGCCGGAAGCCACCCCGGTCTGGGAGGCCAAACGCCTGCGGGAAGAATTACATCGAGCCGGTATCAAGAACAAATGGTGGGTGGTAAATCAATGTCTGACTCTGACCAATACTAAAGATAGTATGCTGCTGGCCCGGGCTGAGGCCGAAAAGCAATGGCTAGATAGAGTCGAAGAGATAAGTGAAGACCATTTCGCAGCCATTCCCTGGCTTGAAGACGCTTCAATAGAAAATATAATTAACCTGGCCTATAAAGGCCGATAATCCAAACACCGTATGAAAATATATTACCTGATAGAGTGGCATTTTATAGAAGCAGGAGGTGAACTGAATGGATATCAAAGTACTGGGACCAGGATGCTCAAGGTGCGAGCAGTTGGAAAAAGAAGTAATTAACACATTAGCGGAAATGAAAGTCACAGCCAATGTGAACAAAGTAAAAGATATCAAAGATATCATGTCCTACAACATTATGCAAACACCCGCCCTGGTCATCAATGACAAGGTCAAGGTATTCGGCAAAGTACCCAAAAAGGACGAGATTAAAAAATACATTCAGGAAGAATTGTAAAAGAGGTGAACTGTTATGTTTAAATGGTTCGCTGATCTGATCGCCTGGCAGCTATTTCATCTTACTCCAGAGACCCGATTGGGAGAAGCGGTACACTTCTTCTTCTACGATACCTCAAAAATCTTTATAATGCTCTCTATTATAATCTTTATCGTGGCCATCATCAGAAGCTACTTTCCCCCGGAAAAAACGCGCAAGATTCTTAGCTATCGCCGCCAATATTTTGGCAACATAGTTGCCGCCCTGCTGGGTATAGTCACTCCCTTTTGAAGCTGCTCCGCTATCCCGGTGTTCATCGGGTTTATCGAAGCAGGAGTACCTCTGGGTGTTACATTCTCTTTCTTGATCTCCTCACCCATGGTTAACGAGGTAGCTCTGATAATGTTGTTTGGTATGTTCGGTTTAAAGATAGCAGCAATATATCTCATCACAGGTTTAGTCGTTGCGATTTTCGGCGGTCTGTTGATCGGAAAGCTGCATCTTGAGCACCTGGTGGAAGGCTATGTTTACGAGATGAAACTGGGTGACATGATCATCAAAGAGCAGACCTGGCGGGAGCGGCTGGAATATGCAAGGGACTACGTGCTGCAGATTCTAAAAAAAGTATGGCCGTATGTTGTAGTCGGAATCGGTATTGGGGGATGGATTCATGGTTACGTGCCTCAAGACGCCCTGGTTCGCTGGGCAGGACCCGGCAACCCCTTTGCCGTTCCCATAGCAGTGGCATTAGGAGTTCCTCTGTACTCCAATGCAGCCGGTACTATCCCTATAGTAGCGGCACTTCGGGAAAAAGGCATGGCCATGGGAACAGTCCTGGCCTTTATGATGGCAGTTACCGCCCTTTCCCTTCCGGAAATGATTATCTTAAGAAACGTGTTAAAGCCCAAATTAATCGGCATATTTATAGCCATTGTGGCTCTGGCTATAATGGTCGTTGGCTATGTTTTCAACTGGTTAATCCCGATATAAACATTTTAGGAGGTGTTTGATATTGACAGAGTCCAAAAGCAGCAGGCTGGCCTTTCTTGACCGTTACCTGACCCTGTGGATCTTTTTGGCCATGTTTATCGGAGTCGGGATTGGATACATCTACCCCAAAATAGCGGGATTCTGGGGCAGCTTTCAAGTCGGCACGACCAATATTCCCATCGCTATCGGCTTGATTCTTATGATGTATCCCCCCCTGGCCAAGGTTCGCTACGAAGAACTGCCCACTGTATTTAAGGACGTAAAACTTTTACTCCTTTCGTTGATTCAAAACTGGATCATAGGCCCTATCGTAATGTTCGCCCTGGCTGTGTGGCTGCTGCCTGACAAGCCTGAGTTGATGGCCGGCGTTATACTGGTGGGTTTGGCCCGCTGCATTGCCATGGTGTTGGTCTGGAACGACCTTGCGGAAGGCAGTCCTGAATATGCGGCTGGTTTGGTGGCATTCAACGCCATATTCCAGGTGTTGACATATTCGATCTATGCATATATCTTTTTAACTGTTGTGCCAAAGTGGCTGGGTTTATCAAGCGTAGTTGTTGACGTTTCGATGGCGCAAATCGCCAAAAGCGTCTTTATATATCTCGGCATCCCCTTTATAGCCGCCATCATCACCCGCACCATCATGGTAAAATCCCGGGGGCGTGACTGGTATGAAGCCAACTTCATACCCAGGATAGGCAAATTGACCCTAATAGCCCTGCTGTTTACTATCTTCGTGATGTTCTCTTTAAAAGGCAACGTTATAGTGACTCTACCCGTGGATGTTGTCCGGGTGGTTATTCCGCTGGCTATCTATTTTGCTTTCATGTGGCTGTTTACCTTTTTTATCGGCAAATGGATAGGAGCGGATTACCCCCGCCTTGCAACCATCTCATTTACCGCCTCCAGCAATGATTTTGAGCTGGCTATTGCTGTGGCCGTGGCCATATTCGGAATCAATTCCAGTCAGGCCCTGGCCACGGTTATCGGACCGCTGGTGGAAGTACCCGCACTAATACTTCTTGTAAACTTATCCCTTTACTTTAAACGAAAATACTTTTCAGTGGATATTCAACCCCAAGCAGTCAAACAGAAGTAGGTTAATTCTTAAATGCTCCGAGGGATGTTCCCTTGGAGCATTTTTTATATCTTGTTGAAATAAAAAATCGCAAGTGTTATTATACCCATAGGGGGTAGGAGTAGTGCGATTCCGAAAAATGTATGCCTTTATGGATAGACTATGGTTAGGATAACCCTGGCTAATCTAGAAGTTCAGCGATTATACACAGATATAGATAATTGAAAGGAGACTTACTAAAATGATTAATGCAAAAGATTATCTGGAAACAGGCCTTGCTTTTCACGGGCACAAGTGCCCTGCTATGCCATTAGGTATCCGCTCAGGAGCTGCGGCAATGAATGCTTTAGGTGTAGAACGTTCCAAAGATAAAGAATTAATCCTAATTGCCGAAACCGGCAACGATCACGCCGCCGGGTGCTTCGTAGATGGCTTGATGACAGTTACCGGATGCACTTTTGGAAAGTCAAACATTGATAAAACTTATTATGGGAAAATGGCCTTCACATTAATTGATACCCGGACTCAAAAAGCGGTAAGAGCTCAATTGAAACCCGAATTCTTTGGTAATATGCTCAAATCTCCTTTTGTAGAACAACGTAAGGCAGGAGCATTGCCTCAGGATATTCCAGCTGAAATCACCGACCCTCTGGTTGATAGGATTCTAAACCTGCCAGAGGAACAGTTTATTTCTATTAGCCCGGTATTTGATTATCCTATTGAAAAGAAGAAGGGGGTATTCGACACCGATTTATGCGAGGTATGCGGCGAGCGGACGTTTATCCATAAATTGCGGGAAGTAAACGGTAAAAACGTTTGTATCCCTTGTGCTGAGAAGAATAATAATTAGAACAATTACTCCTGGGAAGTGAAAATATGATTGACCTGTTGGCAGGGCTGGTTACGCTTGCAGCTACAACAATACTCACTTTAGCCGGTGTTGGAGCTGCGTTTATCTTAATTCCCATTTACTTAAGCCTGGGTATCGAGTTGCACACATCTATGAGCACGGCATTGCTGCTTAATAGCATCGCTATGATATTTGCATCTATTAACTATGCCCGGGAGCGATTAATTATTTGGCGTTTAGCCCTGCCAATTCTAATTACAGCTACAATCGTATCTCCCCTTGGGGCTTACTCCAGTCAGTACTTTCCTCGCAACATATTGCTAACGCTGTTTATTCTATTTCTAATCTTTGCCGCCTCAATGATGTTATTCTATTCGCCCAGAACATCTGATCAACAAAGATTCAGTGGTTCACGGCTGATGGTAAGTATTGTGGTAGGTGCATTAGCCGGCTTAATTGGTGGATTGCTTGGTGTCGGCGGCGGTAACATAATTGTACCGGCTCTTGTCTGGCTGGGGATAGAGGCTAAAAAAGCCTCTGCGACAACCTCCTTTGTCGTAGTTTTCTCTTCATTTTCAGGTTTTCTGGGACGCGCTTCCCTGGGGCAACTGGATGCTCATTTATTGATATTTACCGTGGTTGGCGCTATTGGAGGTGCACTTCTTGGATCCTGGCTGCTGAGCAAGAAGCTGCAAAATCGTCAGGTGAAAATAGCAATAGGAATTATTCTTTACTTTATTGCCTTAAAGATGGGATATGATTTATTAGGTTAATTGCTACGTTTAATAACATATGATCAAAGTGATATTCAATCTTATTTTTTGCTGAGTCCAATCTCATTTCTAAATGAATCTCACAGTGCAACTAATATTGGGCAATTATTTGTGTTGACCTTGACGTTGCGTCAAGGTGTATAGTTTGATTGTCAGGAGTTAAAGGCATGGAGTATTCAATTCAAAAATTGAGTAAAATGGCGGGCGTCAGTAGCCGCACCCTGCGTTACTATGACGAAATAGGCATCCTTAAGCCGGCCAGAGTCAATTCGTCAGGATACCGGGTGTACGGCAGAACGGAACTGGACCGGCTGCAGCAAATATTATTTTATCGGGAGTTGGGGTTAAGCCTGGAGGGCATCCGGGAAATCGTTACCGCCCCCGGGTTTGACACTGATAAGGCTCTAAAAGAACACCATGCCAGGCTTCTTGACAAAAGACAACGCCTCGACCTCTTGATCGCCACTGTTGCAAAGACGATTGCCGCCAGTGAAGGGAGAATTGCCATGCGGGACAGCGAAAAATTTGAAGGCTTTAAGCAGAAGATGATTGACGATAATGAAAAAAATTACGGCGAAGAAGCACGGGCCAAATATGGGGATGATAAAGTGGATCAGGCCAACCAGAAGATCAAAGGAATGAGTAAGGAGCAGTATGCTGAACTGGAAAGTTTAAGCAGCAGCTTGAGCGACACCCTCAAAGCGGCTATGGCCGATGGTGATCCGGGCGGGGAGCTCGGTCAAAAAGCAGCCCAACTGCACCGTCAGTGGTTGGGCTACTTCTGGGACAGCTACAGCAAAGAAGCCCATGCCGGATTGGCTCAGATGTATGTGGCCGATGAACGATTCGCCAGCTACTACGATAAAATCCAGCCCGGTGCAGCAGCGTTTCTGAGGGACGCCATTCTGATTTACACGGGAATGAAAAATTAATTAGAAAAGTAGTAATAGAGGCGTCTGTTTGGGCAGACGCCTCTATCATGTTTATTTTACAGGACAGTTACATTGACCGTCTTCATCCCCCAGTTCATGGCTTCTTCTCTGCTGTCAAAATACAGGTCGATCCGGTTTCCCTTAATGGCATTGCCCTGATCGGCGGCAATTGCCTCCCCATATCCTTCTATATAAAGGCGGGTTCCCATGGGAATCACATTGGGGTCGGTGGCCACAATCCCCCGGGCCAGCGGAAGGCCCATGTATGAAGGGGCTCCGTAGTACGGGTAGTTGGATTCCCAACTTCCGTCATAACCGGTGGCGACCATACTTATGATACCGCTCCGGGTGTAGCCGCCCCGTGATGGTGTTGTCTGGTTGTCGTTTATCCCCAGGGCTTTTTTAGTCTGTTCTCCTACAATACCGGTTTGGGAAAGGCCCTGGTCTTTTTGAAATTCAAGTACGGCCAGATGAGTCTGTTTGCCGAAAACGCCGTTCTCTATACCTGCCCAGTAGCCCCGGCGGTTTAATATCTGTTGGACCTGTTTTACAGACGGTCCTTCACATCCTTGTGACAGGCTTACTCCGTCACTTGCCATCGCCTGGCTGGCTAAAACCAGACCGCCCAGAACCAGACCTACTGTCATCAATGCAGCTATGATCGTTCTCTTGATTGTTAACATAAAATAACCTCCTTGCCAGGTCGGCTGCTGTTCACCCTGCACAAAACAGCAGGTGCTTGCCCAACAGCCAACGGGTACATTGTAAGGGCATGGGCATTACTGGTCAAACAGGTTATAACCCGACTAAATTGGTCAGCATGTGCACCATCAAAAGCTCTTCATGACATGCTGCCTAATATTAAGGGATTCTCCTTTATACCGCCTCATGCTATATAATTCCTGTACTGGCAAACCTTTTAGGCTGCCATGGGTTGTGACCAAATGCCGTCTTTTAACTATTAATCCCGCATTATATCTGCCTTTTTTCGGTGTCAAGTAAATCAGTTCCTCAATTGGCCTTGCCTAATTATCCATTTGGATAATTAGCCGCATAGTGAGATTCCAGGTATGAACTGGCAATAGAACCTTGCTTTTCCCCCCGAACTTTCCAGGGTTTAAGTATCCTTTACAGTTAATATATAGTAAATTAATTCAAGAAAGGGAACTTCTTTTTAGATAAGGTATAATGCAATTAGTGATTAAGGAAGGAGAATAAGGCGATGGAACACAAATGCCCCACATGCGGACATAAAATGGCCAAACGCACTACCAATAATGACTTTTTCTCTTCCGTGGCCATTTTTTTCCCCAAAGAGGTGCATCTGGACCAGACCGTAACCTGGGAGTGCCAAAATTCAGAGTGTGAAGAATATAAAATCGAGAAAAGCATACACGAATTGGTTTCGAAAGAAAAGAACAATTAGTTTGTTTAAAAAGTAATTGACGGGCATCTCCCTGTTTGGTATATAATGTTTTTAGAACATGTGTTCGGTGCGTATTCTAGGAGGGATGCTAGGATGTTGAGTGCTTGTGGCCTGGTTTGTGATGAATGCGACTTTTTTGGTAAATCATGCGAAGGATGCCCCGAAGTGAAGGGTAAGCCCTTTTGGGTCAAGGAAATGAAGGTAGAAAGCTGCGCCCTTTACGACTGCTGTGTGCAGCAAAAAAGTTTTACCCATTGCGGTCATTGTTCAAGTCTACCCTGCTCAATGTTCTTGGAGTACAAAGACCCCAATGCCACCGATGAAGAGCACGCCCGAAGTCTTGAAATAAGAATCGCCCGTCTGCGGGCGGGTGTATAAGCTGCAAAGCAACAGGGGCCTTGAATACACAAGGCCCCTCAGACCGTCAAAAAAGCCGAATTTCTGCGTCAGCGGAAGAATCCGCTCAATCAACGTACGCCCTATACGCCTCAATCGCGGCCTCTCCCACTTCCTTGATCTTCGGCCTTTTTGCTCGCTCTGACAGCTTCTTTGACAAGCTGAGGGGCCTTGAATACACAAGGCCCCTGTTTATCGCGATCTCTTTTATATGGTTTTGATGGACGCTATATATATGATCAGGTCATTGTGCTGCAATATGGTAGCCTGAGGGGGATTGGCCCAAAACTGGTCTTCTCGATAAATTCCTATCAATATTGCGCTTTTTTGGCGCAGCTCAGAGGCGGCATCAGCTACACTGGCGCTATGCAGGTGCTCGGGCACCGGCGCGGAGTAGAGTTCGCTGCCGGAACTGTTGCTCATCAGTTCGCTGACGAGATTGGTCATTCCTTTGTGAATGCTGGTCCGGGACAAGAGCTTGGCGGATATATCACCTATGCAGACTACTTCGTCGGCCCCGGCGTGGATCAAATGATGGCTGTTTTCCGGTTCCATAGACTCGGCCACCAGACGGCAAGACGGATTTAGTTCCCTGGCCGTCAGGGTGGTTAAGACTGAATGGGCATCGGCCAGATCATCTTCCATGGACTGCTCAGCCACTACAATTACGGTTCTGGCTTTTCCTGCATTGGCCTGTTGCAAGGTTGCTTCCCGAGCGCTGTCGCCGCGCACAAAGTACACTGATTCCTCACCGGCCATTGGGTTTTCCTCCCGGTTCGCCACCAGGACTATTTTGCAGTCAACAACCTCATTTTTAAGCTCCTTGACGATGCTGGGTACTTTAAAGTTATATGAGCAAATTACGAAGTGATCCTCAAATTTAATTTTCATTCTACCCTGACCCTTCTTTAAGAAATTATCCAAGGCCGTGCCGGCTATGAACCCGAATGACCCGATTCCGCCGATCATAACCACCGTAGCTATGAAATGCCCGGCCGTTGTTTGTGGATATTTATCGCCATAGCCAACCGTGGCTATGGTCACCACCGCCCACCAGAAGCTGTCTTCCAGGCTGGCAAACTGGGTATTGGTACCCCTTTCAACGTAAAACATCAACAGGGAGCCGGCTACAACCAGTGTAAATAGAAAGAGAAAGGCCCGGCTATAGCTGCTTCTGGACAACTTTATGTTTTTAACTTTGCGTATGATGGAGATTAGTATATTCATGTCCTTTTTTGTCCCCACTGTTTTAACACTGTATTCATCGTAGGCTGGTTTATTTCCTTCGCTTGGAACCACTTTTTTCACACCCGACCAGCTAGATGTTTATCTAAAACAAGATTTCCCCAAATAAATATCATGCCGAGCCCAGGCGGCCTTTGGATGTTTTTTGATACGGCTTCACTATTATATACTTTTATTAACCCTTAAGTAAGATTGGATGTGATAATTGTGCAGGCCGCTGAAGTCATTGAACTATTTTACCAAAACCGTGACCCGGAGAGAGCAGCGGCTATGGCCGCCTATATGAAAAACCTGTTCCCCTACCTGGGTATTGCCAAACCGGTGCGGGCCAAACTTCAGAGCGGTTTTATCAAGGAATCCCGGCACTCCAAAAATATTGATTGGGAGCTTCTCAATCGACTGTGGGCTCTTCCGGAGCGCGAGTTTCAATACCTGGCGCTCGACTACCTGCTGTCCCTGAAGCAGCAACTGGGAATTGACGACATAGATGAGCTCAAAATGCTGGTAAGCAGCAAATCGTGGTGGGATACAGTTGACCTGCTGGCCAGCCACGCTGTCGGCAGCCTCTGCGTGAGGCACCCGTCGCTCATCAGCTCCCATATACTGGGATGGGCTAAAAGCGATTATATCTGGCTGGCCAGAACTGCGATTCTCTTTCAGTTGAAGTACAAGGAAAATACCGATGTTGAAGTGCTGGAGCAGGTTATTGACTCAAACTTGAACAGCCGGGAATTCTTTATTAATAAAGCCATAGGCTGGGCCTTGCGGGAATACTCAAAAAGCAATCCCCAATGGGTTAGTAATTACCTGTCCGGTCACCGGCTTCAGCCCCTGAGCGTAAGGGAAGCCAGCAAATACCTGTAGAATATCCCGCTTATAATGGTCTGAGCAGTTAGTTAATACTACAGGTTATCATTATATTAGCAGGAAGAAACTACATTCCTGTCGAATTAGAGATGCTACTCGAAACAACTTTTACTATTAGTTGAGGCCGTATATACGGTTTCCGATTCGGGAATTGGTCATACCGCCATTCCCTGTCAGGTCTTAAAATCTACTATACAAGGAGGTAATGAAACATGACTTTAAAGAAAGCGTGGATTTCCGGTGTAAGTCTAGCTGTAGCAATGCTGGTAATGCTTACCGCCCTTCCGGCCCAGGCAACCATAATCGACATGTACATAGGCCAGCAAGAGATGTACATAGACGCCTATGACAGCGTAACCCTGGATGCTGCTCCTTATATAAAGGGAGGCCGCACCATGGTTCCTTTGAGCGCCATCGCCCTGGCTTTTGGTGCTAACGTAAGTGCCTATGGAACCGAGGACGGCCTACAGGCCCGCATCGAATATCGCAACTGTGATCTTTTCCTCACTGTAGGTGACAGAGGGGCCCATTTCGTCAACGAGTTCGGTAATGACGTGGCCCAAACCATGGATGTAGCGCCTGAAATTCGGAACAACCGGATGATGGTTCCTATTGGGGTAATAGCCATGGGATTCGGCGCCAATGTCTCGTGGGATCCCTATCTCCAGCTCATTACTATCGAAAATTAAGCGGAGAATTAACCTGTACCCATTTCAAGGACGAGGCTTTATATTATATAGAGCCTCGTCCTATTTTTCTTCATCTGCCCCGGTCAGGCTTGCGCCCGCGAGCAGCATTCCTGCAGCAGCCAGCCCCCCTCCCAATCACTGAATAAGGCCAGGGTTTGCCCCAGCAAAAGAAATAACAGAAGCAGCGCGGTCAGCGGCACCAATCCGGAAAAGGCCGCTGCAGCGTATCATCCCGGGGAATCATCATTGCATCGATAATGGAATGCACCAGGACAAAATACTACTGGGTTACGGACACCTTCAACTTGGCCAATTAAGTGAAGGAGTGGTCCTGCTAAAAGAACTCCTCATCAGCAAGTAGCCTGATTAAATAGGCAAATATCCAAAAGGTAGGTTAAGAAATTAAAAACTTTGTAAGAAAAAGCAGGAAATATATAGAATCATGTCATATAGACTATTATTAATGCGAAAATAGATGTGGCTTCGTAAAGCAGTCCCTTTGTACTTACAGTTGACGTTTATTAAAAGTGCATAGTGATTACTGCAATTTCGGGAGGGGTAGCATGTCGCTCCAGCTGACAGAAATCCTGGATATTGAACCGTTAAAACTGCTGATGGACAGTTTCCATGAGAAATTCGGAATATCCGCCTGCATCCTTGACACCGACGGAAACATCTTAACCAAATCCTCCTGGCAGGAATTCTGTGAAAAATCGCCACGCTTCTGCCCGATTAGCGAAGGCCGTTGCCGTCCCCGTCAAGCCTACCTGAACAATAAACCTCTGGGCAACGCCCTGTATACATATAAATGCCCTTATGGCATGACCGATTACGGTACTCCTATCATAGTAGACAATCAGGTTTTAGGGATGGTTTTCGCAGGACAGTTTTATTATAAAACCTCCGATGAAGAGCTGGTCTGCCTGCCCTCCCAAACCATTGTTGACAAATCAGCCGATCTTGATGCGCTTCTCAAGGTTCCTCATCTTTCTCAGGAACAGATCGACCCTATACTGAGCTGTTTTTTTAATTTAGCCGAAGTACTGAGTTCAATGGGAACCATGCAGTTATACAAGAGGCTTCATCCCTCGGCCTGCAGTAATACGACTGACTTCATGGAGCCAGGCAACCGTCTTCCGGGAACCTCCATTTACCCCCAACCGACCTTTGCATCAAGTGAATGCCGCTGGTTAAAAATGCCAGTTGATGGCCCGGAGGGAGACATCTCGGAGTTGAACCTGAATATAGGTATTCCCTGGATGTTCAAGAACAATCTTAACGCAGCCAACGACCGGGTCCTCACCCTGCTGGACAACATGAATGAAATATTTTTCACTACAGATTTAAATGGAAATATAACCGATATTAGCCCAAGCCTGGCGAAAGTCGGATTTGATCCGGCCAGTGTTATAGGCACGCCCTTTGTAAGCTATGTCCACCCGAACGATTTAGCAGATTTTTTGGCCGGAGTCGCCGATTCCTACCAATACAAGCATCGCCCCCGCGAATTCCGGGTGATCGACCCCCAGGGGGAAATTCATTATGCCCGGGCCTGCAGCTGGCCTTTGCAACTAAATGATCAAATTGTCGGCCTATTCGGCTTCATCTCCGAGATAACGGCTCAGAAAAAAGCGGAAGAAAAACTGCGTCAGAGCGAACAACGCTACCGCCAGCTGGTCCAAAATGCGCCCCTGGGTATTATAACCGTGAACGTTGAATTTCAGATAATCGACATCAATCCCAAAATGCTTGATATACTGGGCGCTCCCTCTTTAGAAGCCATCGGAGCTATTGATATTGCTTCCTTCCCGCCCTTGCAGGAATCGGGAGTTATTGAGAACTGCGCCAAATGTATGGCCAATGGTGTTCCTATCGTATCTGAGCACTTATATACTTCCAGGTGGGGCAAAACCGCTTATCTTCGCTACCACATGGCTCCCCTGCATGATGATTCGGGCCAAATAACCGGTATTCAGGCCATGGTGGAAGATTTTAGCGCGCGCCAGATGGCCGAGGAAAGCATGCGCTTCTTAAGCGTCCACGATCCCCTTACCGGCCTCTATAACCGGACTTATTTCGAAGAACTGGCGGATAACATTGATCAGAGACTTCCCTCCCTGGGCCTTATATTGTGTGACATTGACGGGCTTAAAATAATCAATGACAGCTTCGGTCACAATACCGGCGACAAGTTGCTGAAGACAGCGGCGACCATTTTACAAAAATGCATCAGTGAAAAAGACACCCTGGCCCGGATCGGCGGAGATGAATTTGTCATCATTATGCCCACCTGTACTTCCACCAGCGCCAGCGACATAGTATGCCGGATCAGGCGGGAAGTCGCCTATTACAACGCCCGGGTCCCCGAGCTGCCGTTAAGCATGGCTCTTGGGTTTGCCCTGCGTAGCGGACCGGCCAATACCTTTAACGAAATTTTTAAGTTGGCGGACAACAACATGTGCCGGGAGAAACTGACCAGAAACCGGAGTGCACGCAGTGCCACCGTTCAAACCCTTATCAAGGCTTTAGAAGCCCGTGACTTCATTACCGATGGCCACGCCTCCCGAATGCAGATACTGGTCAGCAGAATGGCGGCGGATATCGGCCTGCCTGAACACAAAACCAACGGTTTGTTGCTCTTGGCCCAGTTCCACGACATTGGAAAAGTCGGAATTCCGGATAGGATTTTGTTTAAACCAGGTCCTCTCAACGTCGAAGAACGGCTCGAAATGCAAAGGCACAGTGAGATCGGTCACCACATTGCCCTGGCGGCCCCAGACCTGGCGCCTATAGCCGACTATATACTCAAACATCATGAATGGTGGAATGGAGCCGGCTATCCCCTGGGCTTAAGTGGTGAAGACATTCCTCTGAAGTGCCGCCTGCTGGCCATAGCCGACGCCTATGACGCCATGACCAATGACCGCCCCTATCGCCAGGCTATGAAACCCAGGGAGGCTCTGGAGGAGATTAAAAGAAATTGCGGCACTCAATTCGACCCGGAGCTGGTGGAACGCTTTGTCAAAATCATAGAAAGCGATTTAGTATAGCAGCAAAATAATTCGATAGCAAAAAGCTCTGACTTTTTATCAACACTGCGGTTTTGTCCCCTTAATGCGAATTCTAATGTATCATTTCGAATAACAGTGTTTTGGGCAATCTTCCCTGATCAAAACGACATGGAGGTTGAGGATTTTTTGGGATAGACATGAGACAATCATGAATTCGAAAATATTCGACTACTTTGTCAACAATCATATAATGAAAAGGATCGTATTGTTCCATTTTTTTACTAAATTTCGCAGAAACACTATAAGCATATGTTTATGCTTATAGTCATTTTTGTATTTGTTTTAGCTTTGGTTCTGGTTTTTTTGCTCATTCGTGCATTATTACAAAGAGGGTAACATGCTTTCGGTCTGGTTTCTTCATATTACTATTGCGTATTATCTATATACTTTGTTCTTTGATCATAAAATGGGAATACTTATGTAGATTGTTAAATCATTTTTTAGCTGATGCGTACTTAAATATCTCTTACAGTCAGGTAAACCAGTTTAGTTTTGGAATGAAAAGAAGGCTCCCTTATCAGGGAGAAATATATTGTAGTTGGGGCTCCAAAGTGGGTCCATCAATACGCAGAATTATATAGCTGGCCATTTTCCCTTTGCGGGGACGGGAGGCGCTGCCCGGGTTTAGCATCCACATACCCGCCGCCTGTTCACAGCAGGCAACGTGGGTATGGCCAAATATAACGGCATCCACACCCAGCTCCTGACCGCGGTAAAAAAGGGTGTTGAGGCTGCCCTTTACTCCGAACTGGTGGCCGTGAACTATATAAAAGCGTTTGCCGGCAAGTTCAATTACCTTTTCCCATTCCCCGGCGGTCCGCCCATCGCAATTACCCAGGACGGCATCCGTTGCTATGTCCAGGTGCTTGGCCAGACGCCGGGAATCACTCAAGAAATCCCCGGCAAAAAACAGGTGATCCGGTTTTTCAATGATGAGCTGCTTCTTAAGGCCTTCTATGCGTCCGTGAGTATCGGCCGCAACTGCTATTTTCATCTACTTTGCCTCCGTTACCTTTCTGGAAGCTCATAGAACAAAATCTCTGATCAGTGGCAGAGCCTTTCTCAAAGCCTGCCCGCGGTGGCTGATCCGGTTCTTCTCTTCAGAGCCGAGTTCGGCAAAGGTCTTTTGATATCCGTCAGGTATAAACATCGGGTCGTATCCGAAACCCTCAGACCCCCTGGCATCAAGAGTTATTGAGCCGGGGCATTCCCCTTCTACCACCTGGACCTTCCCCCGGGGATCAGCAAGGGCTATGACGCAGACAAACCGGGCTGCCCTTTCAGCCGGGTCAATTTCCTTGAGCAGTTCCACCAGCTTTTCATTGTTCATTTGGTCATCGGCCTGGGGTCCGGCGAAGCGAGCCGAATAGACGCCGGGCTGTCCGTTTAAGGCCTTGACCTCTAAGCCTGAGTCATCGGCCAAACAAATGTAACCGCTAGCCCGGGCTGTAGCCAGAGCCTTCTTCTCAGCGTTTTCGCTAAAGCTGGCTCCGTCTTCGACCACTTCCGGCAGATCCGGAACCTCATCCAGAGTCAACACTTCGATGTCCAGGCCCTCCAGCATGGCGCCCAGCTCCTGTTTCTTATGTCGGTTGCGAGTAGCCAGAAGCAGCTTTTTAGCCATGGTTCAAGATCCCTTTAATGGCCTCTTTCTGAAGCTGAACCAGTTCCATAATTCCCTTGCGGGCCAGGCCGATGAGAACGGCATGCTCCTCATCGGTAAAGGGCCGCCCTTCAGCCGTGCCCTGTATTTCTACAAAGCTGCCCCGTCCGGTCATTACCACATTCATATCCACTTCTGCCCGCGAATCTTCCACGTATTCCAGATCAAGCAGAGGAATATCGTCGACTATACCGACACTGATGGCCGCGACGTGGTCCACAATAGGAATCTCGGCTATCGCGCCCCGTTCTTTCAGCTTTTCCATGGCCAGGTACAAGGCAACAAAACTCCCGGTTATAGAAGCGGTACGGGTGCCCCCGTCAGCTTGGATGACGTCGCAGTCAATCCACACAGTGCGCTCTCCCAGGGCTTTGAAGTCCACCACTGCACGCAGCGACCTTCCTATAAGGCGCTGAATTTCGGAAGTGCGCCCACTAATGCGTCCCCGGGCGGCTTCCCGGGCGGTTCTGGTGTTGGTGGACCCGGGCAGCAGTGAGTATTCGGCGGTAACCCAGCCGGTGCCGCTCCCTTTTAGAAAAGGTGGAACCTTTTCTTCCACCATTGCGGTGCAAATAACCCTGGTATCCCCTGCTTCGATCAAAACAGAGCCATCCGGGTGTTTAACGAAGCCGGGAATAATGTTAACCGGCCTCATCTGATCGTTTTGCCTGCCATTGGGTCGCGTCATAAAGAGCCTCCTTTATATAATTACTATATTTAATAGAGAATGTTCCCAGGGATTTTGTCAAGCTCCAGTTGGTAAAATCTGTTATATCTCGTGCTAAGGCATCAGGTTAAATGGCTTCGCTGTCCATCTCGCGTCCTATCACACAGCAGCCGATAGCCCCGTTAAACTCGGGATCGGCCAGGGCAATCACCGGGGCTTGCAGGTCCCGGGCCGCTATTTGCTGCAGGGCCCAGCTTTTGGCCCCGCCTCCGGCCATAATATAGACCGGACTGGGCAGTTTCTTTAGCAGGGGAGCAATGCGCCGGTACAGCGCATAATTCACCCCGGCTCCCAGTTGGGCGGTGCTGTATCCCTCTATGACCCGGGCAATAATTTCGGTCTCAGCAAATATGGCACAGGTTGCATTCAACTCGATAGACACATCTGCGTAAGAAGCCAGTCCCTCCAGGCTGATGCCGAGCACTGCAGCCATGTTTTCCAGATAACGTCCCGAGCCCGCCGCGCAGCGATCGTTGGTCAAGAAATCGACCGGTCTCCCGCCCCGCACCTGGATTACTTTGGTATCCTGCCCGCCAATATCCAGCAGAGTGAAGTCCCTCTCCGAACTTTGATAGACGGCACCGGCCGCATGGGCCTGAATCTCCGGCATATTACGGGCGCCCTCCACCCTTACGCTGGTTTTCCCATATCCGGTGGCAATAAGCAGGGTCTCGGACAGTCCCAGGGCCGGCATATCGATGTGCAGGCTGCCCTCTACCATTTTCCCGTATTTGCGGAAAAAGTTTATGGTGTCAAAAGACCGGCTCTGTAAAATGCCGTTTTCGGTCATTTTAACTATTTTAACCCGGCGGGAACCCAAATCTATTCCCAGCACGTCCAACGCCTCCTTTTAGAACTGCGGCCGGCGCAGCAGCTCGACGAAAGCTTCCAATCGCATCCGGCTACGGGCATCCAGTTTACCCGGCTTGTCACCCTCGAGGGTAAGAAACGGGTAGGGCAGTTTTTCCCGGTAAATCATGTCCTCAATCTGCCGGTAGCAAAAGGTCTGGGTATAATGAATAATCCCGTCCACCCGGCGCCGCTTGAGCTCTGTTTCCATATCCTGCAGCCGGGCGAAGGCGCCGTAGGGATAGGTATATTTTAGATACTGATCAACTATATCATCGCACAAATAGGGCATGGAAAACTGTCTCTGCACTTCATTGTACACCACCCGGGCACCCATTTTCTCCAATTCATGATAGAAGTCAATAAATATGGGCGGCACTCCTATATAAGCCAGGCGCACCGCATCGTGATCCGGTTTACGCTCGTGCACTTCTGATAAAAGGGAGCTCAGCTGCTTTTTATACTGATGCGGATCGCTCATAAAATCGCTGGAAGACACCAGGTAGAGGTGGTTTTCATAGCCGCTGGCCTGGTTTTCCCTCCAGGTCAAGAGGTCCAGTTGAGAGCACAGGGTCCGGATTTCATCCAGTTCTTTCTTAACCCGGTTTACCTGCTCCGAACTCACCTGAAAATAATCCATCAATTTGTAGATCTGGGCCTTTAGCACAGCGGGATCCCGGTCAAAGGGGTAGGCAAAAGGAATTACCGCAGTGTTTTTCAACTGAAGGGTCTCCATTAAAGCCTGGGTGTTGCTGCAGTCGCCTTCCATAACGGCGATAACCGCCTCCATGGGACTATCCAGGGCCGTGGAGTAGAGTCCTTTGATCCAGCCGCAGGTATTGCGCGGATAACCGGCCTCCTCGGCTTTCTCCACCAGGGCTGCCGCCTGTCCAGAAGCGATAAAAATGTTGTTTAAATCCACCGGTATTTTCCCCGCAGCAAAAATGATTTCCACCGGGATGCTGGTGGTAAAGCCGATCTTGCTCATGTCAATTCAATCCTGGAAACTTCTTTGATGACATCACCAATAAGCTGCTTGCCGACATTGAAGAAGGACTCATTCTGCCCGCTGACAAAGAATTCGTGGCATCCATCCCTCCTGGCGCTGGTGCTCAATAAATCGTGGCTGGCCAGAAGGCTCTGGACTTCGTCGATGGTTTCGTCCGACGGGTCCACCAGATTGACAGCCGGTCCTACATATTCGCGGATGGCTTCAGACAAGAATGGATAGTGGGTGCATCCTAAAATCAAGGTGTCAATACCTTCTTCCATAAGCGGTCCAATATATTCGGCGATGGCTTCCCTGACTGCCGGCCCGTTCAGCTGTCCGCTCTCAACCAGGGGAACGAATTTGGGGCAGGCCCGCTCAAAAACCTGAAGCCCGGAATTTATCGATTGTACCGCCCCGGTATAGGCCCGGCTGTTTACGGTAGGATGGGTGGCTATTACCCCAATAAGGCCGTTGCGGCTGGTTTTTGACGCAGCCCTGGCCCCCGCTTTTACAACCCCCAGCAGGGGAAGGGTACAAACCTTTTCCAAACTGGGCAGGGTCACCGATGAGTGGGTGCCGCAGGCAACGATAACCGCTTTGACATTGCGGCTCAGCAAATAAGAAAGGATTTGCCTGGCATAACCAAAAAGCTGTTCTTCACTTTTGTTTCCGTAGGGAACGTGAGCCGTGTCGCCAAAGTAAATAAAGCTTTCCCCAGGCAGTTTATCCAAAAGCGATCTGACTACGGTCAGACCTCCAACTCCGGAATCAAAAATGCCGATCGGGTTCTTTTTATCCAAATTTAACACCTCGATACAATAAAAAAATAAGCCGCCCGCCCCCTTTATTTAGGGGCCGGACCGCCTGCCGGGTTGCTGCATTCCTTGTAATCGCTGCTTAAGGCACATCCCTTTAGGCATAATCAGACGATCATTAAATAATTTATCACTTTTCTCTTCTTTATTCTATATTATGTTCCGGAAATGTATGTTTTGTTATCTTCTGTTTAAAAAGTGCACCGCCTAAAAAGCCTTTTTTTAATATTATTTACACCAGGTTAAAGTATAGTTTGCCTTTGCTCTAAACTTTGTAATCCGGTTTTACCGGTTTGGATAAATCCATTTGTCCCAGGGTCTGAACCGTTTGCCCCTCCACCATGAAGGATACTCCCTTGATGCTGGGAAACTGGCCCAGGGTGTTAGCGACGGAATAGACCAGCATTTTTCCTTCCTGCGCCGATAAGCTCTTTATTTCTGAGCTGAAGTTAACCAGGCATATCTGCTGTTCGGCTTTAATATTGACGTCCAAAAGCCTGGTGCCGGCGGGAAAAACCGCTCCATGCTTCTCAATTTCCGGACCTTTGAGCAGTTCTTCCAGAGCTTTGCGGGCCATTGCCCTGGTCTTTTCAACCTGCCTTTCTTCGGCCACCAGCTTTTTAGTGCCGGTGTCCACAAAATATAATTTCACCTTTACGGTTTCCACCACCGGGTTCTGCGTATCGACTGCTTGAGCATTATCCTGCCGGGCTTCCTGCTTTTGAGTCTGGGTGCTCGGTTTCAGCAAATCCTGCCAGGACTTGAGGCCCTGGCTGTCTGACGAGGAGCAGCCGCTGAGCAAACAGACGGCCAGCAAAACGACAGCAAGGACGCACATGAACGTTCTGGTCACTATCCACCCCTCCCCTCTTTTGTAGTAATCTACGATCGGGATGGGACAAATATGCCTCTTGCAGAAAAAAAAGCAGGCACCGTTGTTAATGGTGCCCTTATGAAGGAGGAGTTATTAAAAAACAAACCTGCAAATCCGGTTCGTTCTTCGTCCTATACTAAAGATTATCAAAACGATGGCCTTGTGTCAAATTTCACATCAATTTGTCAATTCTTTTAGGCCATTTGTCGTCTCTCTTCAACAATTGACTTCTTTTCGGTCCGGACAATATTAATCAGGTTGTCTCTGTTCAGATCATCGACCGAATATAGGACTCCGCCCGCCTTCTCCGCAATCTTTTCCAGGTACTGCTTGTTGGATTCAACGCCGATACAGATAAAGCGGATTTTGCTGTCCCGGAGTTTGGAGGCGGCCTCCAGGCCGTCGGCCTTGGCGTCAAAGGTCCACAAGGGCGTATTGGGTATGCCGTCGGTTATCAAAACCATCAACGGATTTCTCACCCTATTGTTCTTGATCAGGTTAAAAGCGGTCATCAGCCCATCCGCCAGCGGAGTCAAGCCAGCCGGACTGATCTTTGCCAATCCCTTGTGCAGGATGTGCTGGTTGTGGGTGAATGGCACCACCACTTCACTGCTTCTTTCCTGGAAGGTAACCACCGCCACTTTTTCTTTGCCCGTCAGCAAAAGGTGCTCGGCCAGGTAGCAGGCCGCCTGCCTTTTATCACCGGCCATACTGCCGCTGGCGTCAATGACCAGACAGATGTCTATGGGGACATAGGTTTTCTTGTCATAGTAGTGTAGATCGTCTTTAGTGATGGTAAATTGGCCATCCCCTCGTAAAAAGCTATTCTTCTTGGCCTGTATGATGGTCTCCGGCACAGCCAGATCACCAGACCAGTTTTTATCCGGATTGTTGATAGTTTTGTTGCGATTGGTAAACTCAATGGTAGATGCTTTTTGCTCAAGTTTGCCAATCCTTTTGAAGCGGCCGGCTCCCCCGGTGGGAGTCTTGCGCATATTGCGCCGAATTTCAGTTTCCAGTTCCACCTGGTGGTTGATTACATAGTCTTTTAACTGCAGACCCTTTTTGGTTAAAACCCTGCCCATAAGGCCGTCTTTCATCAAGCCCAGTTCTTCCAATTGCTCGACGTAATGCTCAACTTCGCCCCATTTTTTCTTCTGTTGATCTACGCCGCGACGCTTGAATATATTGGTCGAGTAGTTTTCCATGAACTCCTGAATTTCTTCAACACCGCCGAACTTTTCGGCCAGCTTCATTATCAACTGGTTTACATTCTCCTGGTCCGGCAGCTGCCTGGCATTCTGTCCCTTGAGCTTCATCCAGGGCAGCTTGATATAGCCGCCAAAGCTCTCTTCTTCCTGCTTTTGATTGCCATGGCTGATGTTTCTGACCTTGGCCAGTTTAACATCGCTTTCGCGTATTATCATCTCTACCGTCTCGGCGATAACGTAAACCAGGTAATATTCTTCTCTTTTTAGGCGGGCCAAGATGTGTACGTGATCCACGCCTTCGTCTTCACCAGTAAAAGGTTTGACCACGTTTTGATAGAGATCATAGAGCAGCCCCTTGCCCATATTGGTGGTTATGGTTATCTTATTGGCAAACTCGATGACCATTTTGAAGCGTTCATCTTCCGCATACTGCAGCTGGGGATCCTTTTCCAGAAAATACTGATCCATCCCCCAGAATATAGCCCTGGCAACATCTCGGGGATCGATTTCTCCTGGCTTGTGATATACATCAATATGGACCACCTGGTCCAGGTCTACATAGTCGAGGTACGTCTTTCCGGCATCCCGGTTGGTATATACCTTAATCTGGCCTTTAACACGCTTTTCCGGCATGCGGGCGTGCACTCGCCGGCTGACAACCGTGCTCTCCCCCAACCTGACACCCTGGTTCTGGCCAAAATACAGATTTAAATAATTCCCTACCGAACTGGCCTTATCGACATTGGTGTTTTCGGTGTACATAAGACCACCCCCAGTGGTTAAAGATTAAACCTCTTTGGGCGTCAAACTCTTCTCCGTATTGATCAATTCGCCCCGAGCCATATCCTTGAGCGGACGGGCCGTTTGCTGGAAATAATCGGGTTCTGCTTCGTCCTTCTTGTTTGTTTTGCGCCCTTTGAAATTAAGTATACCATCTTTTTGTCCGCGCGACTCTACATCATTGATCATTCGGATCAAAGTATCTCCATCTACACGATGTTTCAATACCAACGGCATCATAGTGGTTACATCATTTACCATTACCTTGTCGCGGTTTTTAACAACACTGAAAAGGACTGCGCCCTGCTGCATGGCCTCAATAGCGCGTATACTTTCTAGATTGTTCTTGATATAAAGGCGGGCAATGAAGTTTCTCAAAAAATCGGGCAGTTCTGTTTTTTCGTAAACTGCGCTCCAATCAATAATTCTTTTCCGGTACTGGTCGTTGTTCAGGTCGTCGGCTTCGCTGACTTTCTCCCGGCCTCTTAATTTATTGGTATGCGAATTCTCCCTCAAGATGTGCGAAAGTATATCCACCGAGTCGGGCCGGCCCATATAACAGACCATGTCAAAACGGTCCGAGAGCTGGCGCCGTATCTCTTCCAGCGGGCCGGGGTCTTCGTCTGGATTGGAAGCCGCCCATACCGATACGCTTACGGTTATATCGACCGTGGGAAGACCTGCTTCTTCGATCTGAATGTGTCCGGGTTTATTTCCCATTACGTCCAGCAGGATATCCGTGATTTCAGGTGAAGTATCCGCCAAACGATTTATTTCATCGATAAATATAATTCCCCGGTGGGCCTGGGGGATAAGACCGGGCAGAAGCCTGGCTTCGGGATGATTGGGATCGGTCAATCGGCTGAGATCAATGCTACCCGCAACGGTTCCGACCTTGGCACTGTGAGATATCTCCAAAAACGGCATAGGAATCTCTTCGGTGCCGATAGCTGCGATCTCTTCGTCACTCAAATGTCTGTGATGGGGGCAGTGGGGGTCCTTGGGATCACAATTGTAAATGCAGTTCTTGATTCTGGTTATTCTGGGCAAAATTCCGCGCGATGCCCTCATAATGGTAGTTTTTCCGGTTCCTCTTAAGCCCTCCGCATGAACATGTAAAGGTTCACCAACGTAGGAAGATACGATGGACATGAGAACCAGATCAAACAGGGCCTGATTACCCTCATAACGTTCGAGCTTGCTAAACGGTATCATGAAAACCACTCCATTCTACCAAGCCAGAAACTTCGTAGAAGTTTCTACTACGGTTCATCCATACACGGTATGAACATCTACTCTTCGCTCCTTCGAATATTTTTCCATAAATCCGCACGAATTGAATCCGATGAGAAACCGCCAACCCCCTCTCAATATATAAATACCGCCACGATACTCTTCCTTAACTATAAACTATTTTGTGATTTTTTTCTCTATACTTGTTGCGATTGGTTGTTTAAGGAGGTTAGTTTGCACGAGCTTGTTATTAATGTAACGTATCAATACTCCGTTCCCGAAACAAATGGAATTTTGGGCTTCGGAGCTTAAAAAGAGGCTTTGTTCCACTAAAAACTCTGGTTAACACGACAAAATAACATGTTATTATGATATCCCCAAAAAGGATGTACTGTACTATTTACCGCATGCACTGCACTAATATGTTCCTGAATGGTACTAATTTATACCCATCTTCTCCCGCAGCAGTTTGGCCCGAGAACGGCTTAAAATAATATTCTTGTCACTGTTGGCCAGGTGCAAAAGATAAGAACCCTCACCGAAATTGATTATTTCCCTGATGAAGTTCAAATTCACAATAAACGCCTGATGCGCCCTGAAAAAGATACTGTTGTCAAGCCGGGTTTCCAGCTCGTTCAAGGTATAGTTGCTCAAGAAACCCTGCTGGGGGGTGCATATATATACTTTTTTGGCCTGGCTTTCGCAGTAGATGATTTCATCCTGGTTCAAAAGGGTTATCTTGCCTTTTTCCCGAACCGGCAGCCTGGTTGAGTAGACTTCCTGCCCGCGGTATTTTTCAAGGAGAAAGTCAATTCTTTCCTTCACTTTTTCCCTGATGCTGTCTTCCAGGACGTCTTTATGGCCGATCTGTTTTTTGGCCCTTTCAATGGTCTTTTCTATGCGGCTTTGCTCAATCGGTTTAACTATGTAATCAAGTGCGCCCAACTCAAAGGCGTCTACTGCCATATCCTTCTTAACCGTAACAAAGGCAAAAAGGGGCGGGTCTTTAAGATTCTTAAGCTTGGAGGCCGTTTCCATACCTCCCATTTCCGGCATAGTAATATCCAGGAACATGAGATCAACCTTCTTCTCCTGGCAGAGAAGCAAGGCCTCCAGACCATGAACCGCCTCGCCCACAATCTGAATTTCCTTTATCTGCTCAAGAACATAACGAAGAACTATTCGTTCCCGTTCATCATCGTCAACAATTAACACCTTGAGTGACACGATGAATCATTCCTCTTCTATATCATCCCTTTAATACCCATCCTGTTTTCTACTATATCGGTTTTCGGACCTTAAAACAACTCGAAAATGCCCAATTTCCCGTTAAAAACGGAACAATGGCTCAGAAAAAGGCATGACTCTCCTCTAAGAAAAAAGCCCTGACCTTAGTCGGATTAAAACGTATAAAGTTAAGGCTTATTTCTCATAAAACCCCGGACATTGGTTTGCTTCAACAACAGCCTTTTAAACTGGCAGCCGGTTTGCTAAGCTATTGCACAAAGGAGGATTTATATGCGTTACGAAGGAATGGTTTACCGCCCCCCCAGCGAGGCTAATAGCCTGCTCATTCAGGCCACTATAGGCTGCCCCCACAACCGCTGTACCTTTTGCAGTATGTATAAAGGCACCAAATTCCGCATAAGGAGTGTCGAAGACATTAAAGAAGACTTGCGGGCAGCTCGTCAATACTATGGCGAATATATAGACACCATCTTTTTTCCTGACGGAAATACGATATACATGAAGACCGGGCAGCTTGTGGAGATATTCAATTACGCACATCAGCTCTTTCCCCATTTGGAAAGGATAACGGTCTACGGTTCAGCCCGTTTCGTAAATCTCAAAAGCCTGGAAGACCTCAATCTTCTAAAGGCTGCCGGTTTGAAACGAATCCATATGGGGATGGAGAGCGGGGACGACCTGGTTCTGGAGCGGATCAAGAAAGGGGTGTCCTCAGAAGCCATTATTGAGGCAGGGCGCAAATTAAAAGAAGCCGGTATTGAGACCAGTGAGTACTACCTGGTCGGAGCCGGGGGCAAAGAACGCAGCCGCGAACACGCCCTGGAAAGCGCCAGGGTGTTGAGCACCTTTAGCCCGGATTTTATCCGTCTGCGCACCCTTATTCCCCAGCCCGGTACGCCGCTGTACGACGAATATCAGTCGGGCGCTTTTCAACTGCTCTCTCCCCATGAAGCCCTGCGGGAAATACGCTTGCTTATAGAAAATCTCTATTGTGAAGGCTCAAGGGTCTTAAGTGATCACGTGTCCAATTACGGCAACGTCAACGGTGTGCTACCGGATGATAAGGAATACATGCTCAAAACTTTAGATCAGTGCTTGCAGATAGATGAGAAAAAGTTCAGGCCACCACACATAGGGAGATTGTAGAATGCAATCCAATTAAAAAGCGGGCTCCGGCCCGCTTTTTCAAATACTCTTTACATTAGACACCTGGTGGGACGATATATATATCTTCCCCGCGGAATTCAAAATACTCGCTGAGCTTCCAGTATACACCCCGGCTCAACCTGGTGTCGGCATCCCAGCGAAAATCGATGTAAGGCACATCGCCTTTGAGAGTGAGCTTTTTTTCGCTATCCAGGAACATCTCCTGCAGATCGTGGAACACCAGTTTAACCTTGCCGTCTTCTTCAACAATACCGGAAGCGTAAAAAGGAACATCTTCAACAACCACTGGATTTGTATCGGGGCCCAATTTTATCAAATAGGAGCCGTCGGCTTCCTTGTGCAGGTTGGAAGCCAGAACATTTACTATATTGCGCCGGAACATTTCGGCCGGTCCAAAATACCATTTACCATTCTCTTTGATCCTGATTTCCTGTCCTTCGCTCACTGGCCATTTCCCTCCGAACCTGTCTTGTTATAGTAGACTGTTGACCCAAATTCTGTGTATTACTCATCAAGGCGGGCATCTCCTTGCCATCCTGGCACCACTGCATTAGCCCGTCCATGGGCGTCAAGGAATGAGTAATACTGGACGTATTGCGATTGACGACAACGCAGTTATACGAAAATTTAACCGATGATAATATATAGAATTTTGGTTAACAGTCTACTTCAGACTATATTTATTATATACATTTCATAGCTTAAAAGAATCAGGTAAACCAGTCAAGCTGAGCCCGGCTGAAAAAGTTCCATGGCCAGCCCCCCTTTGATTCAATCTGGCGTTCTCACTGATATGTTCGATTTCCCGGTCATGCAGCTCCTGGTTTCCCATCTTCAACCCGGCCAGTGAAAAGCCGTGTTTGATGGCCAGGCTGCGCATGTATTCCATGGCTTCCAGGGAGAGTTGGGAACCGATGCTATGATCCTGCCAGTCGGCTTCCATGGCCAGCATAATGGTTTCAGATAGACAGGCCAGAGCAATACCTTCCCGGTAGCCCAAATTCTGTCCGAAACAAACTGTGTCGGGAAGCTCAACCAGCCCTCCCTCCAGGACCAGAACATCATTCCTCTGTTCAAGAACGTCCGGCGACACATCGGCCGGTCTGGCTACATCGCAGACCACCGCCCCGGCCTTTAAATGCCCGGGATGGATTATATAGTCGGCTGAATTGCTGGCTGATACTATCAAATCGCAGAGGTACAATATATCGTCAGTGCCCATGGCCATGGAAAGAGGCGTCTCCAGGCTTAAATACCGGCATATCTGTTCCATGAATTCCCAGGATACTTTTTCCCCTTGCTCCAGAACACCGGAAAGTTCTTGCGCCCAATCTTTATCGATATTCTCCAATCTGAGCAAGACCTGATTTAGCCAGCCGCTCATACCCCGCCGGCTGCCTTCTTTTCTTCTGCGGTTGGCCCGGGTCAATATATCCTCTCCCAGCTGCTTCAAGCGCCGCTGGCTGGTAAGCGGTGCCCGGGGATTGCCCAGGAGGGTGATACTGCAAACTTCCTCAGCCAGGAGCATTGAACAAGCCCGGCCGATGGAGCCGGTGGCTCCCACCACCGCCGCCCGCGCCTGGTCAAGGTCGATATTCATCTTTTGCGCACCCTTGTACAGGGCTTCCAGAGCCATAACGGTGGTAAAGCTGTTTCCACTGGTAACCGATATCCCACGTCCCAGCACATCACGCCCGCCTCTGGTTACGACCGAGGTTAGTGCCCCCAGTCCCACCACCTGCGCGCCCAGGTCCCTGGCCATATCAACCGCCTGCATAATTGTGTCAACCACCTCGGATCGAGGTTTGGTCATTATCTCCCTCCCTCCGTAGGGAACACCGATAAGCCAACCTTCCACCGTGTGCCCCTGCCGTGAACGGATAGCCGGCATGTGACAGCAGACCGCTGGTTCAGGAATGGATGCCTGCCACTCCATGAGCCGATAAAGTTCTTCCCTTTCATACCGGTTAAAGGAAGGATTGTTGGCGATGATGTCTTCCGGACCGGGATAGTGAATAATAAAGGCAAAGCGCCCTTTAATCTCTTCGTTATCGGAAAGCGGAGAGGACAGGTTGGCCCGGTTTTGGGGGCGGTAATCGATAAAGCGTTCGGGGCGGGCCGCGTCTCCTATGACAAACCTGTAGAGCAGGCTGTAGTCGCGATAATTCAAAATTTTACACAGGTCACGAAGGGCCTGAATCAGGTAATCTATCTCTTCGTATTCAATCAACAGGGAGGGCTCCAAACGCAGGGTCATGGAATTATTGAGAAAGGGTGCCAGCCGGATATTATACACGTTAAGCAGGAAGCCGCACAACAGCGCGGTAAAGCCTCCAGCTTCACACATATAGGCCATATCGTAGGAATCACTGTCTTTGGGGGAATGAAACTCCACCCCCACGATGAGCCCGCGGCCCCGCACCTCTTTGATAACATCGGGATAAAGGCCGGCCAGGTCACTGAGCTTCTTTACCAGGTAATCCCCTTTTTCCTTAACCTGGTTTATGACTGCTTGATCATCGGCCAGCAGGTAGTCGATAACCGCGCAGCCCACAGCGCAGGTCAGGTTATTATTGGCAAAGGTTGAACTGTGCAGGCTGCCAAAATCGTCGTTCCAAACCCCGGGAGTGCTGATGCATAACCCCAGGGGAACCAACCCTCCCCCTAGGGCTTTGGCCAGAAGCATAATATCAGGCTCGATCTGCTCAATCTGGCTGGCAAACAACTGCCCGCTGCGTCCCAATCCGGTCTGGATTTCATCGAGGATCAACAGGACGTTAAACCGGTGACAGATCTCCCTGACAGCCGATAAATATCCGGGATTGGCGGGAATAATCCCCCCCTCACCCTGAATGGGTTCGATGATAAAAGCGGCCACCTCGCCCTGATTTTGAGTTAGGAAAGCCTCCAGGGCGGCCGGGTCATTGTAAGGTATTTTACAAAAGCCGGGCGCCGGGGCCCTAAACGGCTCCTGGTATGACGACTTGCCGGTGGCGGAAAGAGCGCCCAGGGTCTTGCCGTGGAAGCTGTTATAGGTGGAAAGAATGATTTCTTTGCCGGTAGTGGAACGGGCCAGCTTAATGGCTGTTTCAACCGCCTCCGTCCCACTCTGGCAAAAGGTGCAATAGCAGAGTTCTCCGGGTGTGATATCAGCCAGTTTAGATGCCAGCCGCAAGGCCTCCGCGGGCAGTGAAGGCTGCACCAAACTGGGCAAACCGAGAGAGCGTACCCTTTCCAGAGCCTGCCAGACAAACTCCGGATTATAGCCAAATGGAATGGCTCCATACTGAGATATAAAATCCAAATAGGACTTGCCGTTTTCATCAGTAAGACAACAACCCTCGCCCCGGGTGTATATTTTATCCAAATGAAAAGTGGTTAATATTTTCTCCAGCGTAGGGTTAAGAAGATCCTTGCGCAGCTCGGTCAAAAAGATTCCTCCTTTGTGCACTATTTTGTGCAATTCCCCTCAACAAATTCATTGTAGTGAAAATTTCCCAACTGTCAATGTTAGCCCACTATAAACAGGGCCGCTTATTTACATACAATGGCCTTACTTGGGAAATAGTAACTATATACGCAGTTTGCCGGAAGGAGGTCAGGTAATGGAGAATGAAGAAGTAAAACGGGACAGCAATTATGAGCTGGGTTCTTTTCAATTCCTCAGATCAGGATGGTGGGTGCTTCACGTTATAGCCATTGTTGCCGTTTTCTATCTGGGTTATCTTTTTGGGGGTATGCTGTTCAGATAATTCAAGCCGATACCACTGTACCCCGGTATATTAACCACTCAGGTGTATATATACCGGGGTATTTGTTTTTTACCGCCCGCCAATGCCACAGTTTTTATATAATTTTCTTATAAAAGCGCAACACCAATTTACTAAAATATAATTGAATACATATGGTCTGGAGTGATGTATGCTTATGTCGGATTCAAACGCCCCGGTTCAAGAAGATTTAGTGGAAAATCCGTCTGCCGAACTAAACGGTAGCAAACTGGACGATAGCAACATACAGGAGGTTTTGCTAAATAATCAAATAAAGGCCAGGAGTAGACGTAAAAAGTTTATCACCCTGGGCATTATTATATTGGTGATAGCCGCGGGCGGTTTTGGTTTGTACAAATGGCTGGGCTCTAAAAAAGATTCAGGTTTTCTCACTATGTCAGTTGCTAAAGGTACGGTCACTGACGCTATTCAGGCTACCGGCACTCTGGAGCCGGTAAAAAAATCCTCGATGGGCTTCAAAAACGATGCAGCCATTACTGCCATCAATGTAAATCCCGGTGATCACGTAAAGACCGGTCAGCTCCTGGCCCAGCAGGACGCTACGACCCTGGAAGCCGCCCTGCGCCAGGCCCAAAGCCAGCTGACTCAAGATGAGGTTACGGTAGAAAACCAAACCCTTACCTATGAAGCCGCTGCCCGAACATTGGACCGGCAGCAGCAGTTGTACAATGCCGGCGCAATTCCCCGTTCTGATCTCGACACAGCCAGTGACGCATTTAAAAAGGCTGAATTGGATTTGCAGTCTTCCAAGGCCCGCCTGGTAAACGATCAGGCGAAAGTTGACCAGGCTCGTTCCGATCTGGACGGGGCCACCCTGATAGCTCCTTTCGATGGAATAATCGGAGCGGTCAATGCCCAGGTGGGGCAGATTATGGGACTGAATGCCAGCACCAATGTCCTGCTTACGGTAATGAGTGAAGATTTACAGTTGAGCGCCCTGGTCAACGAAGCTGATATCGGGCGCATCCAGATAGGTCAAAATGTTGAGTTCACTTCCAGTGCTTATGGGGACAAGGTCTTTACCGGGAAGGTGGTTACTATAACACCTGAAGCCAAGACAGTAAGCAACGTGCAGTATTATCCGGTAGTAGTCTCCTGTGACGATCCCAGCCGACACCTCAAATCAGGCATGTCTGTTTCCGCCAAGATCGTCCTAGCCCGCAAGAGCGATGTTCTTACGGTCCCCATGATGGCGGTAAGCTATGCTCAAACCTACATCAGGACCAATCAGTCGGGAACGACTAAAACGTCAACCGTACAACCAAATCAAGGCGCTTCCTCCCGGAGCGGCGCCCGTTCCTCAAACAGTCAAACGGCAACCGGCTCTTCCGGCAGCGGAACCGAAACATCAAAATATGCAATTGTCCTGGTCCTGCAAAACAATCAACCCGTTCAGAAAAACGTGGTCCTTGGATTAAATGACGGTCAGAACTATGAGGTTGTGAGCGGTCTCGACGAAGGGGAGCAGATTGTCGTTGGCTCATCTACCAGCAGTGGCAGCAACACCAGCAATCAATCCGGTTCCAATAATTCGCAGAACCGCAATAACCAAAGGAACACCCCAATCCGTATACCTTAAGGGGGCTGCTTATGAAAAGAACCCTGATCGAATTGAACAATATCAGTAAAACTTATCTATCGACATCAACGCCTGTTCATGCTTTGCGCTCAATAAGTTTAACCATAGGCAAAGGGGAAATGATGGCCATAATGGGTCCTTCCGGCTCAGGGAAGTCAACCCTTATGAACATTCTGGGCTGCCTGGACGTACCTGACGAAGGTCAATACCGCTTTGCCGGGCTGGATGTAATGGCCCTGGACAAGGATCAACTGGCTCATTTACGCAATAAGCTAATAGGTTTTGTCTTTCAAAATTTCAACCTTTTAGGCCGGGCTTCGGCTCTGGAAAATGTATGCCTGCCTATGATTTACGCTGGAGTATCCGTGAAGGAAAGAGAGAATTTGGGACGGGAAGCGCTGGCCCTGGTCGGTCTTACCGGGCGGGAGCATCATTTTCCGACCCAATTGTCAGGCGGGCAGCAGCAGCGTGTAGCTATTGCCCGCGCCCTGGTTAACAAACCAGGTTTGCTGCTGGCCGATGAGCCGACCGGCGCCCTGGATACCAAAACCAGCGCCGAGATCATGACCCTGATGCAAAAGCTGCATGGCGGCAACGGTTTATCGGTGGTAATAGTCACCCACGAGCAAGAAGTGGCCAATTACTGCCAGCGTATAGTTCGCCTAACAGACGGTGTAATTGTCAGTGATGAACTGATACCAGAAGCCTCCCAAATAAAAGCAGTCAAGTAAATAAGCAAGGCGGGATATATTATGGAATTGAAGTCCACCCTCCAGATTGCCTGGCGCAGTCTGCTGGTCAACAAATTGCGTTCCCTGCTTACCATGCTGGGGGTAATAATTGGAGTCGCATCGGTAATCGCCATGGTTGCTTTGAGCCAGGGGGCCACTACCGGCATTACAGAGAGGATTTCCAGTATGGGATCCAATCTATTGACTATCACTGGTGGAGGCGGATTTGGGCCGGTGAGAGGAGCCAATCCCGCCCAGCTCACTATGGAAGACGTCGAGGCCTTGAAAAGTCTGCCCCTGGTAAAATACGTGGCCCCGGAAGCCAGTCTGAACAATGCCACTGTAGCTGCAGGCAATGCCACCTGGACAGCTAATGTAGACGGAACCACTCCCGAATTGATGATGATAAAAAGCTGGCCAACCGAACAGGGCGATTTTTTCGATGAAAATGATCTGGCCCTGCGCGCCCCGGTAGCCGTTTTGGGTCAGACCGTGGTTAGCAATCTGTTTCCGGGTACAACCTCTCCGGTTGGCAAAATCATACGCATCAACGGTCTGGACTTCAATGTTATTGGAGTCTTGAAAACCAAAGGCGCAGCCGGAATGGGCCAGGATCAGGATAACGTGATCTACATACCCCTAACCACAGCTCAGCAGCGCCTTTTGGGAAGCACCAGCGTGCGAACCATTAACGTTCAGGCCACCAGTCAAGAAGCCCTCAGTACTTTAAAGGATTACATTACCACCCTGCTGCGCCAGAGGCACCGTCTGACTGCTTCTGCTGAAGACGACTTCCGAATTCAGGATATGGCTGAAGTCTTGTCTACTGTGGAAGATACCACCCGGATGCTGACCTTTCTATTGGGTGGCATAGCAGCAGTATCCCTTTTAGTAGGCGGAATCGGCATTATGAATATCATGCTGGTTTCAGTTACCGAGCGCACCAGGGAGATCGGAGTGCGTATGGCTATCGGCGCCACAACCGGTGCCATTCTGACCCAGTTCCTGGTTGAGGCCTTGCTCCTCAGTTTGATGGGAGGCATAGTGGGAGTACTCTTGGGTTGGGGGATAGCCGAATTACTCAGTGTATTTGCCGGTTTCAATGTGCAATTGGCCCCCTGGCTGGTGGCATTGGCCCTGGGATTTTCGATGGCCGTAGGCCTGTTTTTCGGCTACTATCCCGCCAGGAAAGCAGCTAATTCCAATCCCATAGACGCCCTGCGTTTTGAATAAAATCTATAATCAGGCAGGAGGCTTGAAGGAATGCGAACCATCTTTGTCGTAGATGACGAGGAAAATATCAGGTACATTATAAAAGAGTACCTGGCCCGGGAGGGATTCCATATTGAAACCTTTGCTTCAGCAGAAGAAGTTAGCGAAAGGCTCCAGTCCGGCTTTCCCGATATGTTTATCCTGGACATCATGCTGCCCGGCAAAGACGGCCTGGAATTCTGCAAGGATTTAAGGACCCGCAGCGGCCTGCCGGTAATATTTATTTCCGCCCGGGGTGACGAAATCGACCGTATCCTGGGGCTGGAATTGGGCGGCGACGACTACCTCACCAAGCCCTTTAGCCCGCGGGAACTGGTGGCCCGGGTGCGCTCCATCTTTCGCCGTTCCGCTCAGCCCATAATTCCCGATGAGGCGCTAGAATTAGGCAATCTCAAGATTAATCCCAATGACCGCCACATCAGCGTAGAGGGAGGCGAGGTAATGCTGACTCCCAAAGAGTATGAACTGCTGCTTCTGCTGGCTTCCCAGCCACAGCGCACCTTCACCCGCCAGGAGCTGCTGGACCGGGTCTGGGGCTGTGACTATGTAGGCGGGGCCCGGGCAGTCGATGACCTGGTAAAAAGACTGCGCAAGAAAATGCGGGAAAGCGGGTCAAACAGGAATGTCAAAACCATCTGGGGCTACGGGTACCGCTTTGAAGATTAACTATAAAGGCATCACCGGTAAATTACTTTTGAGCTACCTGCTGGTGGTTATATGCAGCACCGCTATTACCACCCTGTCTTTTCGTTCCATACTATATGACGACCTGGAAAAAAGAACCCGAGACAGCCTCTCCCGGCAGGCCTTCGCCATTGCCTTTGCCCTTTCGCATGAAAAAGACCCCGCCAAATCATACAGCCAGGCCAACAAGCCTTACGTCTTTTTCTCCTACCACTCCATAGAAAGCCAGTACCTGATCCTGGATAGTGAGGAAACCGTGCTATACAGCAGCCTGCCCAATAATTTCCCTTCCGGTAAAAAGCTGTCCGAGCTGCCTGCCAGCCAAAATCTCAAATTTGTTAGCAAGGACGGCAAAGCAGCCCATCACGGGGCCGACCTCCTGGCTGTTCGCGTGCCCATAGGAGCGCCGGAAGAAAACCTGGGATCGGTGATCGCATTCGCGGAAGTAACCGCATTGGAGGCCTTGAACCAGGCTATTTTACTACTTTTATTAAAGAGCACCTTGATCGCCCTCATCATAGCCCTGCCCCTGGCTTTGATACTGGGCCGTTATATAGTTAAGCCTTTGAAGTCGCTGCAGGATTATGCCCGTGCCATCGCCCGGCGCCGTTTTGATGTGCGCCTGGATCTTAAATCAGATGATGAACTGGCCGATCTGGCCAATACTTTCAATGATATGGCCTATCAACTGGAGCGCTATGATACCAGCATGCGCCGCTTTTTCCAGAGCACCTCGCACGAAATAAAGACCCCCCTGATGAGCATCCAGGGATTTGCAGAAGGCATCCGGGACGGGGTGTTTTCAGGTCCCCAGGCCGATCATGCCCTGGAAACCATCTCCCGCGAATGCCAGCGTTTAAAAGTTCTCCTGGACGAAATGATCAATCTCACCCGGCAGGAAAGTCCGGTAGAAAGCCGCTATCTGGAATCCTGTGACATCGGCAGTATTATGCGTGAAGCGGTTGAAGCCATGCAGGGCTATGCTGTGGAGAAAAAAGTGCAGGTAACACTGGACATTCCGGATGAACTTCAAGTTATAGGCGACCCGGAAAAGCAACGCCGCTTGTTCGGCAATCTGCTGAACAACGCCATCCGCCATGCTAACAGCCAGGTTTCTATCCATGGTCATAGGGCTCCTGGAAGCCGAAGCGGCATACAAATCAGCATACAGGATGATGGAAAGGGCTTTAGCGACCAGGACCTGGAGCACGCCTTTGACTACTTGTATAAAGGAGTCGATGGAAGCACCGGACTGGGTCTATCCATCGCCCGCCTTATTGTCGACGAGCTAAACGGCACAATCAGCCTCCGCAACGCCGAAAAAGGCGGCGGCCTGGTGGAAATCGTATTCCCTTACTAGAAAGGTAATTTGCAACGCGGGGACGGAGATTTTGTTGCATT
>JBEHWI010000019.1:0-56205 GCA_040217815.1 Syntrophomonadaceae bacterium | reverse complement strand
AACAGGAAAAGAACTGTGTTATAATAGACAGTCGTGGGGGCGTGGCTCAGCTGGGAGAGCACCTCGTTCGCAACGAGGGGGTCGTGGGTTCGAATCCCATCGTCTCCACCAAATTTTATTTATATAAGCTAGCGGGTGTGTTACTAGAAGCATAAATTTGCCGGAGCGGTAAATTTATGCTTCTAGTTTTATTCAGCAAGCTTATGGTTCCAACGACCAAACGATGACAAATAATCTCAAATATTCAGTTTTGAAGTCACCCTGTGTGAATCAAACGCAGAATAACTGCCTTAAAGCAAAATACCATCCTGCCATCTTGTTGAACCGTGACCTGGATTGCAATAGTTCGAGAGGCCTGGTATCCAAGCCTCTCGAGCATACAATATCGGAATTGTTGTTGAACTACCCTTCTAAAATAGCTGCAATAAGCCTTTTTGCCATACTTATCATTTGATCTGCTTGTTCGATTGATAAGGCTTTTCCTTGTTGGGATCTACAAACTATTTCTCCTAATTGTTAGTTATTGTTATGGTTTGAGTTGCCGCATCCCAGCTCGTAGTAGCTCCGAATGCGCAACAAAGAAGGGCTACGGGAATAAACGCGCGTCCATCTTTGACTTCAGGTGCATAATCCAATGTTATTGCAGCACCATTGACCAACATAGTATTACTCCCGATTTTGGTCTGAACAACTTTGTCACCTTTCATCAATGTTATAGATTGAACGGCATCGTCCCAAATAGCATTTGAACTGCTTACTCCCAGAACCTGCCATACATAATGGAAGGGCATATATACCGCTCCATTTTTTAAATATGGAGATACATCCATGTAGAATGTCTGCCCATCGATTTGAAATTCTTTTTTTCCAACAACAAATACTATGTTATTACCGGCATAGGCAGAAACAGTCTGAAGCACTACGACGTTAGAATTTGCGTCGTAATTCACGTAGCATTTCAATGCTTTAGCGATAATCCGTAGAGGAACCATCGCCCTACCGTCTATAATGGTAGCGGGTACATCTAAATCAATCGTTTCACCGTTTACTTCGGCGGAATAAGAACCTATTGTTAGAGAAACTACATTGTCACCCTGGTATGCTACTACAGTTTGGTCAAAAGGATCCCAGGTAAATGTTGCCCCGAGGGGCTTAAAGATTCCACTTAGAGGTACTAAAAGTCTCTCATCGATAATAACCGGTTGAACATCAAATGACAACTGGTTGCCATTTAGCATTACTTTTATTGAATCATCTGCTCTAACTTGAGGAGTAATCGTTAGCATCAACGCCAGTACTATGAAACTAACTAAACACTTTCTCTTCATGGAACACTATCCTTTCTGTAACTTTCCTTCTCCCACTATGTTTTAAAAAGGCTCAAATATCATTCTCTTAACTAATAATAATTGAGATAAATCAAATTTCACATGACAATTTCCTGATAAATTATAGCTGTTCAGAATTTTTTTTTTTGCAGCTTTCTATTAGAGAAATATCAGAGCTCTATCATTCCGTTTAGACAGCAACAACTGTATAGTTTATTTAGTGAAAATAATGAAGGAATTAATATCATTTTTGGGGAATTCGTCATAGCGTCAATTCATCCATTATGAGTGTTATTCAGATAGTGCTGAGAAGAGAGGAAAATGAATGGCCAGATGTGTTGCCTGTGGTAATGATATTCCAGACGACAGCGAATTTTGTTTAAGGTGCGGAGCAAACATAAGTGGTCAAACCGGGAAATTGAATCCTGATACCATTTTGGAAGACCGTTACGTTATAGTAAAAGCCATTGGCCGGGGTGGTATGGGAGCAGTATACCTGGCAATAGACCGACGTCTTAACAACATTCCTACTGCTATCAAAGAAATGAGCACCAATGCCGTGGGAGGCAACTTGCAGGCGGCGATTGCCGCCTTCCAAAAAGAAGCATCGATTTTAATAGGATTGAAGCATTCCGCACTACCTACCATAAGAGACTTTTTCTCCCGGGGAGCCAATCGCTGGTATCTGGTTATGGAATATATTAAGGGTGTTACTCTGAAAGAAGTGGTGGAAAAGAGAGGACTCATTCCCGAAGATGAAGTACTGGATTGGGCTCGGCAACTTTGCGAAATCCTTATTTACCTGCATTCGCAGAATCCCCCTATTATATTCCGTGATTTGAAACCGGCCAACATCATGCTAACCCCCGAAGGCCACATAAAGCTTATCGACTTCGGCATAGCCCGGCATTTCCGCCAGGGAAACACCGCTGACACCACCGCTTACGGTTCACATGGTTTCGCTCCGCCGGAGCAGTATGGCCAAAACCAAACCGATGAGAGAGCTGACATCTATGCATTAGGTGCCACCCTTCATTATCTTCTGACCGGAATAGACCCGGCAGGACGACCCTTCAACTTTGAACCCCCTGGCAGGTATGTCAATATCTCGCCGGAATTTGAAAGTATTATTATGAAAGCCCTGGCATTAAAGATAGAAGAACGCCCGAGTAGTGTAAGATATTTTAGGGATTTTATCACCAATCAGTTAACGACTGATTCCAAAAAATCAGTATCTGAGTTAAAGCTTGAAACAATTCATAAAGCAGAACCCGCTTCGGTTCAAGCATCGGCAAATACTATTTCTATAAATCTTAAGGAAAATATACCTACGCCTAGCAGCAACACCCTAACCCTGCCCATGGATGGATTAGAGCCAACAAATGCTGATGCTGCGGTACCGACATATTTCGATAGCTTATCCCATAAAAATAGTGTTGAATTAGAAATTAATAATCGCGCAATAGCGAAGAAAACTGGGGGCTTAAAAACAATCGACAAAATTCAGCAACCAGTTGCATCCAATCAACCGGCAGTTCCAATAAATAAGCAAAAAGTTGCCCCCGTTAAAAAGAAAACCCCGGTTAGTTGGGCAATGCTGGCTATTGTCGTCGCTATACCAGTTATCGGTTTTGTATTTATTAGTATGGCATCGAGCGGCTATCCCGATGTACTAGGTCATATTGGCCTTTTCATGATTCTGCTATTTCCTTTTTTAGCAGTTTTCGCTTATATTCTTGTGAAAAGAAAAGCTACTTGATGCTTGATAATAAATTTATTTACCATGGGGCAGGGGGACGGTTCTTTTGCCCGCTTAGCTGTCGAAAACGGGCAAAAGAACCGTCCCTTTGCCCGTGCCCGTATATCTATACTATTTTATTGCTTCTGACCCAGATATGCATTTTGTCCGCTTGATTGATCAATTCGTCGCGCAGGTCCGGATGGGCGATGTTGATTAACGCCTCCGCCCTTTGCCAGGTGGATTTGGCTTTGAGCATACATTTGCCGTACTCGGTTATTACATAGAAATTTATGCTCCGGGGCACGGTGACAATGGCTCCAGGGGTCAATGTGGGACAAATCCTGGACTTCAGATTGCCCTCCTTGTCCTTGAAAGTGGAACTCAAACAGATCAGGCCTTTACCTCCTTTGGAATAATACGATCCCGTTATAAAGTCCAGCTGCCCTCCGGTTCCGGAAATGTGCCGGATTCCCGACGACTCGGAAGCCACCTGTCCGTAAAGGTCCACTTCAATGGCGTTATTGATGGCTACAACATTATCATTCTGGCCGATTATAAACGGATCATTGGTGTAATCCACCGGATACGAGGCACAGCACGGGTTGTTGTCCAGGAAATCATACAATTTGTTGCTGCCCATGGCAAAGGTCCATACTATCTTGCGTTTATCCAGTTGTTTGCACTTGCCGGTTAAACGCCCGGTTTCATACATATCGACAAATGAATCGCACAGCATCTCGGTATGAACTCCCAGGTCCTTGAGGTCGGACTGGGCTATCATGGCCCCCACCATGTTGGGCATGGCCCCGATGCCCAGTTGCAGGCAGTCCCCGTCTTTAATCTCTTCCATGACTAACGAGGCTATCTTTCGGTCAACATCCGATACGGGCAGTTCGGGAAGCTGAATCAGAGGTTTATTATCGCCTTCAACTATATAGTCGATTTCGGAGATATGGATGGATTCCCGGTTGCCGCCCAGACATTTGGGAACTTTGTCGTTGACCTCAACTATTACGGTTTTAGCTGAATCGCATATATGAGGAGTAAACGAGTTTGAGGTTCCAAAGTTAAAGAAACCATGCTGATCCATGGGGGCAACCTTGATAAGGGCTACATCCGGCTGCATATAGCCGCGCTCATAGAAACTCGGCACTTCATGATAGGTTATGGGTATATAATTACAAAGGTTCTGGTCATGTAGTTTGCGGCTGGCGGCACTCATATGCGCATCATTGTAGATGAAATGCTTCCTTTCCGGATCGGCCACAACTGTTTGGGGTTGAAATGGACAGGTCGTGGTTCGGATGTTGACATTGAATAATTCATCAACCCGCCTGGCCAGAGCGGCATCCAGGTAGCTGGAATTCATTACGAATTCGCCATAGTGAACCACATCTCCCGATTTCACGACCTTGATGGCCTCATCTACGGCTACCAGTTTGCGTTTATATTCCATGCTATAATCCATCTTAAAATATTTCCTCCTTTATCATCTGCTTGCCTGTGAAACTTGCTTTGCGCTTTTCTGCAAAAGCTGCCATGCCTTCTCTCTGGTCGAAAGTAGAATATATAAAAAGGTACGGTAGGAATATCCTACCGCAGTATATATTTATTAGGGGGAGTGGTTATTTTTGCTTTACTATAGGTGCAAGTGATGGCGGTGCAGACCATCACCTGCAAGAAAGATTAAGGTAAGGCTATTAAATATCCCGGGTCCACAAAGAAGCCATGGCCGGTCCGGTTCCTACGCAGGTAGAGGCACCGCCTTTGGTAAGGCCAAGTCTTTCCAGTTCGTAGTATAAGGAAACAACGATACGCAGTCCGCTTGAACCGATAGGATGTCCCAAAGCAATACCTGAGCCATTGTGGTTTACTTTATCCAGGGAGAGGTCCATGCCATATTTCTCTTTCAGGCGGATTTTGCAGCCTATGAACTGAGGAGCAAACGCTTCATGCAGCTCCCAATAATCAACCTCATCGAATTTCCAGCCAGCTTTTTCGAGTGCAACCGGAATTGCTTCCGCAGGTCCGATTCCCATGATCTTTGGATCAACGCCAACACCGACTGAAGCGACCAGTTTCATAAGCGGTTTTACCCCAAATTCTGCTGCTTTTTGTTTGGACATAATCACAACAGCTGATGCTCCATCATTAATGCCGGATGCATTGGCAGCGGTTACTACACCACCCTCTTTTTTAAATGCCGGTTTAAGCCTCCCGACGCTTTCCATGCTGCAGCCACGAATAGGATGTTCATCTGTTTCAATAAGTGTTGCACCTTTTTTAGTTGTGACTTCAACAGGAACGATTTCCCTCTTGAAAATACCATTGTCAGTTGCATTTATGGCATTGGTATGGCTTCTCACCGCTAATTCGTCACATTGCTCGCGGGTAATGTTATACATGACCGCGACGTTTTCAGCGGTCATTGCCATGTGCCCCGGAACCAATGAATCAACCAAAGCATCGTGGGTTAACGAATCGATCTGTTTGGCATCGCCCATTCTGGCACCGGTTCTTGCACTGGGAACCATATAGGGAGCCTGGGTCATGTTTTCAACACCGACAACCAGCGCGACATCTGTCACTCCCAGCATAATGTTGCGACTCGCGATTTCCAACGCTCTCATGCTGGAAGTGCAATTCTGATTTATAACACAGGCATTACTGCGCTCAGGAAGTCCACATGCCAACCCGACAATACGTGCGGGCAGAGACTTCTGTAAGCCCGCGTAAACCTGACCCATTACTATCTCATCAATAATGTCAGCTGGAATCCCCGCTCTCTTGATTGCTTCTTTACCCGCTGTTACTGCCAAATCCCTTGCTGGTACATCTTTGAACTGACCCAGGAACTTACCTATTGGTGTTCTGCACGCACTGACGATTACTACATCCTGAATTTCTTTCGTCATTTTAAAATGCCTCCATTTATATTAATTTCTTGTTATTTGCACTTGAACACGGCTTTGCGCTTTTCAAGGGTTTTATGAAATCAGGTTTAATAGTTATAGAATCCTTTTTTGGTCTTCATTCCCAGCCAGCCCGCCCGGGTATATTGTTTCAACGGCGGGGCAGGACGATACTTAGGATCGCCGGTTTCTTCAAAAAGCGTTTTACAGACCTCTAAACATATGTCTACTCCTATCAAGTCTCCAAGAGCCAGCGGGCCCATGGGCCAACCCGCACCATATTTCATAGCCGTATCTATGTCGGAAACACTGGCTAAACCTTCATACAGGATGCCAGCTGCTTCATTGATAGCCGGAACCAGAATTCGGTTTACAACAAATCCAGGGCCTTCCTTAACTTGAATGGGTTTTTTGCCAATGGCGAGGGACAGGGCAAAAACGGCATCAACTGTTTCTTGCGAGGTTTGCGCAGCAGCTATAACTTCTATTAACTGCATGACCTGGGCCGGGTTAAAGAAATGCATACCTACAACTTTTTCCGGCTTCTTATAAGCAGTGGCAATTTCAGTAATGGGTAGTGCTGAAGTATTGGTAGCTACAATAATTTCATCTCCCAGGATGGTTGACAGTTTGCTGTACACATCTTTTTTTATTGACATTTTCTCCAGTACGGTTTCCAGAACAAAGTCTGCCCCGGCGATATCTTCCAACCTGGCAGTACCGGTTATTTTTAGGCTATCCGCGGTTCCCGCCGGTACCTTTCCCTTTTCTTCCTGTTTAGCCACACCCTTTTTAACATTGGCAATACACCTGTCCACAATTTCCTGAAAAATATCGTAGACAACGACTTCCTTTCCAGCAGCAGCAAATGCCCAGACAATGCCGGTGCCCATTGTGCCAGCCCCCAGAACTGCAATCTTATTAAAAGTCATCCAAGCTTTCCTCCTTAATAATCTCTTAGATAAAGGAACTTACTATAATGAATAAGCCCTTTAAGATACTGGCTCTGCCCTCCCTTCCATCTGTATGAATTAACATCTAAGAAAAACTAACCATGGTTGCAAAAAGAAATAGTCTGAAGGTATTTCTACAGACTATATAAGCAAAAAGTATGCCAGTTCTCATATGTATTATAAAATCCCTGTATTTTGGGGTTTTTTCTGGCGTCACCCCTTCTCCTATTATTTCATGCGTCGTTTTTTGCGACCCTCGGCGTAGGGTGTTTTCAAGCAAGCGACTTATTTTGCGCCTTTAGAGGGCTACGAATGAATTATGAACCATGCGACCGTTTTAACAACCCTGCGTAATATACGAATGGCCTGGTAGTAGTAATTACCAACCATAAAAATTGCGGCTTGATCAATGTGATTTCGTGCTTAAGATGCTACTGATATTAGGAAGGATCTTATGCCCTTGGCTATAAAAAAAAGACAGAGTCAGCAAGGCTGGCTCTGCCTAACAAATAAAGTATAAGCTACTGCCTTCGTTAAGAAGGCCCTTTTCGTTTATCGGATCAATCTCTACAAACCATACTTTTCCATTTTGCTATATAAAACCGACTTGTTAAGACCCAATTCTCTAGCTGTCTGAGCTTTATTATAATTGGTGGATTTCAGCATTTGCCATATCAGCTCTCTTTCTAATTTTTGAACCGAATCGCTCAAGGTGGTTCGCCCATTTTTATTAACTACGGGTGAAGGAGTTTCATCACGTAATGAGGGGAAATGCTGCATCTCCAGCCGGGTGGCCTGTTTCACCGAAGCCAGATTTATAGCGCGCTCCAGCAGGTTTTGCAGCTCCCGCACATTTCCCGGCCAGTTATAGCTTTGCAGCATATGCAGGGCTTCGTTGGAAATAGCTGTCACTCGGGATTTTAGCTTGTTATTTATAAAAGCCATTAAGTAATCAACGAGCAAAGGAATATCCTCTATTCGTTCCCGCAAAGGCGGGAGGATTAAACGCACTACATTTAACCGGTAATAAAGGTCCTCGCGAAACTGGTGGTTGGCAACCATATGCTCCAGATCGCGATTGCTGGCTGCGATAACTCTTACTTTTATGGAAATAGGATTAATGCCACCCACCCTTTCAACCACCCGTTCTTGTAGCACGGTCAGAAGCTTGGTCTGCATACTGAGAGGCATGTCGCCTATTTCATCCAGAAAGATGGTTCCTCCTTTGGCTAGTTCGAATTTTCCTGGCTTACCGCCTTTCTTGGCCCCGGTGAAAGCTCCTTCCTCATACCCAAAAAGCTCAGATTCCAGCAGGTTTTCGGGTAAAGCAGCACAATTGACACGCACAAAAGGCCCCTCCTGTCCGCCCTGGTTATGAATGGACTGGGCAAACAATTCCTTGCCGGTTCCACTTTCCCCTGAAATAAGTATGTTGGATTCCGTATGAGCTAATTGCTGGGCCATAGACTTAATCATTATAAATTCGGAACTGACTCCGATAAGATCATCAAATTGCCAACGAGCTTGATAGTGCTGGCGGAACTCCTCCTTATAGTATTTAAGTTCTTTCATCGTTTCTTGCAGCTTATTGATAAGCATTTTAGCCTGGGACATATCTAAAAACAAGCTTCTCCCTACCGCTCCAGTAATCTCGCCATTCTTTATAATGGGGGTTCTGGTAATCATGGTGTCTCGGCTATTGACGGTCCATATGTCAATTTCGTCGATATCACCGGTTCTTAAGATTTCAGGCAGCTTGGAATGGGGGGTTATTTCCAGGATGTGCCTGCCCACCACGTCCTCTTTCTTCATATCCAGTAAGTGCAGGTAGGTCTGATTAATAAAGGTGATAATGCCAGCTTTATCGACAACCACATATATAAGATAAGGACTCTGCACCAGCACCTCCGATATCGTTTCGTATTCCTTTTCCATTGTTTGCAACTTCTTCATGAGCAGCTTGGCCCCGGCTTTATCCAGGAAAATAGTCTGTCCCACTGCGCCAATGATTTTATCATCTTTAATCAACGGGTAGCGGGTGATGATCGTCTCGCGATCATTCACCGACCACAGGTCAACCGGATCAGTTTTCCCGCTGTTCAGGACTTCAGGTAATTTTGAATGAGGTGTAACCTTAAGAATGGGCTTTTCCATTACTTCGTCTTTGGTTTTGCCCAACCATTCCAAGTAGGCTTGATTGATAAACCGAATAATGCCATTTGTATCGACAACAACGCAGGCCATGAGAGGATTGTCAAGGATGGCCTCTGACACTTTGTACAGATTGAAACAATTGCTGGATTTAGACATGAGTTGCCCTCCTGTTTCAAATAAGGTCGCATATTTATTATATCTAAACTTTCTCAGTTGCTAAATAGGAAGGGCAAGGGGACGGTTCCTTTGCCCGTTTTACAATTTTGTGATACAGTTACGGTACGGAGGTGGCAGGTTTGCCGAGACATTCGCGGGAATTGAGCGATACCGGAGTTTATCATATCATGTTGAGGGGAAATGAACGGAAGAATATCTTCCAGGATGATGAAGATAAGCTGCGATTCCTTGAGGGTATAGAAGCCAAACACAAGGAAGCCGAATTTGCGGTTTATGCCTACTGCCTGATGGATAATCATGTTCATCTACTGCTCAACCAGAAGGAACTGGAGCTAGCTTCGATAATGAAGAGCATAGCAGTGCGCTATGCTTCTTACTATAACTGGAAACATAGCCGGGAAGGACACGTGTTTCAGGACCGCTACAAAAGCGAAGTGATAGAGGATGAGCGGTATCTGTTGGCAGCAGTTCGGTATATTCATAACAACCCGGTGAAAGCTGGAATTGCAGCTAGTTCGGACGGCTACACTTGGAGCAGCTATGGGGATTATCTGCTCGGGAGACGTCATCCCTGGCTGGATACGGACTTCGTATTAGGAATGATCAGCGATAACCGTACTCAGGCCAGGCATGAGTTTAAACGCTTTTCACTTGTTGCAGATGAGATTGCGTTTATAGAAATTAAAGAAAATAAAGCGATACGCACGCAGGACGAAGGCAGAACTTATCTGGCTGAGATCTGCAGAGCCAGGGGCTGGGAGCTGACTCGGATTAAAGAAGACAAGCGACTGCGAACGGCGATCATTTGCCATTTGAGAAACAACACCGGTCTGTCGCAGAGGGTGATTGCTGACCTGTTAGATGTTCACAAAAGTGTTGTAGAAAAGGTGAAATAGAGAGGCGGGCAAAAGAACCGTCCCTTTGCCCGGAAAAAGAAAACCCGGTTAGTTGGGCAATGCTGGCTATTGTCGTCACTATACCAGTTATCGGTTTTGTATTCATTAGTATGGCATCGAGCGGCTATCCCGATGTACTAGGTCATATTGGCCTTTTCATGATTCTGCTATTTCCTTTTTTAGCAGTTTTCGCTTATATTCTTGTGAAAAGAAAAGCTCCTGATACTTGATAATAAATCTATTCACCATATACTTGAGTTGGGAGGATGCCAGCCCGTTATTTCAATGATTTTTCGCTATACAACACGATTCCGGCACTGGCATTGGGATGAATATGATCAACCAGGTATTCGGTTGGGGCATGTTTTAGGAGAAACTCTTTTATAGCAGGATTGGGGTTGATGAAGCAATAGCCGTTTCTCTCACAATATGATTTCAGTGCAGCTCCATATTGTTCCAACATGAGATCTCGTTCTTTGACCGGGATTGCGGTATAGGGGTCGTTGTCCAAAGCCAGCCAGGGGCTTACCAATGCCATTTTGGCCCGCGGATTTTTAATCAATATCTGCGAAGTCAGAGAATTTATATTATTTATATAACTCTCCTCATCCATGGCACATCTTGTTTTATCTCTATAGCGCACATCATTGGTTCCGATAGCTATTACATACAAATCGGCTGAATGCCCTGCAATCGATTCGGAGTTATCTAACAAGGTCATCGTTGTAGCTGACGCCCAGGCTTCCTTATATACGTCACTACTGGCAAATGCCGCCTTTAAAGGTTCATACCAGCCATACCCCCCGTTTTCCGAGCCCGCCGTGATGCTGTCCCCCACAAAGCATATGGTTTTTGCTTCACTCAATAACCTGTAAAAGTCAGTTTTTTTCATTGCATCGGTAATTTCTATGGCCTGGGCAGGTTGTCTAAAATAGCCTTCGGGAAATAAATAGTATCTATCTTGTGCCTGATCCAGCGGTATTTTAGTCCCCAGCATAACCGAGGTAACTATGCCCTGCACCTCGGCGACTCTTCCCATTTCAAATGTGCTAATCTGGCTGAGCAGATTTTCATCATGCAAAATTCTATATATCGGCAAGGCACGATAGCTACCACTCGATGGTGATTGAGTGTACATAGGAATTATTCCGGTCGCAATCACCTTTTTCGTTGCCGGAGCAATGTAAATCTCGGTTATTGAAGTAGCGTCCCCGTCGTTTCTAGTATAAGAATTGGCGAAATTCCCCGGGCAGTTAACTATTAGGGCCTGCTTTTTTTCACCATTGGCATTGGTCGAAGTACGATACTCTATTGGCTGAACAGCATGCGAGTGATCGCCCAAAATGATGTCAGCGCCAGCCGCTGTAAAAATGTCATTCCATACATCCTGACAGCCGTCCGTTTTATGTATAAACTGGGTTCCCATATGGGGCATCACCAGTATCAGGTCCGGTGGGTTCTCCATTGCTTTAATTTTTGCAAAGTCTGATAGGACATTGGCTTTGGCCTGTTTAAAATATTTGCTCTTTGGATCTGCCAGAATGGAGGTTAAATTGGGATTTTCCTTTAAGAAATACTCCTCATTATAGCCGTTGCTTCCCAAGGTATAGGCCAGGACAGCTAAGCGAATTCCTTTCACCTCAACAATCTTAATTGAATCCTTTTCTGCAGCATTTCTATATGAACCTGCATGCATTAATCCAGCTTTATCCAGAATATCAAGTGTTCTTATAGCTCCTTGCTGCCCAGTATCCAGGAGATGGTTATTGGCAGTTGACACCAGATCGATACCGGATTTCTTTACGGCCCAGGCAAAAGAATCCGGATAATTTAACTTGACCGGTATGCCGTCATCATAGTTGCTCGTAGAGTATCCAGGCGCTTCACCGGCTGTGGGACCTTCAAAAACGCCGATTGCCAGGTCGGCTTCGGTCAAATACTTTTTGGCGTATGCAAACATAGGATCAAAATCATACTGACCGGTGGACTCGCAATAAGCCTGTCTGACCTGATCCTGCAATAAAATCAGATCACCTACAAAAGCTATTTTGACCGTACCGTTCAGAGAAGCTTCCTGGCCGCTTGTAATAACCGGGTGAACAACACTCTCCTGCTTTTCGGGAACATGATTGGTGCCCACCAGGACAGAAAACACGGGAAGCGTCAAGAGAATTGCAATCCACAGCGGCAAATTGAAGTCCTTTACAAAAATAAAATCCCTTGCTTTATTTATAAAATCATTTACTTTATTTGAAACAGGCTCCCACCCCAAAAACAGAAGCGTAAACAGGCTGGCCGCCAGAGCGAAGATGACATAATTGTCCTGATAATTATTGACTGGCAGGAATTTCAGAAAAACCAGGGTTATAAAGCGATGCAAAATATAGATTACCAATGAATTCCTGCCCCACGTACACAGAAACGGCAGAGGCCGGTTAGGGGTTAAATGAGTAATACTGATCGTCATCAATGTGGCAATGGAAAAGAACATTATTCTCAATAAAAAGTCCGCCCAGGATTGATAAGTGTCCATCAACAAATTCGATTCGGTTAAGCCCGGATATTTTGAAATAAATATAATTGATAAGCAAACTGTAATGACCAGTACCAGGAAGCCTTTAAAATAATCAATGGGCCTTCGGTGGTTTATGAATCTAATCACTTTATCGGCGGGCAGCTTGTAGCCAATGATAAAGAATGGTAAGAAGACAATGGTCCGGGAGATAGCAAATACCATTGTTACATCGGTCCAGAAACCGATGAGAAGGGCGGCCGCAATACTGACCAATATTATGCTTTGCTTATTTTCAATGTATCTTATAGTAAGGCGCCATATAATTAACGAAATTAGGAACCAAAAGGAATAATACGGAGTGATTAATTGAAATGACGCGTCGAAAAGAATACGACTGAAAACCATCATCAAAGTGTTGAAAATGAGGTAGGCTACCGCCAGTTTAAGTATAGATTGCTTTGATTTTGAGTTCTCACTTTTACTTAAGAAACCTGAAACAAAGCTAAATGCGGGCATATGAAAAAGATATATAAAAATAACGATATAGTTCGCCCAACCCGAACCCAAATAGGCCCATAAGAAATGCCCCACGACAACGAGCGCAATTAAGATGCCTTTTATATTGTCCCAATATTGGCTTCTTTGCTTTTCTCCCCATGAATTGAGCATCGGATTTATCTCCACAATAATTGCATATTAATTCAACGAGCTTCAAAAATCACATAATGTTTGTTATCTGGTCCGGTTATTCTATTTTTCGGTTATTTGGTCATGCTTCTTAAATTGACAGGCTGCAAACTAAATTAGAATCTGCGCCGCCCCCTCGAAAATTCAGAGGGGGTGTTTTATTATGGTTGTAAAAGATAACCGCACAACAAACACAGGGAGGCTGCGCTATGTTTGGAAAGCAAGGCATTAATGTGAAAGAAATGGGAAAAATCCTTAACGATTGGGTTTATAAATCAGTTAAACAGATTTTCTTCAATGAAAGGGAACTTGCCAGGTGTGGCTTAAAAAAAATTGACGATGTGTTTTATGAGCTGAACAGCGCTTTTTCATTTATCGTGATAGATTCAGTTACAAAGGCTGGATTTTACAGAAAGCAAAATATAATCGACGAAATGCATAACCAGAACATTGAAATGTTGATAAATTCAAAATATATTGCATCCGACGAAACCATCGATTACCGGCGTTGTCTGAGCCAAACATACAAAGAGAATTACAAAATAATGAAAAAGGATGAATGGATGAAAGAGCTTGCCAGGGCTATTCTCGAAAGAACTGAAGGGCAGTATGAAGATGAAAAGGCGGTATCAATATTTGAATCCAATCTGGTCGAATTTTGTAAAAATACGATCGAATTGCTTAAAAAACATAGAGAAAAGTAATTGTTTTCTCGTCTGCTTATTTCCATACTTTACGAATATCGTTGTTTTACTCTCTTTTACCACTTTTTCCATAGCCAAAAACCGTAAATAAGGCGATAATATTAGCAAGAATTTTTCCAGATCAACACGTCTGTTCTTGTAATATTTGTCATTCTAAACTCGTATTATTATAAGGTTCCATTCTTAATCCAACCGGGTCAATAGTTTAAGTATTATTCCTTCATTTATTTGGGTAAAATTGAAGTTAATTCCTTTGTGTGCGAATTCCTTTTGTCACAGTCCAGGTCTTTATTGGCAGGCATATTTCAGCACCAGCATCGGGTCTGGTTATGAACAGCACAATGTTGTAACAGCAAAAGGAACGGGGGATGGCTCATGACCCAAACCGAATCAATTTCGCTCGAGCAAGATTTTTCCTGCCAGACTGAAAACCTGGGTGGTTTAGAGCAATCCGTCCAGGAGGCATTGGAAAGCCCCGTCCCGGTTGCCCATACTACGGAACAGAAAATAAGCGGTTTTTGGCGCAGGCTTGCAGCCCTGGCTATAGATGTGCTTATTTTAGCCGCTATTGGCTTTGTGGTAGGAACCATCTTTTTTAACGCTCTGGCCCACTTGGGTTCTCAGGGTTTTTGGGTAGGTCTGCTTATCGCCGTTGTTTATTTCAGCTGGATGAACAGTTCGTTCAATAACGGACAGACGATAGGTAAACGGGTTATGAAAATCCGGGTGGTGGATGTACTCGGAAATACTATTTCAGTGGGGACATCTATTAAAAGATCGGCCCTGCTATTGGTTCCATTTATGTACTCCTCGGTTGAGCAGGAGAGCCTTGACCTAATACTTAAAGCGGTTGCGCTTTTTACAGCGGTGGCGATAGTTTACCTGTATATATTCAATAATCGTACCAGGCAGACCGTACACGATCTGGCCCTTAAAACCTTTGTGGTTTATGCCGATTACGACCTTGCCCTTGAAGAGATCCCTGTGTCTTCCCGCCATCTGGTAACGATGACCCTGGTTGGAATGCTAATGATCGCTTTTACCACCTTCGCCTGGCCTCAGATTATTACGCAGTATAATATACCGGGAACCAGCAGCACCCTCGAGGAATTGCAAAAGGATCCAGATGTATACAAGGCTGCGGTCAATCACATTACCAGCGACAATTCGGCAGGGCGTTCGAATAAAATGGAAATAGTGATTACTGTAAAAAAATTACCCGCACCTATTTACATGAAAGCGAAACAGATAAGCGAACTGGCCCTGCAAGAAATGCCTGATGTAAGGGGTATGGATTCATTATCGGTAACCGTTAATTACGGTTACAACATCGGTATCGCCCGGTATCAAAAAAGTCTTACCTATACTGGAACACCCTCTGATTGGGAGTGTAACACAGTAAAGATAGCCCGATCAGCTCAAACGGATGTTTCTCTGGGTATTGGCAAATAGATTTATTTCTTTAGTATTTTTTCGAGGTAGTTTTTAAGAGCATCAAGGTTCTTTAAATCATTCCCCATTACTACCAGGTTGGGATTCCATTTACCGTGTATATTGCCCCCGGGTAACGAATATTCGGCCTTTCGCATATCATCTGGCAATGCATTTTGAAAAAAAGCTATTCTTTCTTCAATCTGGGCAGTTATTCCTTCCCAGGATGCGCCTTGAAATTTCATTCCTCTAATGATCACACATATTACACCGTTTTTTACTACGATCACGGGTTTAAAAAACGAAAAGATATATTTCATAAAACCCACACCCTTACTGCCCTTTGATTCTAATTATATCTAAATCTCCCTTTATCATATCCCAGGTCAAAGGTTCTTTTTGATTTTGTCCTACAGACGTAAAGTTTTGCCGTTTATCTTCGAGAAATATAATATATGAACTATTTGCGGTAAAAAGAATCCTATCAATAGGAGGTCGAAGCCCCTGAATGTTTCACGGGAGCAAGCGCAATTGTTTCTTCAGGATCAGACAGAAATGGTATGCCGTTTCTTACCCGATTTTACCTGTGTATACGTAAACGACTGCCTGGCACGGAAGCTGAACCTTGCCGCCTCCAAGGTCCAGGGTAAAAACCTTATTTCCATTGTACCGGCAAAAACCGTAACCGTTCTAAACAAGGCAATTAAACCCCTCAAACCCGAAAAACCCTTCAACTCCTACGAGGATCATTATATAAACGATAAGGGAGAAACCAAGTGGTATCGCTGGAGTGTTCGGGCTGACTTTGATGAAAGCGGCCATCCCTCCTTAATTCAGATAGTAGCCAGGGATATAACTCCAGAGAAGCACTATCAAATTCAGAGCCAGAAACACCAGCAATCCCTGGAAAAGCAGCTGAAAATAAGAACCCGCGAACTTCTTGAACAGGTAGCTGAACGGCAACAGGTGGAACAGAATTTTGAAGATCTGTTCGATAATGCTAGTGAAATCATCTTCATTTCCGATCTAAACTGGCGCTTGATCTCCGCTAACCAACGTGGTCGAGAACTGTTGGGCTTTTCGACGGATGAAAAAAAGGGCTGTTTATTGTTGGACATTGTGCTGCCGAAATACCATTCCCGAATCAGGTCGCATATTTTAAAAAGGTTCCGCGGGCAATCCGCCCCGACCGTTGAGTTTGAAGCCCTCCTGCCCGATGGACGTATCATTTCCCTGGAAATGAGCAGCCGAATTGTATATAAAAACGGTCAGGCGGTGGCAGTTCAAGGCATAGCCCGAGACATTACGGGGCGCAAGGCTGCTGAAGCCGCTATTCGCGAATCAGAACAGCGCCTGCTCAATATAATCAACTTTTTACCGGATTCAACCTTCGTCATTGACAAAGACGGTCAGGTTATTGCATGGAATAAGGCTATGGAAGATATGACCGGTATTGGGGCCAAAGAAATGCTGGGCAAAGGCAATTATGAATACGCCATCCCCTTTTTCGGTTGTGCCCGGCCCATGCTGATCGACCTGGTTTTGCAGCCAGAGGCGGAAGCAGCCGGCTATTATTTGCTGAACAAAGATCAGGCTCGGCTTTCAGTTGAAACCTTCTGCCCTTACATCGGGGCCCAGGGTGCTTATATGTACGGAACCGCATCACCTATATACGACAGTCAGGGCGTTATAGTCGGCGCCATAGAATCGATTCGTGATGTCACCGAACAGCGCAAAATGGAAAACGCGGTCCGGGATAGCGAAGCGAAATTCCGCACCCTGGCCAATACCGCGCCGGGTTTGATCTTTTTGGCTCAAGACACTAAATACTTATATGTAAATCCGGCCTTTTCAAAGCTGTTGGGCTATAGCGAAGAGGAATTGCGCGAACTCGATGTATGGGATGTGATTCACCCGGACCACCGGGACATGGTGAAATATCGCTCCCAGGCCAGACAGGCAGGCAAATCAGTGCCGGAACGCTATGAGTTTAAGGTGGTAAGCAAAAACGGCCAGGTTCACTGGCTCGATTATTGCGGCAATCTTATCGATTATGAAGGCAAACCTGCCATCATTGCTATAGCAACTGACATTACGGTGGCCAAAGAGCTTCAGGAAGCTCTGCGCAAAAGCGAGATGACCTTCCGCCAGCTGGCCGATACCGCACCTGCCCTCATATTCGTTCTCCAGAATTATAAATTCCGTTATTTTAACTCAACTTTTGCATCAGTACTGGCCTACGAGGAAAAAGATCTCTTGAGAATGCACGCGCTGGATGTAGTCCACCCGGACTTTAAAAGCCTGGTCAAATACCGCCTGTTGGAGCTGCAGTATAACAACACCGAGTTCAGACTGGATATCAAAGTTGTTGACGACAAAGGTCATGAATATTGGATAGATATGTGCGCCAGCATGATTGAATGGGAGGGCCTCCCGGCTGTAATTGCAGTCGGCTACGATATTTCCAGCCATAAACGAATCCAGGAGGCTCTGGTCCAAAGTGAGTCAAATTTCCGGCAGTTGGCCGACACCGCACCGACCTTGATATTCGTCATGCGGGACTCGCGCCTGATATATGTGAACCAGACTTTCGAAAATCAGACCATCTATTCCCGAAAAGAGTGCCTGGGAATGAATATCTGGGAATTCATCCATCCCGATCACCGGGAATGGATAAAATATTTGAGCGAGCAGGGCCGCCCTGAGAGTACGTCTCCAGGCCGCTACCAGGCCAAACTGCTGCGCAAAGACGGCTCTGTAGCCTGGGGTGATTTCTCTACCAGCGAAATTATTTTCAATGATCAACCAGCCATATTAGGAGTAGGAATTGATGTCAGCGATCGCAAACAGGCTGAGGAGCAGATTACCTATTTGAGCTACCATGATAAACTGACCAGTTTGTTCAACCGGGCCTATGCCGAGGAAATGCTGCAAAAGCTGGACAGCGAGGAGAATTTCCCCTTGAGCTTCATCCTGGGAGACGTCAACGGCCTCAAACTGGTCAACGATGCCTTTGGCCATACCCATGGGGACAACCTGTTGAAAAGCGCAGCAAGAATTCTCACTACCTCCTGCGGCGGTCAGGGCCTGGTGGCCCGCTGGGGAGGAGATGAATTCGTTCTGCTTCTGCCGCGCTGTGATGAAAATGAGGCCCTGCAGTTGTGCAGCAGAATTAGCGATGCCTGCAACGCCTTTCCCCACTTCCCGGTCCAAATAAGCATATCCCTGGGCCTGGCCGTCAAGCGTTCTGCCGGTCAGAGCATCGAAGAAATAAGCAAGGAAGCCGAGGATCTCATGTACAGGAACAAGCTGTTGGAAAGCAGAAGCAACCGCAGCTCATTCCTCTATTCCCTGGAGAAAACCCTCTGGGTGCGCAGCCATGAAACCCAGGCCCACACCCAGCGACTGCGTAAACTGGTCACCAACATAGCCGAGGCCCTGAATCTCCAGGGAGAAGAAATGAACAGCCTCAATTTATTGGCCGCATTACATGACATAGGCAAGATCGCCGTCCCCAACTCTATTTTGGATAAACCGGACAAGCTGGATCCAGATGAGTGGGAGCTTATTAAGAAGCACCCCGAAACCGGCTACCGCATCGCTTTGTCCTGTCCCGAACTGGCGCCTATCGCCGATGCCATCCTGTCCCACCACGAGCGCTGGGATGGAGGGGGCTATCCGCTCGGGTTAAGAGAGCGGGACATCCCCCTGATGTCAAGGATACTGGCCATTGCTGATGCCTACGATGTCATGTTGGTCGGGCGCCCTTACAAAGCCCCCCTGTCGGAAGAAGAGGTATTAAATGAAATAATGCGCTGCGCAGGAACCCAGTTTGATCCCAATTTGGCAGCCCTTTTCAACTGTTTGATGAGGGGGCAGGAAATCGGAACCCGCATGAAAGACATCTTTTAGACCGAACTACGAAACCGAATTCACGGCTCCTTGGCCTCCTGCCACCGGCGGCTCTTTGGCGTCCTGCCATCGCCGCACTAGCCCGTCCATGGGCGTCGGCTGCGTCAGCAATAAATGCCCGTTCAATCAGCATCTGTACGGGGACATTCCTTACCCGAAGGGAAGGTGTGTCCCCATACCTAAGCCCGCCTCAATCACGGGCATTTAATGCTTCCTTGCCCTTCGCAACTTTAATAATATGCGCAGCGGAGCGGAGCGTAAATCGTGGTGCCTGGATGGTGCTTCCCTAGCTCAGTCTACTATTCCATTACAAATTATATAGGGGCTGCCTTGAGGCAGCCCCTTAGTAGTTTTAATATAATAGTCGATTATTAGATGTCTCTGGTCCACAGGGAGGCCATAGCCGGGCCGCCGCCTACGCACAGGGAGGCGCCGCCAACGGTCTTGCCCAGTCTTTCCAGCTCATAGTACAGGCTGACGACGATGCGCAGCGCGGTGCAGCCTACCGGATGGCCGAGGCCTATGCCGGAGCCGTTGGTGTTGACATTGCCATCGCTGTTAACGTCGCCGCTGTTCATTTCGATGCCGAAATCGTCTTTGAGCATCTTCTTGACGCCGATGACCTGGGCGGCAAAGGCTTCGTTTACTTCCCAGTAATCCACCTGATCATAGGACATTCCAGCCTGCTTCAGGGCTTTGGGAATAGCTACAGCCGGGCCCAGACCCATAACGAACGGATCTACACCTTCATAGCCTACGGTGATAAGTTTCATCAAGGGTTTTACGCCCAGTTCTTCGGCTTTTTTCTTGGTCATCAAAACTACGGCAGCAGAAGCATCGTTCAAGCCGGAAGCATTGGCAGCTGTTACTACTCCGCCTTTTTTGAAGGCCGGGGGCAGCTTGGCCATTTTTTCCATGCTGACACCTTTAATCGGGTGTTCGTCTTTGGCAAAAGCGACTTCGCCCTTTTTGCTCTTCAGTATAACCGGAACGATTTCTCTGTCAAAGCGGCCTTCATCATTGGCCCGCAGTCCACGCAGATGGCTGATCAGAGCCAGCTCGTCGCACTGTTCGCGGGTGATGCCATAGCGTTCGGCAACGTTTTCAGCCGTTACGCCCATGTGGGAGCCGGCCAACTGGCAAACCAGTCCATCAGCCAGCATGGCATCCTGGCACTTGGTGTCGCCCAGTCTGGCGCCAAATCTCATAGCGGGTAAAATGTAAGGAATGTTGCTCATGCTCTCGGTGCCGGTTACAAGAGCGATTTCGGTCTCGCCCAGGGCCAGTTTCATGGCGGCGATGTCTAACGCACGCATACCGGAGGCACAGTTCTGGCTTACCATAGATGCGGCTGATCTGTGGGCCATGCCGATCTGCATGGCGACGATGCGGGGTGGTAATGATCCGTTGCCAGCATGTAAGCACATACCGCCAACCAGTTCATCGACCATGTCGGGTGTGATGCCAGCCCGCTTGATAGCTTCGGTGGCAACGATCTTGGTCAGTTCATTGGCTTTTAAGCCCGCCATGGATCCGCCGTAGTCTCCAATAGCAGTTCTGCACGCGCTGACCATTACGACTTCGTTAATACTCATTCGTGGTAACCCCCTTATATTTGGTTGTTTTCTCTCTCTATTCTGTCGGCTTAAAGCCCTTACCACTCACAGTATATATTCGTCACCAGGATCTGAATGTCCTTCTGTATACAAAAAATCTTCATATGTGAATTAATTGTCGATTAATAATTGGGTATATTCACCTGGACACCAGCCATAAACCGGCGAAACCCGCTTAATAGCGGGTTTTGCTTATCAATACCGATTGTAATTGTTTGGGGCAATCTGGTAATTTCTATGAGTCATCCTCTTCATTCATGAACAATTGGGACAGTTCATCCAGTCCTATCCGGTTCTTGCCGTTCTCCAACAGTTGGGCCAGAAAACCTATTAAATCGACAATTCTGATTTCATGTCCCATGGTCTCTTCGTCGTAAAGGCAAAAGTGGTCATCATCTACAGAATTTATATACTCGCATTCAAGGCATTCGTTGCCGATAACCGGATAACCCATTCGGGGACATAGATTGAAACTGCTCATAAGAATCTGACGCTCCACATCCCAACCTCCTTCTATCTTGCTAAACCACATTATAGGACTTGATGCAGAGCAGGTAAAGATATTTGTCGCATAATCCTTTTGCCGCCTCAGTCTTCCGGTATCTTAAGACCCTGGCTTTCCAGAAATGAAAACAGTTCCGATTTAATTGCCCCTAAATCCTCAGGGGTGCGGCCCTCACAGCGCACAATCAACTCGGGGCCCGTATTGGAAGCCCTGACCAACCCCCATCCACCGGGAAACAACACCCGGGCTCCATCAATGTCAATCAGGTCATAGCGGGTCCGGAAGTGCTCCAAGGTTCGTTCAACCAGCCGGAACTTTTCCTGGTCGCTGCTTCTTACCCTTAATTCAGGAGTGGCGTGATAATGAGGAACATCCGCCAACATTCCACTCAAATCCTTATCGCTGTTGGAGAGGATGCGCAGCAGGCGGGCGGCCGCGTAGAGTGCATCGTCAAATCCGTAGTATTCATCAGCAAAGAACATATGTCCAGACATCTCCCCGGTAAAGACGGCGCCGATTTCCTTCATTTTGGCCTTGATCAGGGAATGCCCGGTTTTATAAATGAGGGGTTTTCCACCAAGGCGTACAATTTCATCTATTAAAGACTGGGAACATTTAACCTCCACGATGCACTGGGCACCTGGATGCTTAGGCAGTATTTCCCGCCAGAACAGAACCATCAACAGATCTCCCCAGATCATGGTTCCATCCGGTGCCACCACACCCAGCCGATCGCCGTCTCCATCGAATCCCAGGCCCAAATCGGCGCCGGTTTGCTGGACCACTTTTATCAGATCCCGGCTGTTTTCAAGCTTTACCGGATCGGGGTGATGATTGGGGAAGCTAGGGTCAGATTCACAGTACAATTCGGTTACCTGGCAGCCCAGCTTACGGAAAAGCTCGGGGGCAATGGGACCGGCGGTTCCGTTGCCGCAATCAACCACGGCATGCAGCTTGCGCCCCCCCAATTCGATGCGGCTGGTAATAGCCTCGATATATTGAGGTTTTATGTCAATTTCCCGCAGGCTCCCCCGCTTTGATGCGTTGAGGCGTTCTCCACGTATCGCCCAGTCAGCAAGTTCCTGAATCTCATCGCCATAAATGGTAGAGCTCCCCAGTAGAAGTTTGAAACCATTATCTGGTCCGGGATTATGGCTGGCGGTAATCATTATTCCCGCGTCAATATCCAAATGACGGGCAGCAAAGTAGAACATAGGGCTTATTACGACTCCCAGGTCGACAACATCAAGGCCTGAAGCAAGCAGGGTTTCAACCACCATGTTCTGTATTCCCAGCGAGCTGAACCGGTTGTCCCTGCCCACAATGACTGTTTTTCGCCCCTTTAGAAACACATATTTGGCGAATGCTCTGCTGATTCCGAGCACCGCATCGTCATTGAGATCTGTCCCGGCTCGTCCTCGGATATCATATTGCCGGAAAATTTCTCTTTTTATCAATATCAATTCCCCCTGTCCATGATAAATTAAAGCAAGTCCAATTCCGTATTATGCCGGCCAATATATGTATGGAGCAGCATCTTTTTCACCCTATTGGGCATTATATTTCCCTGCTTCACAATTATTCATCCGGGTTTGAAGGTTTATACTCCCGTTGTTATAGGTATAAGTTTATCTTTCAACATAAACCTGCTTCTTCCCTGCCTGGTGTTTCTTAAGGCACTAAAATGATAGTCTGGGTAATTTTTCAATTTTCCCGGCCCTCCATTCGATCGAGTTGCAGAGAAATCTTTTTTAAGGTGCGTACCATCCAGCGCGCCGATTCCACGGCATTATCTTCATCATTGGCTGGATTTTCTATATTTCCCAGCATGGTTAACAAGCGCTGTCCGTTGTGCTGGCTTTGTAGGACGGTTGACTTTCCGCTTAAGATTTCCAGGACGATTCCATTCTCCATCATCACCTGGCACCTGCGCCGGGCCAATTCTTTGATATCCTGAACCAGCTTTACATCAAGATATCCGTAGGTCTCATCATTTCCAGCACGCGACTGGCGCATTTTTAGAGGAATAAAAACCCGTTCCGGCGATAAATAGAAAGGAACCAGGGTCTGCTTTCCAAGCCAGGTCCGAACCATGCTTCGCTGAGCGGCCAGATCTACTGCGTAGCTTCTGGCCAGAGCGGAAATACTCGATTTTAATACCCGGCGTTCAGATATGGTCTGCCCCTCCAGCATTAGAATCTCGGTGGAATTGCCTATGCTGCTGTAAATCGGCCGTAATCCCACGATCTGCTCACGCACCTGTTCAACCTTGGACCATACCATATTCACCATCTCCCTATTACGGTTATGTTCCGAATTATTAGCAAATTTTGGATGTGCCTGTATCCATATAGTATTAAATTAATTGAAAATGGTGAGGCATACTTGAATGCCTTTTTAATGATTACCAGCTCTGTTAAAACCAATCAGTATAAACCATTGCGCCTGCCCCTGTTCTGTGCTACACTAACAAAAATAAATATTTGATCTCCAAGCCTAATAACCTGTGACCAAATAGTTATGGCTGTTAGGCCGCCTGAAAAGGCCGGGTGTAGAGGGAAACGTCTATGCCTCCTGTGTTTGGAAAGGAGTATTTACCCATACTGATTAAAAACGGTTGTGGTTTGCTCTTTTGCAAACAACAACCGTTTTCGTTGTATATGCATTTTGGGAGCTTCGCCGAAAATGCATATCCGTGGAAAGGAGATAGTAGAAGTCATAAATTAATTTGGCTGTTTACTGATGCTCCTTTGGGGAGCTTTATTTTTTTTGATGACTAAGCCCCAAGCTTTTTCATACAGTCCCATTCTTTTTCTTCCCGCATAAGCGGGAAATTTCTTTTCTGGGCAACACCGCATATATTTTATTCGCCTGGCTCATAAAGAATATTTGTAATCAAGAAATAAAAAAATCCCGTACTTTAGACGTACATGTAGTACGGTATCGGGAGCGGGTTTTTAAATGCGCGGTTCGGTTTTAGCGACGTTTGAGGCTTAATTTAGCATCTGGGTAAAGACCTTTACCAGTTCCGGGTCGAACTGGGTTCCTGCGCAGCGGTTCAATTCATCCAAGGCCTCAGCGCGGGATATGGCGGTTTTATAAGCGCGATCATGGGTCATTACGTCAAACGCGTCAATTATGCTGATTATCCTTGCTAAAAGAGGTATTCTCTCCCCGACCAGCCCTTTGGGATAACCGGCTCCATCCCACCGCTCATGATGAGCCAGCACCTCTTCAGCCAAAACGGCCAGCTCACGTGACGCCTGGGCAATGCGGAAACCGATTTCAGGATGCTTTTTTATAATATCCCATTCCAGTTCGTTTAAGGGGCCCGGTTTGGTAAGGATTGCTTCAGGAATCGCTATTTTGCCTATGTCATGAAGTTTTGCCAGTAAAGCCAGCCGGTCCATGGCATCCCCCACCAAACCCAAAACCTTGCCAAACTGTAATGACATATATTGCAGCCTTTCGGCGTGTTCTCTGGTTTCAGTTGTCTTTTCATGCAGGGTAGTCTCCAAAGATGAAATTAAAGCGTTCTTGGTACTCCGGCTTTCCAGCAATTTAGCCCTGAACATCACGTCTTCGGCTTCACTCAACACCTCGTCCAGGTGTTTGCGAGAATAATCTTTGGTGGCTGTTCCCAGGGCCAAACAGGGCTGAACGGGTTCGGCGGGGAACATCAGACAAGCCTGCTGAATATTATCACATATTTCTGCAGCCTCCTGTGCGCTGGTATTGCGCAAAAGCACTACGAACTGGTCCCCACCGAATCTTACTATTATATTTTCCGGTCGGCAGTTTGACTTCAAAATCCCGGCCGTGTTTATTAGAAGCCTGTCTCCGGCCGGGTAGCCAAAAGTATCGTTGACCAGTTTAAGGCCATTTATATTGCAGACAATTACGCTTAGGGGCAGACAACTGGGAACATCAACATTTTTCAATTCACCATTCAAATAGGCACGGTTGAAGCACCCGGTAAGGGGGTCATGGTTTTTTAAATAATCTATCGCATCTTCTGCCCTTTTGCGGTCATTAATATCCCGCCCAACGCTTTGAAAGCCTACTATACTGTTGCTGTCATCAAATAAAGCCCGCTCCGTCCACCTAAACCAGGAAGTAGCTCCATCCGGTTTCTTCATACGGAGTTCAAATGCCGACTGGGGCTTTTGCCTGGTGTATTCCGGCCAGTGTCTGCCTATCAGGCGGTGGTTGGTATCGGCCACCAGTTGGAGAAGACTCATACTGTGAAGCTGCTGGACATCAAAGCCGAACATTTCACAGAAGGCACGGTTGGCGTATACAATGCGGGCGTCTACTCCGTACTGGCATATGGGATCGCTCTGTTCTTCAACAATACTGTGATAGAAGGACAATTCTTGAATGAGTTCGCAATTTTGCTGCTCAAGCTCAGAACGTTTTATCCTAGCGTTATTCAAGGTGGTTACTCTATTCTTTTTTTTCTCATTCAAGCTGTTTTTCGCGATCATAGCCCTTCTCCTCATAACTCGGGTACATTATAGTATCGTATAATCCCATAATCTGTATAGTCCGTTTATCCCGGGTTATCCGGGACATTTACCCCGTTTTTTGCCTTTTTGGCTGGTTTTAACCCGCATTCATCTACCGGCCCGGTAAATCGGTTTTTGCTAAAAATTTACGAGGAGCGGGCAATTAGCTCAAGTTCCCCCCAATCCCGTTTTACTTAGCATCAAGCAAAAGGGGCTGAACCTGCTCAAACCACAAGTTCAGCCCCCGGGAGCATCGTTTTTTTTATTTATACCTCTACGATCCAGCCAAAGGGATCAGGCAGTTTTCCCCACTGGATGCCGGTCAAGGTGTCGTATATCCGGGTCGCCAGTTCTCCTGTTTTGCCATTATTGATCGAAATCACATTGCCGTCCCAATTCAATTCCCCGACCGGAGAAATAACAGCAGCCGTACCCGTGCCAAATGCTTCTTCCAGTTTGCCCTGGGCATTGGCCTGGTAGATTTCATCAATGGTTATCTTCCTCTCCGTGACTTTAATACCCCAATCTCTAACCAACTTTAGAGTAGAATCGCGGGTGATCCCTGGTAAAAGGCTTCCTTCTTCAAGCGAGGGGGTTACCAGTTCTCCATCAATCTTGAAAACCACATTCATGGTTCCCACTTCATCCACATATTTTTTCTCGATTCCATCCAGCCATAAAACCTGAGTATAACCTTTTTGTTCGGCTTCTTCCTGAGCCTTCAAACTGGCCGCGTAATTGGCCGGCGTCTTGGTGTAACCGAGGCCGCCCCGAACGGCTCTGACGTACTTCTGTTCGACATATATTTTTACCGGGTTGATGCCTTCGGGATAATAAGCACCAACCGGACTCAAGATGATCATAAATTTGTAGGTATGGGAGGGATGCACTCCCAGGTGGGGGTCAGTGGCTATTACAAACGGGCGAATGTAGAGTGAAGTGCCCTCGGCATCCGGTATCCAATCCTTTTCTAATTCGATCAGGCTCCTTATAGCTTTGACGAAAAATTCGGGATCCAGAGTCGGTATGCACAGGCGTTCATTGGAATTATTCATACGGCGGGCATTGTCATAGGGACGGAAAAGAAGAATGCGGCCATCCGGAGCCTTGTATGCTTTAAGTCCCTCAAAAGTAGCCTGTCCATAATGAAGCACCATGGTGGCGGGGTCCAGTACCAGGGGAGCATAGGGTACGATACGCGGGTCGTGCCAGCCTTTTCCCTGAGTATAATCCAGCACAAACATGTGATCAGTGTAGTAATTCCCAAAGCCCAGGTTGTTCCAATCCGGTTTTGGCTTCGGTTTATCGGTTTTTTGCACAAGGATCTCACTATTCATGGATTCTCCTCCTTAATTTGGTTTACTGGGGGCTTTTTTAGAAAGGGTCCGGGAGTCCTCGACCCGGATTTTATTATTTCTTATTAAACTACATTATGATAAAATATTAAAGCTTTTCTGTTAACATTCACTGTATACTTTAATATCAGGCAGATAAAAGAGGCTCTTACTAAAGAGCCTCTCAAGTGAAGAATATTTTAATGTCGGTTTAATGTTTTATACTCGAAAACGTTCTACCAATCGATTTAAAGCTTCGGCGTTTTCAGCCAACCGGGCCGAAGCTTCAGCCATCTGTACCAGACTGGTGCTGGTACTCTCCGCTCCCCGGGCTATATCTTGAGCACTGCGTGAGCTTTCCCCCATAGTCAAAGCCACCTGTTCAATAGCCCGGCTGACCTCAGTTACCGCTTCCAGAACCTGCTCGGACATTCCGGTATTTTTGCTGGTTATCTCGCTGAAGCCAACCGCGTCTTTGGCATAACGTTCTACCATTTTAATATAGCTTTTATAGTCTTCGACTACCGTTTCACTCAAAAAATTCAGGGAGTCCTGAGCGCCTCTGACCAGCAGGTCCATGGCTTTTTGAACTTCATCAGTAAGATTTTTGATGCTTTCTACCGTTTGGGATGATTCCTCGGCCAGCCTGCGCACCTCTTCGGCTACCACAGCAAAGCCTCGTCCCTGTTCTCCTGCCCGGGCAGCTTCTATGGCGGCATTTAAGGCCAGTAAATTGGTCTGGGACGATATGCCGGTTATGACATCAGCCAGACTGGATATTTGATTTACAATAGCGGCCCCTTCAATGGCCCTGCCAAGTTTTTCCTGAACGTCAGCCAGAGTGGCATTAGCTGTTCCCAGAGCCTCCTCAGCCACTGTTTTTATGTTGAGTACGCGTTTTTCAGTCTTTCTGGCCACCTTGGTTCCCACTCCCGACTCCTGGGCCAGGATGTTCAGAGAACCGGTCATTTCTTGACTCGACGCACTTACCTCCTGGGAAGAAGCCGAAACGCTTTCCAACCCCGAGGACACCTCCTCAATGGCGGCGGTTACCTCTTCCATATTGGCCGTTATGTCCTGACTGTGGGCTGAAAGTTGTTGTGATGAAGCTGCGATCTGGGCCGAGTTCTGGTTGATGTCTTTGATCAAATCGCGCAGACCCTCAAGCATTTTTTTCAGCGCCCTGCCTACATCTCCCACTTCATCTTTGCGGGTGACAAACCGCTCGGGAAGATGCACATTGAGATTTCCCCCGGCGATTTCCCCGGCTATTGAGGAGGCGTCCGTCAGCGGTTTAGATATCAGACGGCCCGCTAAGATGCTCATTGCCACCGCCAATAGCAGGGCAAAAATACTAAAACCCACTATTTCGCGGGTAGTTCGAATAAAAGAAGTGTCTCCCTGGGCATCTATCCGGGCCGCCTCCTGCTTTTGCAGCGCAATAAATCCGTCCAGAGAATTCTCCAAAGCCAGGCTTTTGCCGGTCACATCCCCAGTTAAAACCTGCGTAGCCTCTGTATTGCCGCGCTGAACCGATTTCTCAAAATTGGCCACCGCCGCTTCATATTCATTTAGGGCAGCGCTCAACTTCTGAACGCTCTCCTTTTCCTGCCCGGTCAGGTCTGATGACTTCATATAAGCCTGCAGGGGCTGTTTCAAACTCTGGCCATCTTTACTCATCTTATCCAGAGACGCTTGCTTAGAAGCGGGAGTTGCAGCCAGTACGGCCTGGTGCATATCTACTTGCATAGCCAGGACCGCATTCTTAGCGTCTTCCAGTTGGCCATAAGGCTGCATACGACTTTCATAGATTGAACCTATCTCGTGGTTGAGAGCATTTAATCCGTTCCAGCCCAAGTACCCCACCACCGCAACGAACAGGCCGATAAGATTCGCGCAAATAAGCAGCTTCTGCATGGTTTTCAGATTGTCAAACCACTTCAAATCGAACACCCCTTTTTAAAACCCACTCCAATAATATTGTAAGGCCAAAAGCGCTTTTTTCTAACAAACAATACGGGGTCTAACGTCCTATACGGTTTGTCCCATTATTGGGACTTATGCTACTTTTTGACATTACATGGGCATAATACCACAATATTTGTATTATCTCAACCACCTCCATTATCTTTGGCTAGGTCTCTGTTTGACTTTGGCCGATACATATAGTATGAAAAGGAAAAGAGCTTTAATATAGCGCTTTAGAACCAATGTGCTATTATGCGAAGGGAGTGGTCAGGAGTGCTGAACAAGGAACTAGAGATGCTAAAAACAGCTATCCTCAATGAGCAGGAAGGGTATCAATTTTACCTGATGGCAGCCGAAAAAGCCGACAATCCCGATGTGAAAGCGGTTTTCTCAGGGCTTGCTGCTGAGGAAGCCGAACACGAAAGATGGCTTCGAAATATGTATAATGAGCTCTTAAACCAGGAAACTGCTCGGGGTGATGTCGAAGAACAGCCTTTCTCACCACACATTTTCACCCCGGATAAACTAAGAAACAACGGGGGATTAGTGGTCTGGGCCCTTCATATAGGTATAATGATGGAAAAGGCTTCCATGGACTTCTACCGCCTGGCCGCTCTGGAAACAAGCATCGAATCCCTGCAGGTCCTTCTGACCAAACTGGCCAACTGGGAGCAGGGACACCTGGATTTCCTTGAAAAGGCCTATGATTGGGCTCGCGACGATTGGTGGGACAAGCAGGGTTTTTCCGGTTCATAAGAGAACCTTTATTGGACATTTATTTGAATATGGTTGATAAAGTCGTGCAGCTTTTCGAAAAGCAGGCCGGCCACAAACCAGACCGGAAAATAATCAAGACGAATTAAGCCGTCCACTGCGAAACGGCTATGGCCGCTGTAGTCCCACGGGCAGACTCCGATTAGAGAGCGCAGCAGCCAGCCGGTTCCATATTCGATACCAATGATAATGGATGTCCATATTACGCCTCGGACGGGCCAGGGAGACGTGCGGATCTGGTCATGCACCGGCTCCAGAAAAACCGCCAGCCCATAGATGGGGAACATCCACAGGTAGGTTCGCGCGGTCAGGCTGGCCGATCCGGCCCACAGAGAGCCTGCTCCTGTAAAAAGAATTTCCGCGATCCATCCACACATTCCATAAATTAAAAAACTCTTAAACATAGTAATATTTTGCTTCCAGACTAACTCCAGTAAGCCTGTTACATATTGCCAGGAGGACGGAAGCCTGCGGGAGAAGTAATTAATGAATAGCCATTATCTTGATGCCCACATACACCTCTGGGAATACTGTCTTTTTCATGCTCTGCCCGGCCTGGCATCGTCCTCCTGCCTGGAAGAAATAGAGTCTGTCCTGAGGAGTCATCCCCATGGCGAATGGCGGTTGGGAGTAAATTTCAACCAGGAGAGTATTGCGGGAAAGCAGATTCCAGACAGATTCCTTTTGGACCGCTGGTTTGGTGACAGTCCAGCCGTGATAGTACGCAGCTGCCTCCATCTACTGATCATGAACAGCCAGGCCATGCGGCGGCTGGGCGTATACGAAGAAAACGGGCTTTTCCTGGAGGCCGATGTCTTTGCCCTACTCAACCGGCTGCTGCCCGAGCTGCCCTTGTCGCCCCGGGATATAATTAAGAATGGCTGGAGGCAGCTTCAAGCACAAGGCTACAACCGGGTCATCGACATGGCGATGGATAAAGCTAAAAGGGGTTTGTTTTACAAACCGGACTTTTACACCGTAGATTGGGATCTTCTTGATGAAGCCCTGGGGTATAAAATATTTCTGGATGGCAGCCTGGGCGCTCGCAGCGCCGCCCTGAGAGCTCCTTACAGCGATAGTTCCGGCACTTGCGGCAGCCTAAACTACCTAGATGAAGACCTGCGCCGACTTATTGAGCGGGTGCACCAACGGGGAAAACCGGTATCCTGCCATGCCATTGGGGACCTGGCCGTTGCCCAATTTCTTCGGGTGATAAAAGATACGCGGCATCCGCTTGACAGGCTGGAGCATGTGCAGGTGGCCACCCTGGCTCAGCTCGATGAACTTGCCCGGCTGGATATTGTGGTATGTATTCAGCCCTGCGCTTCAGGCGAGCTTTCCTGGGCCAGGCAGAGGGTGGGAGATGCACGCCTCTCCACCTCCTATGCCTGGAATCTTATGCGGGAAAGGGGTATACGCCTGCTGGCTGGCACCGATGCACCGGTGGACCGGGTAAGTCCGGAATACGCCGCTCAACTGGCAGATAGTCAGAAAGGGGCCCATTATCTTGACTACCAATACGTACTTGATCTGTTTTCACAAAACAACTGGGATTTCTATGGGTGGGAGCTAGGCTCAACCTCGCAAATTATATAAGGATACTGGAAGGGGAACTGGGATGAAGAAGTTTTTAAAACTGCTCGCCGAAAACAAAATGGGTGTATTGGTCGTATTGATAATGATCCTTATAGCTGTTTCAACCGTTATCCTTTTTTCGAAATTCTAGTACTCTGTTAAACCTGATTCTGTGTATTACTCGTCGAGGAAAATTTTTGTAGGACAATGCGGAGGGCGGCTCCTTGCCGTCCTGGCACCGCCGTATTAGCCCGTCAGTGGGCGTCTCACGGCTCCTTGCCGTCCTGGCACCGCCGTATTAGCCCGTCAGTGGGCGTCAAATGAGTAATACTGGACGTATTGCGATTGACTACAACGCAGTCATGCGAAAATTTAACCGACGATAATTTATAGAATTAGGGTTAACAGAGGACTAGTCACCATTAAGGTGTGAAATAGTTGAAGGTTCTATCGAATAGCCGGTTGCAATCAGGGCGGATTCTACCGGATAGTCCGCTGCCTGGCTGTCGGCAAAATGCCACCATTCATTGAAAATGCTGTTAAAGCCATTCTGTTTCATGATTTTCTCCAGCAGCCTGGCATTAACTTCCGCCTGGGGCGGGACGTCACTGTAGTCCCGATTGGCGTGCGGGCTGAAATCATCAAAGTCGCTTGGCATGATGAGCTCCCGGCCTGCCTCATCCACCAGGGTCACATCAACCGCCGCCCCGCGGCAGTGGTAAGAAATGCTCTTATTCGGATTCACAACATAGCGCTCATCGGGCATGGCTTGCCAGAGCAGTTTCTGGGTTTGCAGCGAACGGTAGGCGTCCCATACCTTGAGGTGATACCCCATCTCTTCAAATTGGCTCCCCGCCTGTTTCAGTTTCTCTGCCGTACCGCGGCGTAGAACGGCCCGGGCTTCTGAATAAACCGGCTTTTTAAAGACGTTGTTTGAGCCGGCATAACGCAATTCTATATATAAACCCGGAATATATTCTGACAACTGCACCAGATCAGAAGCCGTTTCTGAGCCCGGAGTTTTCTGCAGCATAGGCTTTCCTCCAGGCAGTTGCCAGTGGCGCGTCACAACCGTCAGAATCAATCCTGCGGCTATCAGAGCCCCCATCGCCAAGCAAATTAGTTTAACAATTGGTTTTTTCTCCTTCATAGAACAGCACCTTTATTTTAAGTTACTGGTCTTAATATCCCTCTCCGGAACATTGCCTATAACAAAATGCAGCCATCACATTTCACCGTTATATTATTGTGAATATGTCGTAAATTGGCAAAGTAATGGGAGTTTTTTTTCGATACTAAGATCAGTACCCATTCAGGAGGTGGTTTCCTCTGACCCTTAGACAAAAGACGCTGACTTTTATCGGAATTGCCTTAGTTCTTCTGATGGCAGTAATGTGGATGATCCAGAAGGAAATCCTTGTGAACCACCTTGCTACCCTTGAAAACAAGGATGTATCTGAGAATATGGAACGAGCGGTAAATGCGATTGAGCGGGAACACCACTCTCTAGAAGTAATCGGGGCTGATTGGGCAACCTGGGATGATGCTTACAGGTTCATAGTTGACAGGAACCAGGAATTTATAGATGCCAATCTGGTAGATTCTGCCTTTAGCACCAAGAAAATAAACCTCATGATATTCATCGACACCAACGGGCGTTTGGTCTATGCTAAGGGTTTCGATTTAAAGAGCAATAGCAACGCTCCGGTCCCGGAGAGCCTGGTCCAAAAACTGCGGCAGAATCCCCAATTGCTTCGCAGCGATAATGACCTGAAGACTATTTCCGGAATCATAAATTTATCTGAAACCCCGGTTTTAATTTCATTAAGCCCCATTCTCCCCAGCAACAAGGCCGGTCCGGTCAGGGGCACACTTGTGGTGGGGCGCTATTTAGATACCAGTGTAATAGCAAACCTGGCAGACATCACCCAGGTTAGTTTAGCCATTCAACCGCTGAAAGACATCAGCCAAGCGTCGGATTACCTGAGTGCCGTTCAATCGATTACCCCTTCAAATCCGATAGCGGTGAGCATCCTGGATCAATACCGGGTGGCCGGCTACTCAATTGTCAACGATATCCTGGGCAAACCCGTACTGGCCATAAAGATCATCCTTCCCCGCGAGCTTTTTCAGCAGGGGCAAACCACCATCTCCTACACCACGGTTTTTATAATTTTGATCAGCCTGCTTTTTGGTGTTCTAACCCTGTTTCTGATTGAGAAACTGGTTTTGTCACGCATCTTGCGCTTGAGCCGGGATGTCAATAATATAGGCGACCGCGGATTTGACTTTCGTTTAAAGGAAATGGGCAGCGATGAGCTGGGGATTTTGACCTCTTCCATAAACCATATGCTTCACGACCTGGATAGATCTCATCAACAACTGGTGGACAGCGACCGGAGGCTTCGGCGAATAACCGATAACATGCTGGACATCGTAGTCCAGGTGGATCTTGAGGGACGCTTTGAATATCTGAGCCCTTCCTACCGCAGGGTGCTCGGTTCGATAGACATTGATCTGATTGGAAAACGCTTTTCTTCAGTGATTTATCCCCCCGACATCGGAATAGTTCAAGCAACCCTGAACCAAGTCATGGAAACCGGTTCACCGGTTTATGCCGAATTCCGTTGCCAGCCGTCTGAAGGGCCCCTGTTGTGGATGGGAATGGTGGTCAACGCTCTTAAGAATGAAAATGATGAATGCACCGGGGCCGTACTGGTAGCCCGCGATATTACCCTTCGCAAAGAAGCCGAGGATCAGCTCCAATTTATCAGTCTGCACGATTCGCTGACCGGGTTATATAACAGAACCTACTTTGAACAGGAAATGCTGTCCCTGGAAGGTCCCGAAAGTCTGCCTGTGGCCTTGATGATCTGCGATCTGGACGGTTTAAAATTTATCAATGATACGCTGGGTCATAAGACCGGCGACGCCCTCCTGCTCAAAGCCTCTCAAATCTTAAATAACAGCTGTCCGGATGAAATAACCAAAGCACGCATCGGGGGTGATGAGTTCGCCCTCCTCTTTAAACGCTGCAGCCGCTCCCAGGTGGAATCAGTCTACGCCCTTATTAAACAGCAGGCTGCCGAGCATAACCGCCTTGCCCCCGATTTACCGCTGGCTATATCCATCGGTTTTGCCGTGCGCAACGATTCTACTCTAAGTATGGCCGATCTTTTCCGAGAGGCTGACAACAACATGTACCGTGAGAAGTTGCATAGCCAGCAAAGCGGCCACAGCGGCCTGATTTCCAGCCTTATGCAAGCCCTTCAGGAGCGCGATTTCATGACCGGCGGCCATGTTGAGCGCATGGAGGAACTAGTTAACCTGACTGGCCAGGCCCTGGACCTCTCGCATAGCCAGCTCAATGATCTGCGCCTTTTTACCCGCTTTCACGATATAGGCAAGGTAGGCATCCCTGATTCAATACTGCTCAAAGCCGGGCCCCTTAACCCTGAAGAATGGGATAATATGAGACGTCATTGTGAAATCGGTTACCGCATAGCACGAGCTGCCGGCGACCTGCAACCGGTAGCTGAATTGATCCTTAAACACCATGAATGGTGGAATGGCAAAGGATACCCCCTGGGATTAAAAGGTAAAGAGATCCCCCTGGAGTGCCGGATTATTGCTATAATTGACGCCTATGACGCCATGACTTCGGAGAGGCCCTACCGACAGGCCCTGTCTCGTGAACAAGCAATTGCCGAACTGCATCGCTGTTCCGGCACCCAATTCGATCCCGAGCTGGTTAATATCCTGACCGAAATTATTACCAGCATGTGATTAACGCATAAAAAAACCGGAGCTCCCGGCTCCGGCTCCAGGCCGTCGACAAAAGTGAATTCGCAGCTCTTTGCCATCCTGGCATCGGCGGCTCCTTGGCGTCCTGCCACCGCCGCACTAGTTCGTCCGTGAACGTCGCTGCACTAGCCCGTCCGTGGGCGTCGTCTGTGTACTCGACAGTCCTGCTCAATCAACGTACTAGTGTACGCCTCAATCGCAGGACTGACTCGCGCCTTGCTCATCCTATTTGTTTTCGAGCAAAGCGAATAAAATCGTGGTGCTGGAAAGTGCTTCGCTTTCGTCGCCCGCCCTGGACTAAGTCCGACCTTTTTATTTCTTTACCGCTCCTATTTCTTCCAGGAGCATTGGCAGTATCTCATTGAGATCGCCCACTATGCCGTAATCAGCTCCGGCAAATATGGGTGCGTTCTCGTCGGTGTTTACAGCGCAAACGATTCTGGCGTCCCGGGTTCCAATCAGATGCTGGATCTGCCCCGATACACCCAGTCCTATATAAAGGTCTGGTTTAATGATCTTACCTGATAATCCGATGCAGGTGTCCTCGGGCATCCAATGCATTTCTTCAGCTATTGGACGAGTACACCCGACCTCCCCCCCAATCAACCCGGCGAGTTTCCGGGCTTTCTCTAAATCTCGTTGGTTTTCCATCCCCCGGCCTACACAGACCACGGCTTTCGCCCTGGTTATATCCTGTGTCTGGTGCTCCCGGCTTTTTCGTTCCAGGATCGCCACCGGGGATGAAGGCTGTTCCGAAATCTCGGTAAGCCGTCCTCCCTTCGCCTCACTCCGGGAGGCTACTTCATAGGTGCGTGGGGGAACCGTAGCTATCTGTGGACGTCCCAGACAGCTTACTGTCTGCACCCCGGCGCCGCCATACAGCAAACGCTCAGCCAGCAAGGAATTCTTTTCCCCATCCCAGCGCAGTCCCTGGCATTCGCTGGCCATTCCGGCATCCAGTCTTCCCGCCAGCCGCGCTGCCAATTCCTTGCCTTTAAGCGTTGAGCTCACCAAAATAATCTCGGGCATTATTGTCCTGGCCTTTTCCGCTATTATCCGAATATACGCATCAAGACCCTGATCCACGCTTAAAGGAGGCAGAAGAAAGACTTCGTCCGCCCCATGGGCCAAACACTCGTCGGCCCAAGCAGCATCCCAGGTCCAGGCGGCCAGTTCCACTCCGACCTGTCCGGCCAGCTCCCTTCCCACATTGAGAAGTTCTTTACTTTGCTCTATATATTCCGCCAGTATCCAGACTCCAGCCATATCTATCCCTCCTACAGAGCCCCATCCTTTTGCAGTGCTTCTACCAGGGCTTTTACCCCGGCTTTATCGGCGCTGAATTTTTGCCCGTTGCGCGTCAGGCTGGCGGCTTTTATGCCAACCGTCTGAATTCGGGCCTCATATGGGCCCGGGAGATCGGTCAGCCCGATCTCCTCCACCGGCTTTTTGGAGGCGGCCAGGGTGTCTCTCAATCCAGGAATACGTGGTGTATTGATATCCGGAGCCACCGTAATTAATGCCGGCAACGGCACGGCCACTACTTCCAGGCCTTCTTCAGTTTTGCGTTCCACCTTGAGCCTGCTTCCTTCAACATTGATGGCAACGGCATAGCTGATGCATGGGATGCCGAGTTTTTCGGCCAGACGGGGGCCAACCTGCTGGGCGTACAGATCGCTTGAGCCTTCACCACAGAGGATCAAGTCATATTCTATGCGGCCGGTTATGGCGTCAGCCAGAATAGCTGCGGTTTGGGCAGGCTCCAATTTTTCAAACGACGGATCGTTTACGAAATAGGCTTTCTGGGGCCCCCTGGATAACGCGTCTTTTAAGCCCTTGGTGTCATCTGGACGGCCTATAGTAATAGCCGCCACACTGCCGCCGAACCTTTCCTGCAGCAGCATGGCTTCTTCGATGGCGTTCTTATCATAATCACTGATCTTGTAATCGACTACGCTCATATCCAGGGCCTGTGCAGGGCCGGTTCTGATGTAGGCTTCATCAATTACCCATTTATAACAGCAAAGAATGTTGGGCATTTCAACATCACCCCTCAATGACTGATTCAAGCATCTACTCCTGAACCCTCCGGCTAGCGGAGTACATTGCCGGCAATAACCATTCTCTGTGCTTCCGATGTACCCTCATAAATTTCAGTAATCTTGGCATCCCGCATCAGGCGTTCCACTTTAAAGCCTTTGCAGTAGCCATAGCCCCCGTGGATCTGAACCGCTTTGGAGGCATGTTTGGAGCACATCTCGGCGCACCATACTTTGGCCATGGACGCTTCCTTGGTATAAGGCAGCCCCTGATCCTTTAACCAGGCGGCATACATGTACATAAAGCGTCCAGCCTGAACTTCAGTGGCCATGTCCGCTATCATCCACTGAATGGCCTGGTTCTTGCTGATCGGCTTGCCGAACTGGACCCTCTGTTTGGCGTAGCTTATGGATTCATCCAGGGCGGCCTGAGCGATTCCCACCGCCTGGGCGGCAATCCCTATGCGGCCATTGTCAAAACTGCCCATGGCGATCTTAAGGCCCATACCTTCCTGTCCCAAAAGGTTCTCTTTGGGAACCCGGCAGTCTTTAAAAACCATTTCAGAAGTCTGGGAGGCGCGGATACCCATCTTCTTGAAGTGTCCACCGACGCTCATTCCGGGAGTTCCCTTGGGCACTATGAAAGCACTCATGCCTTTTGGCCCGCCCGCTTCCTTATTGGTCCAGCCAAAAACAACATAGATATCTCCATTGGGCCCGTTGGAGGTAAAGGTCTTGGTTCCGTTGATGATATAATCATCGCCGTCTTTGGTGATCATCGTGGTAGCCGCGCCGACATCAGTTCCCGCTCCGGGCTCAGTAAGCGCAAAAGCTCCCAGGGCCCCGCCGTTGCACAGAGGGGTGAGGTATTTCTTTTTCTGCTCTTCATTGCCGAAATAGAATATCGGTCCAGCGGCCAGACCGGTATGCACCGACATGGTAAACCCGGTCGCTGCACAGGAGCGTGACAGCTCTTCAACAGCTACGGCATAGGTAAGGTAGTCAGTACCTGCTCCTTGGTATTCCGCTGGATAAGGCATGCCCATCCAACCCATGGCCCCCAGCCTTTTGATTACCTCCTCCGGGTAGCGGCTGTTCTCATCGATTTCCGCTGCTATGGGATCAACGTAGGTCTGGGCAAACTCCCTCATGTTTTGCCTGACCAGTTCCTGTTCTTCACTCAGTTTAAAATCCATGTTACCTCTCCTTCCCTCTCTTTAATCATAGTGCGCCCTGATCCTGTTTCCTTGAATTCTAATGGGACGGAAATAGTCTGTCAACCATTAATTTGTATACCAAGTATTTTGTCGAGGTTGTCTATTTTTCTGCATTTGACTACTGTTGAAAGGGTTTAAGTGGTGTGATGGTTATCATGATGGCCTGGTTTAACTATATCGAGGTTTACTAAATATACACCTCACTTTCGAAGTAGATTTTCACGCGGCAAATACTGCCTATAAAAAACCCGCGTTCTTATGAACCCGGGTTTAGTTTAAGCAAAAGTTCTTTCAAAGATTCACCTTCCGGCTGGGGCAGATTGGCCAGAGCTTCTACGTTGGCATCGAGTATCACCTGATTTAAAGGCTCCTCTAGCTGGCGGCCGGCATCGGTAAGCATTACCCGCATAGCCCGGCGGTCTTTAGGATCAACGTGTTTTTCAATGAGTCCTTTTTGTTCAATCCGGTCAAGAATTCCGGTCATGGTTGAACCGTCCAGTGACAGCATGTCTGCCAGCTGCCTGGCCGTTTTGCCATCCCCATTCCATAAGCATGCTAATACTGCGTACTGGCCGGGTGTCACGCCATATGGGGCGAGCCGGGCTTTGAAAATCTGCTGGACAGATTGTTGGGCTTTGGTCAGGACAAAATTAATGCACCGTTCCAACTCCATAGTATTTACTTTACCTCCATTGTCTATCCAGGCTAACCTGTGTCTTTTTATTTTAACAGGTTGGTCGGCGGTCGGCAAATATGCTCCCCGGCTTGCAAAAATTCAATGTCAAGAAATCAGTTGGCTTATATTACCTTGACAAATATTCCTTATTCATTATAGCCATTGACTGAATATTGTACTATGGAGGAAGAGTAGCAGTTCCCGAACAGCTCGCATCCTCAGGCCAAATTTTCTCAATTATTGCAGATGCTGCAGCTTAAGACATTACATGATTTATAGGAGGTAGAGGAACTGTGATTCCCGAACAATGCAGAATTTGTGAAGTATATGGATATTGCACAACAACAGAACAGGAATGTATTGCCTACCAGGAAGGCTTTAACTGGAGAAAACCTGAGGGTCAAGAAGACTGCACAACATGTTTTACCAGCAGCTATTGCGCTTCCAACCCGACTATCTGCGACAACGGTGAAGTTGATCGGATAGTGGGAGTGGGCACCTCCAATCAACCGGGCAACAGAGGGTTGATTAACTGGGTTTCCGGCCCGGTGGTCAACATCGAAAAGGGCGATTACATGGCCCTGGTCACCATACAAGCCGGAAACAGCTTTATGACATCAATGCTGCCGTTGGAGAAATTTGAAGACCTGGGGTATGCAATAGGCGATACGGTCACGTTTGCTATCAAGGCATTGAACATCAAAATCCTAAGATAGCGAACTATCGCAAAGGAAGCTGGGCGGCCAACTGCTAGGGCGGGACAACGGTGTAAAAGCCGTTGCCCCGCCATAGTTTGTCTATCGGTTTCTATTTATTTGCGTCGTTTTTCCTTGCGCCATTTCTTTTTCCGGGGCCGCATCCCGAGGTGATGAAGATGTTCGAAGATGGCCTGAGCCGCGGCGTATATCAGAGCACCATAATGATTTACACTGGCCATACCCAGGAGAGACAATCCCTTGCCTACCAGGTAAACTAAACTGAAAGCTATAAAAAAGTCAATAACCGTCAGTCTGGTTATCTTATCTTTCTGATAAAATTTTTTCTCCAGCAATCCTGCTAGTAAGGCGAAAACAAGCCCCAGCATAATTGGGTAGTATTCAACCGAAAATTTGATTTGCTCGCTAAAAAAGAAGCTGGTGAGAAGAAGCAACATAGGGCTGACAATGATTTTAAGCCAGAGGTTGGTATTGCTAAACACGGTTTTGGGCAAGGACAGCTCTCCTTTCGTTCTCGTTTCTTATTATTTAACCTTAAATTCGTGTAAAAAAGCTAGCAAAAAAGAGCGTCACTTTAAAGTGACGCTCTAAATTTACCCCGGGGGAAAGCTCCGCTTTCGGGTGACCATCCCCCGGTCGTTAGAAGAAAAGAGGGGTTTAAAGATCGCAGTGATCTGTGCAAAAGATATCAATCGAGATTTTATTTAAATTCGAATCCCAGTATATTGTTCACGTCTACCCGTCTAATAGCAGCCAGTTCCAGTTCACTGGGCGGATCCATTACCGGCACATCTGTCTCGTCTATTTCCCAGCCGGTGTTGTCCTTGACTTCCTGTAGAGTAGTGTAGGGGAAGATAGTGTCTAGCTTCAGGTACTTTTCTCCTTTGGGCTTTCTAAAGATACATAACGGAGTTATAACCGTAAACGGCTTGTCAAGAGCCGGTTTGGTAGTGGCGAAGTCAACGTGTTCTATAAAGGTTTTCTTGTCGTGAACCGTTTTCCAGATGATGGTCCGCGGGGTGACCGGAGTCAAAGTAGCGCTGCCCGCACCCCCAGGGCCTCTCAACTTCGGGTGTTCATAATCCCCGCCCAGGTAGGACATGGCGATGCGTCCCTCCTTGTCCATCTGCAGACAGGAGAGAAAAGCTATATCCCCTTTACCGGAACAATATAGATCGAAAATTTCATCCAGTCCAAAAGTAGCCACCGAACCGATGTAGGTGTTGGTGGTAAGAGTGGAGGCTACGGTGGGTGGTGAGGCCCAGTCATGGTCGACACCATCGCTCAAGGTAACGTAAGTGAACTCTTTACCCAGGGCTTTGGCGGCTTTCATAGCCACCATGGGAGTGGAAGAAGCCAGACCATGGAATACCACGTCGCCTTCCCTAATTTCACGGATTATAGCGACAGCCATCATTTCCGGCTTGCCGTAATCTTTGCCGTATTCCATTTTAAGCCCTCCCTTCCAGCATTTTATCTGCAAATGCTTTTACGTCTCCGGCTTTTACCGCCTTCTGGTAGGCTTTATGATCGTCCCAGTCCACCTTGACGTATTCCGGGAAGCAGATGCCCGGTTTAGCGCCGCCAGGGAGTTCAACTACCGCTTCCACCAGGAAGTGCGGTATAGAAGTCAGCTTGGGTTCTTCCTGCATGCGATAGGTCCCCACAATACGCTCGGTGGTTATTATGGTCTTTTTGGCCGCCCGGGCCAGCAGAGCATCCTGATAGCTGGGTCCCAGAATGCGGGCATTGCCATAAATATCGGCTTCCTGGACATGAATTATGGCATAGTCAGGAACCAGGGCTTTTACTACTACAACTTCCTCGCCGTTAAAGGGGCTCTTCATAACCTGGAAAAACTCAGGGCGAATGCCAACCAGATCGCTGCCCCACATTCCTCCTACCGGGAGGAAAGGTACGCCGTATGCTCCCGCACGGAAAGCATTGATCATGGCCGTTCAAGAGCCTTCAACAGCCCGGCCCTTCCCATCTCCTTCCATAGCTTTGCGCATACCGGGCGCCAGGCCCGCTTCATTCTCCAGACCGAAGAAACCGAAATAGGCTGTGTCAGCCTGCCCGGTAGCCATGAGAATATCCGCCGCGATGCCGGGTGCCGCTCCGCTCACCTTGAGGTCTTTGACTGGCTTCCTGGTGAGCTCCAGTGAAAACAGCGCAGGATTGCGATGCATCGCATTCCCGCCCACCGCTAGCAGCATGCCGTCCTTAATAAGGTCGGCTGCCTTCGACAGGGTTGTCAGCTTGTCGCGCATGGTAATACCTCCTCTATATTTAATATGGTGAATTGCTGTCCTATTTTTTAGCCGGACGCTTTTGAGTCATGAAAACAACCAGTGCAACAGCCATAGCAATCAAACAAAACATAAACGCTGATTTGAAACCAGAAGCGGAGATAACTTTGTTGACCACCGGAGCCTTGGCGATGATGGCCGAGGTAATGTTCTGGAACACAGCCCCGCCTACAAATACGAAGGTGTTCAAGAAACCGGTGGCGGTTCCCTGTATAGCCGGCTCCACGTTTTCCTTGAGGTTGGCGTAAAGCACTACAAACCAGCCATTAAAGAAGCCATACAGGAACATCAGAACTTTGATAAACCCTGGAGAAAGGGTGTTGACCATGAACACCAGGGGAATCCACAGGGCTATGCTTACGATAAACCCGATAACAATTACCTTAAATCTTGATTTAATTACTTTATCAGCGAATATTCCTGATAAAGGACAGCCGAATATCATTCCCAGAGGGATCAAGCTGATGACGGAGGCCGCCTGGGCTTTGGTCATCCCATAGGAATTGATCAGCCAGGGGCTGGCCCACAGGCCTTGAAAGGCCATGATGGTTCCATACCACACAAAGAATATTATGATAATGGTCCATACATTCCAGCTCTTGGTGCTCATGGCAATAGCCTGCCCGATGGAGAAGGTTGAGGATGCCTTGGTTTCTTCCCGTCCTTCCATCTGAGCCGGAGTGGCGCCGCCTATTTCAGTAGGCTTATTTCTGATGAGAATGTAGGCTAAAACGGCAATACCAATAGATACAAAACCTACCATACTCATCGAACTTCTCCAGCCTATAGCTGAAATCAGGGCTACCAGAGGCGCGGCTGCCGCCAGGGCGCCGATGTTGCCTATGGCCAGCAAGGCCCCGGAATAGGTGGCAAATTCATTGGATTTAAACCAGTCGGCCAGAAATCGCATGGCCGGGACGTAGACGAAACCAACCCCGAAGCCAACCAAAAAACGGCCGGCCATGGCTGTGTTAAAACTGCCGGCATAGGCGAAAACCAGGGCTCCGAGTCCGGCTACAGCTACGAATATGGCCATAGTCAAGCGGGCGCCGATGCGGTCGGCCAGGATGCCGGCTGGAAGCTGGCCAGCGGCATAAGCCCAGAAATACATTGATCCAAACAGCCCCAGTGCTGAAGCTCCTATTCCGAAAGCAGCCGTCAGATCAGTCGCCATAACCGATGGCGAAACGCGGTGAAAGTACACAAAGAAATAAGCGAGAGCTATGGCCAAAAGCGCTACATAGCGATAGGACATGGTCTTTTTTACAGCTTCCGGCGATAGATCATGCATGTTGTTCAACATGTTCATTGCTTCAGACTCTCCCTTCATTTCGGTTATTCGGGCAGCCGGGAAGGGACTGTTGCCAGCCCCGGCGCCACCCGCTGATGGTTATTTTTTACGCAGGGAACCGGTTACGTCCACTGCACGCAGATTGTCCAACTCCTGCTGGGTCGGTTCGGGAACTGCTTTTACATTGGGTGATACTTTTAGTTCCCAGCCGGTGTTGGCAATGATCTCTTCAACCGAAGAAAAGGTAAAATAAGCATCCAGATAGAACTCTTTGGTCTGCGGATCGGGGCGCAGAATACCCAGGTTGGTGATAATGGCCGAAGGCCCGCCCCCTGGAAAGCCATATTTCTCTCTGGCATTTCCTCCGGTAATGTAGCCGGGAGAAGAAATATAGTCAACTTTATCAGCAAATCTTTTCTTTTCGTGAGCTGCCATGATCAAATACTTCTTGGCTCCAACCGCGATTTCATTGGCACCACCGCTTCCGTTTAGCCGCACCTTGGGCAGGGTGTATTTTCCCACCTTCCATGGTTGGGTTCCTTCCGTCCAGATGCCGGTGGTATTTACATTGCCGTATTTGTCAATCTGGGCCGCACCGATTACCGCGTTGTCTACCCGTCCGGAAGCTACCAACATGCCCAGGGCGTCTATGGCGTTGGTAAAGCTGGTGGCATTGGCGGAAATACGATTGTCCTCAATACCCCAGGGCAGTCCTCCCACCGGAGTGGAACCATAAACGCCACCCTCGGTGAAGGCAATAAGGTTGGGAGCATGGTTTCGCTGAGCAAAGAAGCCGGCCAGCATGCTAAGTCCTACACCAAATATGGCCAATTCTCCGTCCTTAAATTCTCTTCCAGTAGCAATTGCCATCATTTCATTTTTCGAGTAATCCATGTTCCTACCTCCTCTCCATCAGTTGTTTGATTTCCTGTTCGGTTTTAATCCATTTTCTATAGGGATCCATCAGAAAGGCGGTGGCGGTATTGGTCAGGGCTTTAACTTTTTCAGCCCCTATCACATTCTGGAAATCTTCAGGGGTTTTGTAGCTGTTTACAAATTTTTCAATATATTCTTTGGTGCCTTCCTCGGTTTTAAGCATGCTGTTCATCATGAACATATGCTCCTCATCGCTGTCATAGACTCCGGTGGAACAGGCCGGCCAAACACCCATGGGCCAGTAAACCACAGCGTCAACACACAAATCAGGAATTCTGACAAGGTTGGGGAACTGCCGCATGCAGTCGGTGTCTACTATATAGTCGGCCTGCAGAACTACCTTCTTAGCGGCGCGGGACAGTTCGAATCGGCTCCATTCGGTGCCCAGCATTATGGCGTTGCCATAGATATCGGCCATGGTTACATGAATTGCTGCCACATCAGGAACTATGCTCTTGAAGGCCCCCATTTTCTTGCCCGTAAAGGGGTCAGTGATTTCGGGAATCTTTTTAGTGTTGGGATAGCTTTCCGGGTCGTCGGCAGAACACCACTGCTGGTCGCCGCCGGTATTCATAAAAGTGGGAACAAACGGCCATCCCAGTGCTCCGCCCAGCAAGCGCAATGGAATGGCTCCGTTGGAATAGTCCTCCAAAATGGTCTTGCCGCTTTCCACCGCTCTTTTCAAGCCATTGGCAAAACCGTAAACCTCAAGACCGGAGAACCCGACTTCCATCCGCTTCATAAGCCCGGCTCCAGCCAGTAGATTTGATCCCTGAGTATTGCAATTGGAAATACAGTTAATGTCTTTTACACCCTGGCGCACCATTTCGCGAAAAAAGGCAATGCAGTCGGAACCGACCGGTAATGCGCCGCCATGGGCGAAGGTCATGCCGTCCCAGGTATAGTTTTTTACTGCTTCTTCCATAGAAATAAGCTTACTTCGCATGACTTAACCTCCTCATCAGATTTCTTAAAGGGTCGATGCTTCTACCAGTGAACACCACTTTTCTATAATCTTGGGCCATGGTAGAATAGGGATGGTTTCTTTTGTAGTGGGACTGTTTGTGCTTACCTTTGCACAGCGGTCTTTTTTTTCACCTCCCGTTTTGGCATATTTTTCCCTGAACAACGACCAAAAACTTATTTCATATCAAATTTTTTCTCTTGAGCAAGGGATAAGGGCTGTTTAACAACCTCTTCATGCCCAATTCAGCGGGCGAGTAACCGAAAGCAATCCCCATCAACTGGGTAAAATAAATGATGGGAATCCGGCGAGTCTCTTCCTTGCCCTTAAAGATCGCCTCCTGACGGGTGTCCAGGTTAGCCTGGCACATAGGGCAGGCCACAACTATAGCCTCGGCTCCCCCGTCCAGAGCGGAATTAAGCACCTGGCCTCCCAGATCATAAACGATACTGGTTTGGGAAGCGGCATATCCTCCCCCGCAGCATTCGGTTTTGTACCCCCAGGAAATAGTTTCAGCACCTATTGCCTGCATCAAGTTATCCATAGAAACCGGTTGATCCGGATCGTCAAAAGCGCTTATTTTTTTGGGCCGGGTCAGCAAACATCCGTAATAAGCGGCCAATTTCAGGCCGTTTAGGGGCTTGACGACTTTTTGTTTTACACCTTCGCCGATTTCTTGACTTATCAGCTGCAAAAGGCTTGTTACTTCAGGTTCGCAAGGAGCAGGCACTCCTATTATTTTTTGCACCTTTTCAGCAATTATTTGATTATTCTTCATTTCATATGAAGCCGTCTTTAAACGGTTGAAACACCCAGCACAGGGAGTGGTTAATTTCTCAAAACCCATATCCCTGGCCCGCCCGAGATTTCGGGCTGAGAGACTGACAGCCAGGAGATGATTCAAGCTGTGGGCGGCAGTAGCTCCGCAGCAGTTCCAGTCCTCAACCTCCTGCAGATTGATACCCAGGTGACGGCACACCACCCGGCTGGACATATCGTTTTCTTTGGCCAGGCCGTGCTGGGAACAGCCTGGAAAATATGCTACATCCACTGCTAAACCTCCTTCCTGAATGGGTTTTTCCGGAATATTTGCCTTACTTCTTCTCTTTTCTTGATTCTCGAAGTAAAGGGATTTAATTTCCCTTTGAAAAACATTTTAGGTCCGATGTCCGCATCCTTGGTGTATTGTTTGGTTTTGAAATTGAACTCCAAAACCAGCCGGGTCTCGGCCACCCGGCCAATCCTCTCCACCGACCCCAGCATCAATTCATGGAAAAGGGCCACTTCTTTGCGGGTGGGAGCTACATTTTCCTGATAGGTCTGCTCCCTCAAATAATCCATCACCCGGGCCACATTGATCTCCGAAGGGCAGCGGTCCCAGCAGAGCTGGCAGGAAACACAGGTCCACAAGGCATCCATGTGCAAGAGGCGCTCCCTATCGCCCAGCTTGATCAGCTGCACAATTTTTCGAGGAGTGTAATCGAAAATATGCCCGTTGGAACAACCGCCCGAGCATTTTCCGCATTCCAGGCAAAGCTCCACATCCACTCCGCATTCCTCTTTTATCTCTTTGGCCAGTGCACCATCTACTTCATCCAGCCTTATAGCGGGGAAGAAGCTGGCCACCGGTTTTGGCATGGTATCAGACATGGGCTCCCTCCTTATCTGGCCTGGTTAAAGAGCGCAACCACACCGGCTCCAGCTGCCGCGCCCTGCTGCAATGCCCCCTGGTTTTCCACCGGGAAGATGCAGCCGCCGGCGGCAAAGACCCGCTCGCCAACCCGAGCCGCCTGGCCGCTTACCGGCTCCAGAAATCCATAATAGTCAGTATTCAAATCAAATATACGGCTCATCTCCCGGGTGCCCCGACCGGGCTGCATGGCCGCAGCCAGAACCACCATATCCGCTCTTATCTCCACCGGCACTCCCATCAGGGTATCTTCGGTGCGGATCAAGAGGCGGCCATCCTCGGGAAGGATTTTGGCCGGGCGGCCTCTAGTATACCTTACATGTTTCTCTTCAATGACTGAGCGTACGAATTCTTCATATCCTTTACCGGCCGCCCGGTAATCCATATAAAATACGTGGCACTTGGCGTCAGGCCAAATCTCCTTGACCAGCCCGGCCTGCTTGGCGGTTATCATGCAGCATATCTTGGAGCAGTAGGGATAGCCCTTGGAGCGGTCCCTGCTGCCGACGCATTTTATAAAAGCCACGGTCTTGGGAGGCGCTTCTTTACCTTCACCTCTGGCCCATTCCCGCAGGTGGGACTCAAACTCCAGCGTATTGACTACACCCGGGTAAGATCCGTAGCCGTATTCACCATAAGCCGAAACGTCGAATAGTTCAAAGCCTGTGGCCACTACCACTGCATCGGCCACAAGCTCTTCCCGTTTTTGTCCGGGCCCCTCCAGCACCACCCGGTAGATATCTCCTTGCTTTTGGCTTGATATTACCTCAAAACCGGTTCTTACCTGCACACCGGCCTTTTGTACTTCCTCAATTTTACCCTGTACCAGTTCAGCCGGATTCTCCCAGCGCGGGAAGCTGCTGTACAGTTCGCGGGTGGTGCCTCCCAGTTGCGGGCTTTTCTCCACCAGCACCACCTGATGCCCGGCCCCGGCGATGGTTATAGCAGCTTCCAGCCCGGCTATTCCGCCTCCGATAACCAGTGCTGTCATCTCTGATCTATCACTCATTGTTTACTCTCCTTTCCCCACGCCGACTATATCGAGTACTCCGTTTAGCGGTACCGTATTTGCGTTAAACCCCAGTTTGGATATCGGAGCGCCCATGGCCAGTGCAATAAGCTGGGCCAGATCGATAACCGGTATATTGTAGGGGCCAAACCCCCTTTTGGCCAGCTGGGGCTGCTCACGATCAAGAGCGGTGTTGCATCCCGGACAGACTGTGGTCATCAACTGTACGCCCTCTTCTTTGGCGCTGTCAAATTTCCGGCCCAGGTGGGGCTGAACCACGCTCTCCTTGTGGGTAAAACCACGACCCACAGCGTAGCCGCAGCACATTCTTCTTTCCTTGTAGAAAACCGGCATGCCCCCCAGGGCTTGAATGATCTCTTCATGGAAAGTTGGCAGGTCCCCGTCGTCTAATATTCCATATTGCTGAGCCAGATAGTGGCATCCATAATGAACCCCCACCCGCAAACCGTTTAAGGGTCTTACTACCTGAGCCTTTATTTTGTCCAGAAGCCGGTAATACAGCTCCTGCACATGATATATACGGGTCCTCCCCTGGTAATTGTAGCCCCACTGTCCAATAAGTTGGTTGGCCTGCTCCTTAATAGCCGGCACATGGTTTAACAGGTGGGAAAGCTCACTGTTGTATCCGAAGCAGCCATTGCAAAAACAATAGGTGTCCAGATCATACTTCTGTTCAATCATGGCCAGATTCCGGGCCGTTACCGCCAGGGAGGCTTCCGGGAGATATCCCGAACAGGTGAGAATATAGCCGGAACAGCAGGTCTGGTCTGCATCCATCACCACTTGAACTCCCAGCTTGTCCAAAACATATTTTACAGCCTGTTCGGTACCCGGGTATTCCATACTTCCCGTACAACTGCGGAACAGAAATAGTTTTTCAGGAACCTCCGGTATTCTTTTTTCAGGACTGATTACTCTAGCTTCCTTCATGGACGATTCTCCCCTCCCGATAGCTCATGCGAACGGGCTTCTCTTCCTCTTTCTCCAGATCTTCCATCCAATGGCGGGCGCCGGTCTGGGCAAATATTTCCGCCATTTCCATCTTGGCCCTATCAGATACTTCCGGCCAGGGAGTGGCGTCTACCCCGGAACGCAGGCGCATAATCTTTTCCTTACCTTTTTGACCTGGCACAAAGGTCAAGCCTTCCTCCAGGGCGCGAAAGGCGAATTTATTAATGGGAAGAACGTATTTAAGCCCATAGCCTTTTTCCAGAACCATATAGCGCAGCTGCATAATCAAAAACGGATAGTTGATATCCACCGGGCAAACGCGATAGCAGTTGGCGCACCACATGCAACGCCAGATCTCTTCACTGTCCAGCAGCCGTTCGGTGCTGCCGGCCAGAATATCGTTTATGATAGCCCGTGGATTGTAGGACGGCGTTATGGCTGCCACCGGACAATTGCCGGTGCACTTGCCGCACTGCAAGCACTGTTCAAGATTACTTACCAGCCCATAGCGGTCCACCTTCTGGTACAGCTGCTCATCCCATTTGTCTGAGCCTTCTTTAGCCATCTGGCATTTCTCCTTTCTATGGGGCCTCTTACCCACTCATTATTTTTATAAGCAATAAGCGTGCCAACTTATTAATCCCCATAATAATTGGTTTCGAGTATTTTTACTCAACTGTCAGAAAAGAAAAAGTGTCAGTTTTCCGGCAAGATTCTGTCCAAGAAACTGACACTTTCATCGCAGCGATTATATGTGCCAAAAGACCATCAGGTCAGGGTCATCTTTTCCCCAACCGGTATCCCCAGGGCCTTCATTTTGTAATATAAGGTGCTGCGTGGAATACCTAGTATTTGAGCAGCCTGGGCCTTGTTAAAACGAGCTGCTTTCAAAGCCTCTAGGATGGCTTCTTTCTCGTGGGTACCCATCATTTCGTCCAGGCTCCCCCCCGTATGACCTGGACCGGCAGCTGCTCCGCCAGCGTTTCCGGCTGATGAATTCCGGGCTCCACCAAGCAGCATATCCAGAACCCCGGCCTCCTCCAGCGACTCCATGGTAATAGCGTTTCCATCCATAAGGATAAAAACACTCTCCAAAAGGTTGCGCAGCTGCCGAACATTGCCCGGCCAGGAATAGGCTGAAAGAACATCCAATACCCGGGGTTCAATACCCTCAACCTCTTTGCCATACTCGCGGGAAAGCCGCTGCACAAACAGTCGGGTAAGACCGGATATATCGTCGCGCCGTTCACGTAAGGGGGGAATCTCCAGCACTACCACACTCAAACGATAATAAAGATCCCGACGAAATCGATTCTCTTCCACCAGGCGCTCCATGGGCTGGTTGGAAGCAGCTATGACCCTGACATTGCTTTTGATAGGGACCGTGCCCCCAACCCGGTAAAAGGTTTTCTCCTGCAAAACCCGCAGGAGCTTGCTCTGCATCTCATAAGGGAGCTCCCCCACCTCATCCAGAAACAGGGTTCCACCCCGGGCCAGCTCAAATTTCCCTGGCTTGCCGCTTTTCAGGGCTCCGGTAAAGGAACCGGCCTCATAGCCGAACATTTCGCTCTCGAAAAGAGCCTCCGGGATGGCCCCGCAGTTTATTTCAATAAAAGGCTTATTGGCGCGCTTGCTTTCCCGGTATATGACATTGGCCAGCAGCTCTTTGCCGGTGCCGCTTTCACCCATGATAAGCACAGTGGCATCGGCAGCCGCCACTCGGCGGGCCTGCTGCAGTATCTTCAGAGTGTCCGGATTTACGGTATAGAAGAGACTGTCGTCACTGTCCTGTACGCAGGCCAGGCGCTCCAGGTGGCGCACCCGGAATTTCGCTTTATCCAATTTTTTTATTAAGTTCATGATCTGGCTGACATCCTGGCTGGTGCATACCGCGCCCACCATTTCACCGCTCGAGAAAACCACTGGAACCGCATTGCGGCGGATATAGAAGCCCTCTTTAACTTCGGTCACTACATTTTGATAGGGCTCCATGGTCGACACTACCTTGAGCGGCAGATCGTCAGGCATGAACTCAGCCAGGTTGCGGCCCACAATGTCACGGGCCTTTATCCCAAAAAGTTCTTCCGCACCCCGGTTCCAGAAATTTACCACCCCGTCACAGTCTATAACCTGGATGGCTTCAAAGATGTTATCCATTACTGCATACATGTGCTCCCCCAGCATTTCCAGCTTGGAAGAAAAACCGTTGCACACATCCCGTGCGGTAAGCACCCCCACAACCCGGCCTTCACCGTCGAGCACCGGCAAACGCCCGATTTTACGTTTGCGCATAACATCCCGTGCATCAACCAGTTCTTCTTCCGGGGTGGTAGTGACGGTGCGGCTGCTGCACAGGGTCTTTACCGGCCGATCCTGGGGCAGCCCCTGTGATATTATGCGAACAATCTGTTCGCGGGTAATCATCCCGACAAACAGTTGATCATCATCAAGAACCATTACCTCTTCCCAGTGGTGTCCCGGTTTCAGATCAACCAGTTCTGAAATCAACATATCCTGGTGAACAACACCATATTCCCTGGTCATAGCCTCGCCTACCTGAAGATCACTGATGCGTAATTCCGGCACTTGCTCACCCCCTGACCTGGACTCTATGCTATCAGTATAGGAAATCGAATTTGGATTTGTCCAATCTATAAATTTTGGCAGGGCATCTTTTGATTATAATTCACCGATCAATTGCAGCCTATTAAATATGTCTATATCGCCCCCCTGCCCGATAAATTTGCCCAAATCTGGTATAATATACTCTTAAGAATTTTAATAAGGCAGTAGAGGGGGTAATCTTATGGAACCAGCTCGAAGGTTGGTGGGAGAAAGGGTATATTTGGCGCCTATGGACATTGATGATGCTCCCAGGTATATTCGCTGGCTAAACGACCCGGACACTTTTATCTATTTACAGGCCAATGGCCAGCTTTTTAACCGGATCAATGAAGAGCAATTTATTACCGGGGTCATGGAAAGAGGTGAACCCCATTTTTCCATACGTCTCTTAGAAGATGACAAACATATCGGCGGGTGTGGTTTGATCAATGTAGACTGGGTGAACCGCCGCGGCGAGCTGGGCATCATGATCGGGGAGTCCGAATATCGCAGCCGGGGGTATGGACAGGAAGCCATAAAACTACTGCTCGATCACGCGTTTTATATTTTGAACTTGAACAGCATATCCCTCATTCACTACGAATTCAACCGGCGGGCTGGCCGCTGCTACGCCAAATGCGGATTTAAGAAAGCCGGCTGCCTCAGGCAGGCCCGCTTTATCAACGGTCGGTTTTACGATATCCTTTTCATGGATATTCTGGCCCAGGACTATTCAGGAGGCCCGGGCCGCGACCGCATAAATCAGATAATAAACGATCAAAAAAGGAAGCCTGGTGGCAGCTGAACATAATTTCGAAGGGAGCCCGCTGGCTATAGACCAGCTTGTACAGGCAGAATTGAATTAATCAAACCGCTTGAATATAAAAAGAGGTATACCCCGATAACCATGATGATGGCTCCGGTCAGGCAGTTGATGTAGCGGATATGGTTCTCATTGAGCCTGGTGTGAAAGAACTGCACCAGGGTGCAGAGCAGCAGCCACCAACCGGCTGATCCTGCAGCCACCCCGGCCATTAGCATCAATGCCGAAGGCCCATGATGGGCGGCAGATAAACCCAACCCGGCAAAAACGGCGGCAAAGGCTAGAAAGGTCATGGGGTTGGACAGGGTGAGGAAAAAGCTGCTGACAAACAGACCCCACCGACGGGCTGTGCCAGGATCCTGGGTTTCAGTATTAGGACGTGTGCTTAAGGAGCGCACCCCCATGATGACGAAAAATACCCCGGTAATCATCTGAAGCCCGGTGTGGCGATAGTTGATAAATGAGGAAAGCCAGACCAGCCCCCAACCGGCTAATCCAGCGTATAACGCATCGGCCATTGCCGCTCCGAACCCGGTAATTAAGCCCGCTTTAAACCCATAGCGCAGGCCTCGTTGAATACAAAGCAAGGCGATTGGTCCAACTGGTGCAGCAATGCAAAAACCCACGACAATACCCGTGGGGAAAAGCTGAAACTCCATATTCCACTCTCCCCTTATTCCTGAGAATCAATATACCACAACTTTTCTAAATTTCTAAGCCCTTCCCTAAAAAGAACGATGGCTCTTATGATTAAACTTATTGCCTCTTATGGTAAACTATGGTATTCATAATAAGACTGGTTCTTTTAGATTTGACGCCAGAATCGGGGAATTGTTTTGTCAAAATGCGTTGAAGCAGCCCCTGCCTTTGCTTTTCAAATCTGCCAGACTCAGTTACTATTGGATTTAAGGGGAGGGGGGGCACCTTGCAAAAAGTGGTCTTGTATTACAATCCAGTCGCCGGGGGCGGTCGTTTTAAAAACCGCCTGGACCAGGTTTTCGAAAATTTACAGGATGCTAACCTTCAGGTACTGCCCCGCCGGGTGAGCAGCAATAGCGATATTGAACAGCATTTAGCAAGCCTCGATCCCGAAGACATACATACCCTGGTGGCTGCCGGTGGAGACGGAACCATCCACGGCCTGGTCAACGCACTGATGAAAACCGGTATTAAAATACCGGTAGCAATCTTTCCGGTCGGCACTTCCAATGATGTCGCCACCCACTTGAACATCCCCCTTAAATGCCGGCAATATTGCAGGTTGCTAAGCGTTGGTCAGTTGACTGACATCGATCTGGGCAAGGTAAACGAGCGCTATTTCATCAATGTGGCAGCCGCCGGCCTTCTAACGGATACAGCCCATGAAGTCCAATATCGGTTAAAAAACGTACTGGGCCGGGGAGCCTACCTACTCAAGTCATTAGAGAAAATTCCCCGGGTGCAAACCATGCATTTAAAAATGGAGGTAGACGGTCAAAAGGCAGCCATGGATGCCATGCTCTTTCTGGTTTTAAATGGCGGAACCGCCGGAGGGTTTCAAGGTTTGATGCCAGCCAGCGACATGAATGACGGGCTGCTGGATTTTCTAGCCATCAAACCGGTATCGCTGCACCAGGCTACCCAGCTTCTCTATAATTTTTTGCGGGGCCAGCTGCTGCAAGATGACAATATTTATTATTGCCAGGGTAAACAATTCCGTATTGAATTGGAGCCCGATACCAGCACTGACCTGGACGGAGAAATAGGCCCCGTACTGCCCTGGGAGGTCAGCGTCTGCCCCTCGGCAATCAAGATGTGGCTACCTTGACACCTGTAAACTTTTAATACGGGCTCAATCCAGATTTGAACTCTCTAAAACGCAGAATATAAGGAGGTCACACCATGCGAAAATTTACATACCTACTGTGGGCGTGCTTGCTCATATTCTGCTTTATGCCTGAAACCGCCGCCTCCCCACGTTTGATCGTTGACGGGCAGTTGTTGAACAGCGATGTTGCTCCATATATTGAAGAAGATCGCACCATGGTGCCTGCCAGCGCTCTATTTCAAGCCCTGGGAGCTGACGTTTCCTGGGATCCTGAAACCGATACCATAGACGTACAGAAAGGGATTAATCTGCTTAAACTTACCGTTGGACAGGCTGCGGCCATGTATAACGAAGATATTATCACCCTTGATGCTCCGGTCCAGATAATTGACGGCCGGGCGATGGTTCCACTCAATTTGGCTGCCGAAGTCTTTAATGCCAAAGTGAACTTGGTGAACCTTAACGAAGACAACCATATAATTGTAGTGCGCAACCCTATAATAGCCTCAAAAGCAGGGTTAAACAACGATACCTTCCGCAACACCCGCTGGGGTCAGAGCATGAACGAAGTGGTGCAGGCGGAGGGCAGTCCACCGCTTTTCTCCGCCGAGGGATCACTGGTTTACTTCGATGTATATTTCAACGAAATACCCTGTGACCTGGGCTATTATTTCTTGAACGACAGCCTGATCCTGGGCTTCTATGATCTTCATGGAGAAAAGCTGGAAGGCAGCGCCAAGATAGACCGGTTCAACTATTTGAGCGAGACGCTAAGCGGCAGCTACGGAGCTCCAGTAGTGGTTATGCAGAATTGGAGTAATCCGGAATCATGGTATCTCGACGATATAGCATCAGCCATAGAGGCTGGGGACGTGGAATTGTTCAACGCCTGGTTTGACGAATACAGCATCGTTTGCCTCTTCCTGGGCAAGAACGGCAGCAACCTGGGCATGGTTTGTGCTGACATAGATCAACTCGACAGCGCTCTGGCCAGTCTCTTCGGCTATTAGACAAAAACCAGGGCGGCTGAGTTGAGCCGCCCTTTTATTATCTCTAGAACATATTTAGCGCCGATTGGCACTGGCTAATAGCCGATTCCACCGATCTCAAAGCTTTGGATAGTTCATCCCTAACCTGGGTATCATGGACAGTCTGGCTTACGGTCTGGATGTCCAACCGTGCGTCCTTGAACTGGCTGATACAGGTCTGCAACAGGTTTTTGCTATCCAATGATCCACCTCCTTGTTAAGAGACCACAAATTCATCCGTTCAAACAAGGTCTCTGTTGTGTTTTTTTATCCGATCATTAAGTAGTTTCAACTTATTGCCCCGGGGTTATGTAATGAAGATAAAATCAATGGCAAAATGGCAGGTTGGAAGCTTTAACGATTGGGTATCAGATCCAGAAAAGCAGTGGAAATTGACAGGTGGAGCCAGCCTATTGTATAATGACTGATGCCGGGTTTTCCGGAGTTCAATAGAAAATCGTGCGGCGGTGGTGGAACGGGCAGACACGTACGTTTGAGGGGCGTATCCTGCGAGGGGTGCGGGTTCAAGTCCCGCTCGCCGCACCATAAGAAATGTTACGCGGAGTATTATTTCCGCGTTTCTTGTTTTCTGCCAGGTAATCAGCGTAAATAACCTGCAAGCATTGATTT
>JBEHWI010000018.1:0-66236 GCA_040217815.1 Syntrophomonadaceae bacterium | reverse complement strand
ACACACCCGCTAGCTTATATAAATAAAATTTGGTGGAGACGATGGGATTCGAACCCACGACCCCCTCGTTGCGAACGAGGTGCTCTCCCAGCTGAGCCACGCCCCCACGACTGTCTATTATAACACAGTTCTTTTCCTGTTTCACCTCAATTGACCTGATGTATTTTTCATTATGACGTCCAGTTGTTTGTTTATACTGTGCCAGGCCGTGATTGTTATGACGAACAGAGGAACATCTTGCTCACAGGGCAGGGTGGATGCTGGAAGTGCTTGCCTTAAGGGCCCGGCATGTAATAAAGTAAGCATGAGTTATTAATGTGTGGCAGGTAATATCAATGATTGTTATTCAAGCGGCAGGGGTGGATAAAAGCCTGGGCGGCCGCAGCATTTTGCATAAGGTGGATTTTGTACTCCAAAAAGGCGAAAAAGTGGGCCTGGTAGGGGCGAACGGAGCAGGTAAAAGCACCCTGCTGAAATGCCTGGACGGCACCTTGCAGCCGGACGCGGGGCAGATAAGCAAGGCCCAGTTCTTAAGCGTTGGCTGCCTGGAGCAGGTAAATACTGAAGACCAGGGGCTTACGCTGTGGGATTTTATAATGGAAGCGTTCAGCGAAATCCTCACCATGCGTCAAAGCATGGCTTCGCTGGAAGAGCAGATGAAGCAGCCCGGTCAGGACCTGGAACGCCTTTTGGGCCGCTACGCCAGGCTGCAGGAAGAATACGAACAGGCCCGGGGCTACGCCTGTGAAACAAACGCACGCCGTATTTTAAGCGGCCTGGGCTTCAATTCGGCTCAATTCAGCCAGCTGGTGGAGAGCTTTAGCGGGGGCCAAAAGACGCGCATCAAACTGGCTCGTTTGCTGGCCGCCAGCCCGGACTGCCTGCTCCTGGACGAGCCCACCAACCACCTCGACACCGGTTCGGTGGAGTGGCTGGAGGATTACCTCTCATCCTACCCAGGAACTCTGTTAGTGGTATCCCATGACCGGATGCTGCTGGAAAGGGTGGCAACCCGGATCATTGAGGTGAGAAACGGCCGTTTGTATTCTTTCCCGGGCAATTACAGCAATTATCTGAAACAGAGGGCTGTCCAGGATTTGGCCTGGGAACGGGCCTATGAACGGCAGCAGGAGTATATCAGAAAAACTGAAGGATTCATAACCCGTTATAAAGCGGGAGTGAAAGCCCGGCAGGCCAGGGGGCGTGAAGCCCAATTGAGCCGCCTGGAGCGGCTGGAACAGCCGCAGGACGACCAGGTGCTTTCCGCGTGGCCCCTTCCCCAGGTTCCTCCGAGTGGAGAGGATGTTCTGGAGGTAGAGGGGATAAGCAAAGGCTTTGACAATGTGGAATTGTTGGGCGGGGTAAATGCTAAAATACGCCGGGGAGACAAGGTTGCCCTAATCGGTCCCAATGGATCGGGGAAGACTACTTTTTTACGAATCCTCCAGGGGCTGGAGCCCGCGCAAACCGGACAGATCAGGTGGGGTTCGCGGGTGCGCGCTGCTTATTTCGCTCAGGAAAGCGAAAATCTCAATCCTGAAAACACCCTGCTGGAGGAGATCTATAACAATTTTGCGCTTACCCTGGAGCAGGCCCGCACTTATTTGGGCAGCATATTATTTAGCGGGGACGATGTTTTCAAAAAGGTGAACAGTCTGAGCGGGGGTGAAAGAGGAAGACTGGCCCTGCTCAAGGCCCTGCTCAGCAAGCCCAATTTTTTGATATTGGACGAGCCTACCAACCACCTGGATATACACGGAAGGCTGGCCGCCGAGGATCTACTGGCCGGTTTTCCCGGCACTATTTTGATGGTATCCCATGATCGCTATTTTATAGATCAGGTATGCAACCGGGTGCTGGCCATCGAGAACCAAAGCCTGGTGCCCTATGGGGGCAATTACACTTATTACCGGGAAAAACAGGCCCGGGTAGAAGAGCTTTCCGACTCCAACCGACCCCGCCGGGAAAAGCCTAAAAACCCGGCGGGCTCCAGGCAAACGCCTTCACGATTTACCTTGAACAGGCACATCGACGAACTGGAGATGCAGATCAGGGAGTGGGAAGAAGAGAAAAAAGCCTGGGAGCAAAAGTTTTATGATGCCGAATTCCTGGCTTCGGGAGAAGCGGCCCGGCTGGGAGCTGAAACTTTCGGTAATCTTGAGGAAAAGCTCAGACTGGCCTATGAAGAATGGGAAACCTTTAGTTTGATGTTGGAAGCTTTGGATGAAAAAGCAGACTGACGTTTGCTTTGAGGAGAGCCAATGCAATTTTTACCCACCACTCAAAAGGATATGCTATCTAGAGAGTGGGAACAGGCCGATATAATCATTGTCAGCGGAGACGCCTACGTTGATCATCCGGCCTGGGCCGCTGCCTTGCTGGGCCGCTTTTTAGAGAGTTACGGCTTTCGGGTTGGTATCATTGCCCAGCCTAAATGGAACAGCGGTGAGGACATTGTCAAGCTGGGCGCCCCCCGCCTGTTCTTTGCCGTATCAGCCGGTAATATGGACAGCATGGTAAACCATTATACCGCCGACCGGAAAAAGCGTCGCCGGGATCTTTATTCTCCAGGCGGCGAAGCCGGGCTGCGTCCCGATCGAACAACTATAGTCTATTGCAACTTGATTCGTCAGCACTTCCCGGGAGTCCCGGTGATTATTGGCGGTATTGAAGCCAGCCTGAGACGCCTGGCTCATTACGACTATTGGAGCGATTCGATAAGACGGTCCCTGCTTTTAGACAGCAAAGCTGATCTTCTGGTCTACGGCATGGGGGAATACACCCTGCTGCGCCTGGCTGAACGCTGCGCCGGCGGGGAAAGAATTGAGGACATCAAAGACCTCAGGGGAACCTGCAGCTGGGTCAGAGAACTGCCCTCGGGAGCCGTACTTCTTCCTTCTTTCGAAGAAGTTCAGCGCGATCCCCGGGCTTTGATGCGGGCCACCCTGATGGTGCATAGGGAAGTAAATCCCTATTGTGCCCGCCCCCTGGCGGAAAAAAACGGGCAGCGCTGGGTGGTGCAGAACCCTCCCACCTTGCCTTTATCGAGCCAGCAGCTGGATGAAATATATGAAATGGATTTTGCCCGTCGGGAACACCCGGCATACAAATCAAGGGGCGGGGTGCCCGCTCTGATTCCGGTACAGTTTTCCATGGTCAGCCACCGCGGCTGTTTTGGCGCCTGCTCCTTCTGTTCCTTAGCCTTGCACCAGGGGAGCTTCATCCAGAGCCGCAGTACGGAATCCCTGGTCCGTGAGGCTCGCAAGCTGATCGCCCATCCGGATTTCAAGGGTACTATAAGCGATGTGGGCGGGCCTTCTGCCAACATGTATCGCCTTAAGGGGAGCGACGAGGGCAAGTGCCGGGCCTGCCGCAAGAGCAGCTGTCTTGTCCCCCGGACCTGTCCCAACTTGAATACCGATCATGCATTTAATGTAAAAATGCTGCGCAGGCTGCGTGATCTCCCCGGCGTACGCCATCTCTTTGTATCGTCAGGAGTGCGCTATGACCTGGCCATGCAGGATAAATCCGGGAGTTATTTACGTGAACTCTGCCAGTATCATGTCGGTGGGCAGTTAAAGATTGCACCCGAACACATAGCCGATCATGTCACCCGTTTGATGAATAAACCTTCCCTGGCCTGTTACCGACGCTTCACCAAAACGTTTAAGGAGATCCGCCAGGGCTTGAAAAAAGACATCTACATCGTTCCTTACTTCATTTCCGGCCACCCCGGCTGCCGTTTGGAAGACAATGCAGCCCTGGCCGAATTCTTTAAAGAAGAGCTGCATTTTCAGCCCGAGCAGATCCAGAACTTCACGCCCACTCCGATGACTCTGTCCACCGCTATGTATGTAAGCGGTTTGGACCCGCAAAGCGGGCAGGAGATTCATGTCCCCCGGGAGGCCAGAGAGCGCCGCTGGCAAAGGGCCATCCTGCAGTTCCGCGATCCGCGCAACCGGGCCCATGCCGAGGAAGCCTTGAGGGCCTGCCAGAGGTTTGATTTGATCAGCGGAGAAAGGTCCCTGTGGGGAAGAAAAAAGACCAGAACAGGTGAAAGTTTTGGTCGTCAGTTTGGTACTGGTAAAAAGGGAGACAACTCCCCTCGTAAGACTAAAGGCGATGCCGCCAGGGAGGGGAGAAAGAAACATAGAAGATAGACGAGAAAGAGCTATAACGGTTGGTGTTCGAGAGAAGGGCCGAAGTGTAGATTTTGAATCATCATTTCTGGAATTGCAGGCTCTGGTAAAGGCTGCCGGGGGTGTAGTGGCAGGCAGCCTGGTGCAGACCCAGCAGCGTCCCAACAACGCCACCTATATCGGCAAAGGCAAGCTGGAAGAGCTGCACGAACTGGTTGAGCGTGAGAAACCTCATCTGGTGGTATTTGACAATGAATTGACCCCGGTTCAGATGCGCAATGTGGAAGACCGGCTCCAGGTTCGGATTGTGGACCGCACTATGCTCATTCTGGACATATTTGCCCAGCGGGCTCATTCCCGGGAAGGCATACTCCAGGTGGAACTGGCCACCCTGGCTTATCGCCTGCCCCGCCTCACCGGAGCGGGAACCGAATTGAGCCGTTTGGGGGCGGGTATTGGAACCAGGGGGGCCGGTGAGCAGAAGCTGGAGATGGACCGCCGTTATATCCGGAGGCGGATTCAAGACGTGAAAAGACAACTGGCCAAAATAGAAAAAACCAGGAACCTGCACCGTAAAAGCCGGCAGCGGGCTGGTATCAAAGAAGTGTCACTGGTTGGCTACACCAACGCGGGCAAGTCGTCGCTATTTAACGCCCTATGCCGCATGGGGCACAGCAGTGGGCAGGACCAGGCTGAAGCGGACAGCAGGCTCTTTCAAACCCTGGAAACGACCACCAGAAAAATAGGTTTACCCCACCACCCGGGTTTCCTTATCACCGATACGGTGGGTTTTATCCAGAACCTTCCCCACCACCTGGTGCAGGCCTTCCGGTCAACCCTGGAAGAAGCTGCCCGGGCTGATCTGATCGTTCATGTAATCGATCTGTCTGACCTCCAATATATTGAGAAAATGGCAGTTGTGGAGAAGGTTTTGGGAGAGTTGGGCGCTCAACAGGACAAGATATTGCAGGTTTTCACCAAAGCTGACCTGCTTCCCGAATCAGGGTCCGCCTTCGGGGAGCTTAAGGTTTCATCTCGGACCGGAGAGGGTTTGAGCCAATTGTTAGAAGCAATGATGCGGCGTTTAGACGGTGAAGAGTTAAAAGCTAACTGACCGAACCGGCGCCAATTGTCCATTAGTTTTACACACAATTTGAATGGACATCGCCCGGGATAAACTGTTAAAATTAGTTGTTTGAGATATATGATTGACTGGGGAGAGGAATTTCAGTTAAATGATGGATAAAATTAAAGCTAACTATAAGCAGATTTTAATTGGTTTAGGAGTATTTATACTATTTTTTGGGGGCGGTGCTCTGGCAGGAAAATTCTTCGGCAGCGGTTTTAAACAGAGTATTATGGAAATGGTTTCCCAGGGAAAAGTGGTTAATATACTGATAATGGGCATTGACGCCCGCGATATGTCAGCCAATTCTCGCAGCGACACCATGATTTTAGCCAGCATAGACACCAAGAACAAAAAGGTGGCTATGGTTTGGATCCCGAGAGACACCAGGGTTGAACCTTCGACCGGGAAACAGGTGAAAATCAATAGCATTAATTTGACCAAGGGGCCGGAAGGGGCCTGCCAGGTGGTCGGCGATTTGCTGGGCACTAAAGTGGATTACTATGTGGTAACCAACTTCTGGGGATTCGAAAAGATCATCGACACCCTGGGGGGAGTCACTATAGATGTAGAGACCGACTTTAAGCACTATGATCCAGATCCCTATCTGAATATTAATATACCCAAAGGAACCCAGCGTTTGAACGGTGAAAACGCATTGAAATACGTTCGGTATAGAGGAGGCCCCACGGCTGACATTGGCCGCACCCAGCGTCAGGCCAAATTCCTCAAGGCCCTGGCCAAAGAAGTGCTGCAGACCAAGACCATAACCAAGCTGCCCGATCTGGTTCCCCAGTTGATGGACAGCGTCAAAACCAATATACCGATGACCGATCTGGTCTATCTGGTGACCGCGGCCAAGGATTTTACCAACAGCGAGATAATCACCCAGACTCTGCCGGGATATTCGTTCACCAGTCCCAAGGATGGAGCCAGCTACTGGGAGGCTGATAAAAAAGTATCTATAGGCTTGATCGACGCTCTGCTGGCTGGACAGACTTTTGATGTCATTCACGATCCGCCCACCTGGGTGACCCGTGAACCGGTGGAGTCGGCTGAAGACGGTGCCGAGCCTGCCCAGGGAGGCAAAGGTACGACTCCCGAAACCCAGGGACCAGCCGGGCAAACAACCACGGGTACCAACTCTGGTACGCCCAACGGCACCCAGCCGGGAACCGGCAGCGGCTCGGGAACCCAGCAGCCTTCGAATGGCACCAAACCCGGGGATTCCGGTTCAGGCACCAATCCGGGAAATGGGGCCACAACCAATCCCAACGGTTCCGGTTCGGGAACTAATGGTTCGGGAACTAATCCGGGGGACTCCGGTTCGGGCGCAAAATCCGGTGATAACACGAAACCCGATACTAAGAACCCAAATACCAAAGACTCTTCCAATCCTTAAAAATATAGACTGCAATATCCGGGGTGGATTCCCAGTTGGGCGCAAAAATGTAGTATTAAGAAGATTTAACTGAAGTATTATAAGGGACGCGACCTTAATGCGATAGAATTAGGTCCGTCCTTTTTTATTTGTTTGATGTTTAAGTGAAATTGCGTTGCCAAGTAAGCCTCTATAATCTATAATCTGGCAATAATAGTATATGGCCGGGGGGAGAGGCGTACAAATAGTGGTTAATTAATATTTCCCAGGGAAAAAATATATCATTAAAAGGCATTATAGAGGAGGAAAAATGATGAAGGGCAAGGCTAAGTTAAGAAGCGAAATAGATCCTTTATGCAAGTGGCGGTTGGAGGATATCTATAAGAATGAAGATGAATGGGAAAACGATTTCAGCAGCATAGGAGCAATGCTGCAAAAGGTAGAGCAATACCAGGGTCAATTGGGGAGTTCGGCCGCAACTATGCTGCAGGCCTTCAAAGATATCGAAGAACTGGAACGCCGGAGCGAGAAGCTCTATGTCTACGCCCGCATGCGCCGCGACGAAAACAACGGCGACAACCGGTATCAAGCCCTGGCCGACCGGATTGAAACCTTGAGCATCCATATTGGCAGTGCCACGGCGTTTTTAGTACCTGAACTGAACTCCCTGGAAAAACAAAGTGTCCTGGACTTTATGACCGAAAATCCTGAACTAAAACTTTACGAACACTACTTTGACGAACTCTGGCGGCAGAAAGAGCATATACTGTCTTTCGAGGAGGAGAAGCTTTTGGCGATGAGCGCTGATCTGGCCGTGGCTTCCAAAAACATTTTCACTATGCTGAACAACGCTGATATAAAGTTCCCGACCATAAAGGACGAGAACGGGCAGCAAGTGGAGATTACCAAAGGCCGCTTGGGCCGCTTGTTGGAAAGCTACGATCGCCGGGTGAGAAAAGACGCCTTTGAAGGCCTTTATGACTCATACGGCAAGTTGAAAAACACGCTGGGCAGCACCTTGAGTGCCAGCATCAAGAGCGACATATTCTACTCCCGGGCCCGCCGTTATCCCAACGCCCTGAACGCGGCCCTGGATTCGGATAACATATCAACCGAGGTTTACGACAACCTGATCAAAACCGTACACAGCAAACTTCCCTACCTGCACCGCTATATCGAGCTTCGCAAGAAGCTGCTGGGGCTTTCCGAACTGCATTTTTACGACCTGTATGTGCCGCTGGTAAATGAATACAAGATGGAGATACCCTATGAAAAGGCTCTGAAAATGGTTATGGAAGGAATTGCTCCCCTGGGTGATGCGTATGCCCAGAAAATGAAAGAAGGATTGAACTCGGGATGGATTGATGTTTATGAAAACGAAGGCAAAACCAGCGGGGCCTACTCCTGGGGAGCCTACGATACCCATCCCTATGTATTGATGAACTATGATCAGAAATTGGATGACCTGTTCACCCTGGCTCACGAGATGGGGCATTCCCTGCACAGCGCCTATTCCAATCAGGCTCAGCCTTACGTGTACAGCCGCTACCCGATTTTCCTGGCTGAAGTGGCTTCAACCGTAAACGAATCGCTCCTTATCGACTATTTGATGAAAAAATCAAGCGACCGGGAAGAGAAGCTCTATCTGATCAACCACTATCTTGAGCAGTTCCGGGGAACGGTCTACCGCCAGACCATGTTTGCCGAGTTTGAAAAGCTCACCCATGAAAAGGCGGAGGCCGGAGAGGCTTTGACCCCCGAACTGTTCAACCAGATCTACCTGGATTTGAACCGTTCTTACTACGGACCGGAGCTGGTGCTGGATGAGCAGATTGCCCTGGAATGGAGCCGTATACCCCATTTCTATTCCGCCTTTTACGTGTATAAATACGCCACTGGATTTTCAGCGGCCACAGCCATAAAAGAGATGATTGAAGATGAAGGCCGGCCGGCCGTTGAACGGTACCTGGAGTTCCTGCAGTCGGGAGGTTCGGACTACCCGGTCAAGCTGCTGCAAAAAGCCGGAGTTGACCTTGCTACACCCCAACCGATTGAAAAGGCCCTGGACTTTTTCGGCGAGCTTCTTAACCAGGCCGAAGCCTTGATCTAATAAGAAGCGGCGGTGTTTTGAAATATTATCGGGGGCTTTTGCGCATAATTATTACTGACACCAAGCACTCTGTTAACCCTAATTCTATATATTACTCGTCGAGGGAAATTTTTGTAGGGCAAGGCGGAGGAATGAGTAATACTGGACGTATTGCGATTGACGACAACGCAGTCATGCGAAAATTTAGCCGACGATAACATATAGAATTAGGGTTAACAGGGTGCTAATAAGAAAGGGGACTGCTTGTTTGAGCGGTATAGGGGCAGAGGCAACCTTCGATCAAGTGCTTAACAAAATTACACCCAATTTAAGTGAATTTACCAACTATGATCTGGTAATAGGCATTCCTTTTTATAACGAGGCGGACACTATCGGCCCGCTGCTCTTATCTATTGACAGAGTGCTGCAAACCTGGATCGGCCGCCGGCAGTTGATTGTCTGCGTAGGCGATGCCTCTGCCGCCCTGTGCCTGGAGGTGATCCGGAGCACCCGCCTGAAGCATCCTCACATCGAATTCTTGATGCCCGAGGAAATAAGCGGCCGGGGAACGGCCATCCGGGCCATAATCGAGATCAGCAAGCGGCTGGATGCGGACCTGCTGTTGTTCAGCGCCAACATGGCTACTGAACAGGGCCCGGGCATAGACAGCACCTGGCTGGAAAGCCTTTTGACCCCCATCCAGGGCCAGTATGACCTGGTTCTGGGCAGTATGCGCCGTTACCAGGGCATGGACAGCATTGCCCATATGCTGGCTGCTCCAATCCTGGAGGTATTTTACGGTTTCAGGGTGGGTGATCCCCTGGGCGGGGTGTATGCTATAGCCCATGATTTTATCGAAGAACTGGCCCACGAAGGGCGCTTCTGGGGAGACAGCATACGGGGATTCGGCATTGATTTCTGGCTATTGACCCGGGCTCTGTGCTGGAACCGCAATGTATGTGAAGTGAGTCTGGGCGGGGTGGTTAAAACCCACAACCTGACCGCCCGCAACCGGATTTTCAGTCAAACCGCCCGGGCCGTATTTGAAGCGGTAAAACGGGACCACAGCACCTGGCTGAAGGACCGGCTGGTAATAAAAGTCGCCGATATCCTGGCGCGCAGTGAAATAAAGCGCCCCGACATTATAGGCCATTCATTCCCCGATCTGCTGGAAAGCTACCGGCATGGATGCAAAGAATATGGAGTTCTACTGGAAAAGCTCAGCCAGGGTCAGGAGTTTCTCAAACTGGCTGCCAGCCCGGACCGTGAATACGAGATGGGTGACGCGCTATGGGTATCGGCGGTAATGGACCTGATGCAGCTCTATGCCTTCAACGACCAGGTCAATCCCGGAGTCGCTCTGGCTTTGCTTACCGCGATATACAATGGCCGGGTGGCCGACTATGTTAAGGACATCCAAGAATTTAGCGCTAAAATCCAGTGCGGTTCCCAGGCGGAGCGGGACGAAATTATGGTCCGCAAAGTTGAGTCTATAAGGCAGAACCTCACCAATTGCTTCTGGCAGAATAAACCTGCCTTTGCCGGGCAATGGGTTCAACAGCATGAACTGACCCGGCCGGCCATCGTACCGCTGGGGTATATGGAATATGTTCCGGGCAAACCCATCGTCGTGCCTAAAAAGCTATTGGGTAAAGACCAATGCCAGGTGCAGACGGACAATATATTTAAAGAACTGCGCAAAAAATATGATGAAAAGTTCAACCGTTTCGTGTGTGAGGGTCTGGGGTTGGATCCCAAGGCCAAACCCCGGGATATAATCTGCGGGGTGGAGAAGTTCATGGAGGAGCTGGAGAAAGCCCTGGAACAGATTCTGCCCGGTGATCTGCACAGCGACGAAGGCACCAGCTTATTCGTTGAGCGTCTTTTTGAGCTGTTTCCACAGCGGCGTATGTTTACCATCAGTTCAGATATATTACGCGAAATGATTGTGCGCTTTCCCCCCATAAACCTGATGATTCCCCAGGGATACTATAAGCCGGAGCAGCTTATCGAAAAAATGGATCCCCGGGATGCAGTAACCTACGCCAATATGATTGAAAGCTGGACTTATACGGATCGGGATCTCATCTGGCTGGTGGATAATATCAAACCTGAGAATTTCGACTGGGTGGATATCAAGCCCATTGTTTTGACCGACGACCTGCGTTTAGGCTTGGTCAGTCAGGGCAAGATCTCCAGCTTTAACCGTATAACCGCCCGCATCGCCATAAAGTGTCTGGAACCGGGCAAAGGAGGAAAATACCCGCGTTTACGTTATTTTACCGGGTTGCTCCGCCGGCTGGCCCTGGCAGAAAACTACTCCCGGCTCTTTATTCTCAATTCTTCGCAGAGAAAGAACCTGGGGGTTAAAGTGCATAACTCGCTTTTAGGGCTGCACCGGGGGGAAGAGTTTTCCGCCCACAACATGTTTGAAAATTTCCATCACCGCAACCTGGTTGCCAAATTGCGTTATTTGGCCAGGATGCAGGATGAGCTGCAGAGGCCCGATCTAGCCAGGCTTTTCAATTTGATGGCCGAAGGCTACGGTCTGAGTCAGGTTCTGGAGGACGGTTCCTATTTGACCTGCACCGCCTGGAGTTGGGCCAGCTATAGCTTTAAGGGAGGGTTGAAGATACCTACTCCCTTGACAACTAGTGTGGAGAGCCGCTGGTTCAATCACGATTTCCTAGAGGCCTTGTACACTGCCCTGGGCTATGACCCGGACGGATTGATCGAACTGGTTATGCGCCTGATCCAGGAAGGCAAAAGCGACCAGAATTTGCTGGACACCCTGCTTCCCACCCGCCCCAAGGATGTGACGGTTATGGTCCAGGAAACGACCAATGAACCGAGCAAATATCTGAAGAGGCATAGAGCCAACCCCATCCTGGAGCCTTTGGAACACAGTCCCTGGGAGTCCAAATATGTTTTAAATCCCGGAGCCCTGCGTATCGGAGACAAAGTATACTTATTTTACCGGGCGGTAGGTGAGGACGGGATATCGCACGTGGGTCTGGCGATTACCGACGGCTATCATGTTTTGGAAAGGCTGCCTGAGCCCATATTATCGCCGGCCACCCCGGAGGAGAAAATGGGCTGTGAGGACCCGCGCTGCATCGTAGTCGATGACAAGATCTTCATGCTCTACACTGCTTACGACGGCAATGTAGCGCAAATAGCAGCAGCCTCAATACCGGTGGAGCATTTCCTGGCTGGAAACTATGGGGATTGGAAACGGGAAGGGCTGGCCTTTAAAAATATCTGGGATAAAGATGCCATTATATTCCCAGAAAAAATCAACGGCCGGTACGTCATTTACCATCGTATTGAACCGAGCATTTGGGCTACTTATGTAGACCAGCTTAAATTTCCCATCCGCGAAAAGCATGCCATAATAATCGGCCCCCGCCCCGGCAGGATGTGGGATTCGTTAAAGATCGGAGCTGGAGCGCAGCCGCTCAAAACCAAATATGGCTGGCTGCTTATTTACCATGGGGTGGACTACAATTATGTTTACCGCCTGGGCGTAATTTTAGTTGATCTCAACAATCCGGCCAAAGTGATCTTCCGCTCCCCCAATCCCATCCTGGAACCGGAAGAGGATTATGAAATCGGGCTGGATGGTTCCTGGGTGCCCAACGTGGTGTTTACTTGCGGAGCAGCAGCCGGGGTGGATAAAGAAGTCCTGGAAGATGACGATGAAATCCTGGTTTATTACGGAGCGGCTGACACCACCATTGGAGTCGCCCACTGCACCCTGGCCGATCTGATACCCGAACGCTTCAGAATTAAATCATAAACTGGTTGAATAGCCTAAAATTAAACAGAAAATTAATTTAGCCCGTTTGGCAGCGGGCTTGTTAATTTGGCGAGGTTTTATCTAAAAGGAAAGTGACTCTTCAAATTCTTCCGGAATTGACAGCTGTTTCATGACCACTCGGCTGGCCAGGAAGCTCAATACCGCCTCGGCTCCCTGGTTCATGTTCACACCGTCTTCGGTCAGAGCGTCATAACAACCGCCGCTGGTAGGCTCGATAAGCGACAGTCCGTTGACATTCAATCCCTTGTACCAGAGGCAGGCCAGACGGGCCAAATCCCGGTAGTCATTTAAACCCAGTACCTGGTAAGCTTCATTACAGGCAAAAGCAGTGGAAGCGGCGTCTACCGGTTGTTGATCATATAAAGGAATACGCCCCCCTTTTTGATACCAGCCCTGGTTGCCAATAATATTTAGATAACCCTGGCGAAAAAGAACCTCTACCAGGTGTTTTAATGAATCATGAGCCACTTTTAGAGTTCTTTTGTCTCCGTTGACCTGATAGGCTGCCATCAAGGCCTGGGGGAGGATGCCGTTGCAGTAAGTCATATAATCCTCGAACCAGTGCCAATGAACGCCCTGGTGTATTTGGTAGAGGCTTACCAGTTTGTCGCACAGTTTTTGCAGCAGGGCCAGCCCGCCCCTGTCGGGTTTGGCTCTGGTCAGGGCGAGTATCCCATAGGCAATAGCCCGTGGCGAAGTAAAATGATCAAGGTATTTTATATATTGAGAAAACATTCTGGAGCAGGGTCCGCTTACTCGGGGCCAGGGGCTTTGTGTACCCAGGCTGCAAGCCACCAGACCTCGACCGATACTATCTTCCGAGTCAAAATCACTATAATAACGACCATTGAGAAGCAGGTTGGACCAGCTGCCGTCGGGGCGCCGGGCCTGGTCCAGGTTCCGGGCCAGGCGTTCTGCCAAAGGGGAATTATCCATGTGTAGAGCTATTATCAGAGCCCGGGCGTTGTCGTCCAGAGTATAGCCGCTGGCCTCATCAGGCACCGCCAGGCGTGAGAATTGAAGCATTCCCTGCTCGTCGGTCATTTTTAAAAAATGATTATAGTTTGGCATAAGAAACCCCTTTTTCATCATTAAGAAGCGTGTTGTCTATAACGCGGTGGAAAAACCGGGTATATTCTTTGCCGACGTTAGGCCAGGTCCAGCTTTTCCCTTTGGAAAGAGCGGCTGCCTGCAAGCGCTGTTTGAGAGGGGGGTCCTTTAATATGCTTAAGATTAAAGCGGCCAATTCTGTGGACTCCGGGTTGTTGGATATTAAACCCCGGCCCTGGCCCAACACTTCCAGGGCATAGGAATAGCCGGTTGAAACGATGGCCCTTCCGCAGCCCATGGCAAATGCCAGGGTGCCGCTTACGGCCTGGTCGCGGTTCGGATAGGGACTGAGGTAAATATCGGTCAAGTACAGGTAGTCACCCAACTCCTGGTCGCTTAAGAAGCGGTTTACAAAGCTGATATGCTGATCCAGTCCCAAATCGCCTACCATTTCCTCCAGCATATCACGGTATCTCTCCCCTTCCAGTTTTTTAAGCATGGGATGGGTCTGCCCCAATATCAGGTAATGAGCCCGGGGAAACTCCCGACAGACCTCTTGCATGGCCTTGATCCCCAATTCCAGTCCCTTCCCTGGTCCGATCAGACCGAAAGTACTGATGACTTCTTGATCTTCAAAGCCAAAACGTCTTTTTAAACTCATTGAAGTCTGAACTGGAAAAACCGGTACGCCGTGGGCAATAACGCTGGTTACCTCCCGGGGCGCTTCGTAGAGATCGGCCAAAAGGTTGGCGGAACGGTGAGTCATACAGACAATGCCGGCGGCCCGGTGGCAGAGATAGTTTAGGATCTGTTTTTGATGCTTGGAAGGCTGGGGCAAAACGGTGTGGGTCACCAGAACATAGGGACGACGCAGCAGTTTAACCAGGTCCATAACCAGTTCACCGTCCTGGCCGCCATAAATGCCGTATTCGTGTTGTATTATGACTAAATCAACCAGTGGGGAGGAATTTATAAACTGGGCCGCTTTTAGATAATCAGATTTATGATGCTGCCTGATATTAAAAATTACTTCCGGGGGATATACATACTCGTGAGTTTCATCGGAAACGCTTAAAATACTTACACTATTGCCGTTTTGTACAAGACTCCGCTTTAAATCCATGGAAAAGGTGGCAATACCACACTGTTTAGGCGGATAGGTACCGATGTTTACGATATACATTCTTGTCTCACTCCTTTACTAGAAGAATGCATTTCATTTATTTTTCCCGCTGTTAGGCGGGCTCATACAAACGCCAAAAAATAGCATTTATAGCAGGTAATGGCGCTGCTTCTGAACCAGTGCTTCGGTAAGCTCCCTGATATCCTGACTTAAGGACCTGTCAGCTATCATGATAATGTCATCACTTTCCACCACCAATAGATTATCCACTCCAAAAAGCACCAGGCACTTTTCCTTTTGTTGAACCAGGCAATTTTTGCTTTTTATAAAGGCGGCGTCTCCCCTGACCAGGGTATTGTTTTCATTATCAGAATTAAAAAAATCGGCCAAAGCATTCCAGTTGCCCAGATCACACCAGTCAAAGCTGGAGGGAACTACCGCGATGCGGTCTGATTTTTCGGCGATGCCGTAGTCAAGACTTACATCCGGCAGCCGGTTATAGGCCTCAACATATTCACTGGCACCCTTAATAATATGTTGATAGATTTCCGGCAGGTGCCGGGCAAATTCTTCTAAAAATGTAGAACTGTGTCCAACATAAATGCCGGCGTTCCAAAGATGGCAGCCGCCCTCTAGATAATCTTTAGCTTTTTGAAGGTCAGGTTTTTCGCAAAAGGAGTTGACCTGAAAGACATCCGGAATTTCTCCCACTTCCCAGCGGGTTTTTTCAATATATCCATAGCCTGTCTCCGGCGATTGGGGTTCAATCCCAATGGTAACCAGATGGTGTTTCTCTGCAGCTTGAACAGCTTTGTCAAGGCTCTTCGCAAATGCTTCTTCATTACCAACAAAGTGATCGGCTGGAAAGACTCCCAGGATATCTTCCTGGTTTTCCTGGTAAAGTCGGGCCAGGATAAGGCCTACTGCCGGCGCCGTATTTTTACCCTGCGGCTCACACATAACCTCAATAACGGCCTTATCCGCATAGCAGCGGGTTTCGGCTTCTATATGCGGCCGTAACTCATCATTGGTTACCACATAGATATTGGTTGATCCGGAACGAAGCAGCCTTTCTATGGTGTTGTTAAGCATTGAGCGATTATTGAAAAATTTGCATAACTGTTTGGGCCGGTGTTGGCGGCTTTCAGGCCATAAGCGCAAGCCTTTGCCGCCGGCTAGAATAACCGACATCATCTATTTACAACCTCCTGTCAAGGCCGGCAAGTTATTTTATGCATTCTCCAGAGGGCAATATTCCTCAAACGCGGATTTACCTGCAAAAGTAAAATTTACATACTATCAAATAGTATTGCTAAAAAAACCAATTTATATAAGTTTAAGAAAGCTGCCCAAAAGAGACAGGCGGATGGGGAGCGAAAGCAGTTTATGCTTATGATCCGAAAGGACCGGTGAGGGAATCGGGTTTGGGCCCGTAGAACTGGTAAAGGTTGCATAGTATTCTGCCGTTGTACAACTTGCGTTTTTTATCTCCTTTTTTCTTGAGGGATTTTTCCAGGTTAAGGTCGGCGCTCAATATAGACATGGACCAGGTGTCAAGATGCATGAACAGCTGTTTTAAGTCCTGATATATTACATTTAGCCCTTTTGGTTCGGCCAGCCGTTCCCCGTAGGGAGGGTTGGTTACCACATATCCGTAGTGAAAACGGGAATAGACATCTTTAACTCCCCTGGCTTCCCAGTGCAGACCGGCGCCCAATCCGGCCTGGCTGCTGTGGTAGCGAGCCATACGCACTGCTTCCGGGTCGATGTCAAACCCGAAGATGCCGAGCCTTTGCCGGGGGCAAGCCAGATCCCGCGCTTCCTGCAGGGCTTGAGACCACCGGGAGGTGGATAGAGTAGGCCAATCCTGGGCATCGAAGTGCCGCATCAGGCCCGGCGCAATATTCCTGCCCAGCATTGCTGCCTCAATTGCTATAGTTCCTGAACCGCAGAAAGGGTCGATAAAAGCCCGATCGGGCTTCCAGCGGCTGAGCTGCACCAAAGCGGCAGCCAGGGTTTCCTTCAAGGGCGCTGTATGAGACAGCTGGCGGTAGCCCCTTTTATGCAGCCCGGGGCCGCTGCTATCCAGCGTCAAGGTAGCGATGTCGTCCAAAAGAGATACCTCTATTTTGTAGCGGGGGCCGTTTTCTACAAACCACTGGCGCCGGTATCTTTTTTTCAAGCTTTCCACCACGGCTTTTTTTACGATGGCCTGGCAGTCGGACACGCTGAACAGGCGGGATTTGATTGATTTACCCTGCACCGGGAAATTGGCGTTTTCGGGCAGCCAATCTGACCAGGGCAGCTGTTTGGTGCCTTCAAAAAGCTCTTCAAAGCTCCGGGCCGGGAACTGGCCAATCTGTACCAGCAGCCGGTCGGCGCTGCGCAGCCACAGATTGCAGCGGCATATGGCGGATAAATCAGCGGTAAACAGGACCCGGCCATTTTCCGCCTTCCCATTTTCATATCCCAGACTACGCAGTTCGCGAGCCACCACTGATTCCAACCCAAAAGCGCTGGTGGCTATTAATCTGACATTCATTAGCTTCCTCCTGGTACTCTGCTAACCCTAATTCTGTGTATTACTCGTCGAGAAAAATTTTTGTAGGACAAGGCGGGCAGCTCCTTGCCCTCCTGGCACCGCCGCATTAGCCTGTCCATGGGCGTCAAGGAATGAGTAATACTGGACGTATTGCGATTGACGACAACGCAGTCATACGAAAATTTAACCGGCGATAATATACAGAATTAGGGTTAACAGAGTACTGATCTTTTTAAACTATAGATGTTGCTTCTTTAAAGAGCAATAGCCTTTGCTCTGTTCGTAGCTACAAGCACATAATAAGTTTCCCTTATCGGGCAGAATAACTACAATACTTTCAAACAGGGTGGGAGACAGATGCTTAGAGCCGCTCAAGTATTGCGGCCCGGGTTCCTGGAAAGGGTTAAAGCTGCCGACATCGTTGCCATAATAATCGGTTCTTTTATCCTTGCGGTTGGCATTCAGGCTATTCTGGTGCCGTCGCGCATGTTAACCGGAGGCTTAACCGGAATCGCCATTATATTGAGCTATCTTACCCACTGGGATGTGGGCTTATGGTACGCTCTTTTGAACATTCCCATATTTGCAGCCGGGTACCGTCTGGTAAGCCGCCGCTTTGCTGTGTACAGCTTGTTGGGAGCGGCTTCTCTTTCCTCCTTTTTGGCCTTGCTTAAAAATCTGCAGTATCCCCTGCAAGACCCGCTCCTGGCAGCGGTATTCGGAGGAGCGGTGGCGGGCCTGGGTTCGGGTATTATTTTCCGCTACAAAGGCTCGACCGGCGGCATAGATATCATATCAGTTATAGCGAGAAGGCTTTGGGGCGTCAACCTGGGTTTGACTTCATTTATAAGCAACATGCTGGTAGTAAGCCTCTCTCTGTTCAGCACCAGTATCAGCCTTACCCTTTATTCAACCATTGCCATATTTGTTTCGTCTCAGGTGATGGAAAACGTGGTTTCAGGGCTGCAGCTTACCTACACGGCTATGATCATCACCAGTGAGCCGGAGCAGATATCCCGGGTCATTTTGGACAATCTGAACCGGGGCTGCACGCTTCTGGAGGGACGGGGAGCCTATACCGGGGAAGTACGACCCATTATTGTAGCCACCATGCCGCAGACCCAGCTGCCCAGGCTGCGGGAAGTGGTGTTTCAGATTGATCCCCGCGCTTTTATTATAATCAACGAGAGTATTGAGGTTTATGGGCGGGGATTTAAGGCCACTGGAAGCGACTTCTGAGAAATAACGCTTGCGCAAGGTCCTAAGAAGAGCTACAATATAAGCATAAAGTCCCATATTAAAACGGGAATATCAGCTGGAACAAAATGAGCCGTTTAGTTGATAGCCTAAATAACGGGACGGGTTTATCATATAACTACACAGAGAGTTGTCCAATATTACAAAAAATTTCGGGAGGGATCCAGATGTTGAATATCTTTAAACGGCTGGTAAAAGAAGAAGAAGGACAGGGTATGGCTGAATACGGTCTGATTTTGGCTCTTATCGCAGTTGCCGTAATAGGTGTATTAGGAGCGTTGGGTACGGGCATCTCAGATAAATTCACTGAGGTTACCGATGGTTTGACTGGAACCAGCGGAACCTAGGAATAGGGATGACTTTAGCTAACAAAAGAGCCCTGCTGGGAAAGCGGGGCTCTTTGTCCTTAGCGCTGCATTAAGAGATTGGGCAGGGAGTGGAAGGCATGCTCTACTTGTTATTAGGATTGCTGGTAGCGGCCAGCATTTATGATTTTAAATACAGGCGCATACCGAACTGGTTGACCGGTATGGGAATGCTTACCGCCCTGCTGCTTCATCTGTTTTATGGCGGATGGGGAGAAGTACTGTTTTCGCTTAAAGGTCTGGCAGTGGGAATAGCACTTCTTTTGGTTCCCTTTGCTTTGAGAGGCATTGGTGCGGGAGATGTCAAACTTCTGGGAGTTGTAGGTGCCTTCCAGGGAGTAAATTTCGTTTTCAGCACCTTTTTGTGGATGGCCCTGTGGGGAGGCTTGATGGCGCTGATCTTCGCCTATCGCAACGGCAAACTGGGGCAGGTTGTGTTAAACCTTTTTCCGGGGGCCGTTAAATATGCCTTGCCACTCATGGCCAGGATTGACACCGAGCGCAGCGAGCAGGTTGTCTACCCTTATGCCCTGGCTATTGCCCTGGGCGTTGTATGCACATTCCTGAAAGGGTGGTGCTAAATGCGCAAGATGCGCAATTTTTGCATAATGCGGAGACTGATAAGAAGAGAAGACGGCCAGTCAATCGTAGAATTTGCCATGGTTCTGCCCGTATTGCTTCTGCTTTTAATGGGCATCATTGAATTCGGCCGCATTATAAGCTCTTATATGATTATAAATAATCTGGCCCGTGAAGGAGCGCGTTTTGCGTCAGTTGGCAAAACCGACAGTCAGATTACGACCATACTCCTTAATGAACATGCCACTCTAGATGTCGATAAGCTTGAGGTTCAGTATAGCCCCGCCTACTCGGCAAGAGTCAAGGGAGAACCTCTCAAGGTGACCGTCAATTACACGGTAGATTTGATAACCCCTCTAATACCCGAGTTTTTACCCAATCCTTTACCCATAAGCTCCGAATGCACCATGCGCCTGGAATGATAACGGAGGAAGCGCTATGCGGTTAGAAAATATCATTAAAGAAGAAAGTGGTAATGTTACCGTATTAGTCGCATTTGCAATTGTAGCTTTGATAGGTTTGGCGGCACTGGCGGTAGATGTTGGCGTCATTGCTTATAACAAGGCAAGTCTGGTTCGCGCCATGGATGCGGCTGTTTTGGCTGGAGCGCAGGAGTTACCATTAAGTCCGACCCAGGCAGTAAGCCAGGCTGAATACTATGCAGTCCAGAATGGAATTGGCTCCAGTGAAGTCAGCTTCTCGGTATCGCCCGATAAAAAGACTATCACCGGTACGGCCCAAGATTCAGTAGAACTGTTCTTTGCCCGGGTATTGGGATACACCAGCAAAGATCTACAGGCCACTGCCAAGGCTCATGTTTCGCCGGTGACATCATACACCGGAATTGTGCCTTTTGGTATAAAGGATCAAAATTATAGTTTTGGGCAGATAGTGACTTTGAAGCAGGGGGCCTGCAATGAAAATATATCCGGCTGGTTTGGGGCTTTGCGCCTGGGCGGCAGCGGAGCCGATACCTACCGGGACAACATAAAATACGGGTATCAGCAAGCGGTTTCGGTTGGAGATGTCTTACAGGTGGAGCCGGGCAACATGTCAGGGCCTACCAGCCAGGGGATCGCCTACCGTATAGACAGTTGCGCCCACAATCCGACCTGCTGTGTAAGCTGCTTTAAAGAAGGCTGCTCACGAATTATGGTAGTACCAATGGGCTACAACAACGGCCGTTCCGGAGCCAACGGCAGGTTTACAGTGACTGGTTTTGCAGCTTTTCTCGTAACCGAGTATACTGGCTCAGGAAATGATAATACCGTCAAAGGTGCGTTTATCCGCTATATAATTCCATCGGATGATGCCGAAGACGGGTGATGGGTCGACGATTTCGGGCTGTATTCAGCCCGGTTGATGCAATAGGTTATTGCGACGAAATGCTTAAAGGATTGTGATAGCCATGGAAGGGCATTTAAAAAGAATAACCAAAACCTATTTAGATCAAAAGGGCGCCACCGCCGTCCTGGTATGCCTGGCCATAGTGGCCTTGATGGGTATGGCGGCCCTGGCCATCGACGTTGGTATGCTGTTTGCGACCCGCATTAAACTGGCCAACGCTGCTGATGCTTCAGTATTGGCGGGTGTGCGGGAACTGCCGGCAGACCCGTCTAAAGCAGTTAATACGGCCTCTCAGTACGCTTTATTGAACGATATGCAAACCGGTGAAACGGTCTTTCAAGTTGCAGCCGACCACCGTTCCATGACCAGCCAGGCCAGCCGGACCATGGACCTGTTTTTTGCCCGGGTTTTAGGATTTGATAAAAAACAGTTGAGTGTATCTGCCACAGCCCGTATTTCTCCCATGTCGGGTTGCTATGGGGTGACGCCCTTCGGCGTGACAGACAACAACTATACCTTTGGCGATGTCCAGGTTTTGAAGTTTGGAGCAAGCTTCGACAACCCACTGCCCCCCGGTCAGTATGCACCGATAGAGCTGGGAGGCAACGGGGCAAGTACTTATACCTATAACATCAGCAATGGATACAATGGCTTGCTCAAAGTGGGAGACGTAATACCAGTGGAAACCGGGAATATGATCGGACCCACCCGACAGGGAATCCAAGACCGGGTTAACGGCTGCCATCACAGCCCTCCCTGCACTATCAGCGGATACCATGAAGGGTGCTCCAGGATATTGATCGTGCCCCTGGGCCACAATTCGTCGGAACCGGGCTCCAATGGTAAATTTACGGTAACCGGCTTTGCTGCTTTCCTGGTTACTGATGCACCGAATAACGGCGGCCAGGGTGAGGTCACCGGTACTTTTATCAAGTATGTCGCTCCGGGGGTAAGCACTAGCTACGCCACTGATCGGGGAATATATGTTGCCGAACTGGTTGAGTGAACCGGGCTTTAAAAGAGAGTAAAACTATATTCGCTAAAGAATAGTCTCAACATTTGAACAGGATTATATATTAGGAAAATTAAGATAAGCAGCATCTTTTACGATAAGATATTTGAGGAGAAATGTTGGGGGGGCTAGGCTTCATCCCGACAGGAAATACGGGCACAGGGAGGATTTGACATGCTGCGCGGGACACGTAAATACTGGTTGATTGCCGTGGTGTTTGGGCTGCTGGTAGCGGCCTTGTTTTATCGTTATCTAAATGACATGAAGACTGCTTACACTCCCAAGGATCTGGTAACAGTGGTAAAGGCCAGGGAAAACATTCCCAAGGATACGGTAATAAACGCCAATTCCCTGGTGGTTGAAGAAATCCCGGCCCAGTATGTGCATCCTGATGCTGTACGTGACAAGACAGCTGTGGTCGGAAAGGTCACTACCAGCAATATCGCTGCCGGTGAGCAGATTTTGAACCAAAAAATGCTCGGGGCCAGTGATGAGGAAAAGCGGCTGGCTTATGCCATACCTCAAAATAAGAGGGCAATGTCAGTTGCAATTGACAGCGTCAGTGGAGTTTCCGGCAATGTGCAGCGTGGTGATATGGTTGATGTTGTAGCCGTGGTTGAAGTTAAGGCAACCGGTGAGGCAGATCCGATTCCGTATAGCATTTTGGTTGTTCAAAATGTCATGGTTTTGTCTATAGGACAAAATACCGCCACCAATGTTGAAAAGAAAGCCCAGGATAGCACCACTGTAACTCTGGCGGTATCTGTTGAGGAAGCCCAGCGCCTAGCCCTGGCTACGGAAAAAGGCGCTATCCGCCTGCTGCTGAGGTCGCCGGTCGACAAAGCCACTACGACTTCGCCGGCTATCGGACCCAAGGAATTTGTGAGATAGGGAGAGGCTGGATATGAAACAGATCAAGATAATTCTGGCCGACGATAACGATAATACTCGTTCCAGTCTTAAAAGACTTCTGGAATTGGATGATGCTATCGATATTGTCTCAGAAGCCAGGGACGGCAAGGAAGTTATTGCCCAGATTCCCAGCATGGACCCGCATATTATCCTTATGGACGTAAATATGCCGGAAATGAGCGGCATTGAGGCGACCAGGGTAATTACCCGCAACTATCCCCAGGTTGCCGTAATACTCATGTCCGTCAATGACGAAACCCAGAACTTCCGGCGGGCGATGACGGCAGGAGCCAAGGAATACCTGGTTAAACCAATTCCCACCACCGAGCTTCATTCTGCCATACATCAAGTAGCCGAGGCGCATGGACAAACCCTGAAGCGCTCGGTTTTCACCGCTCCCAGTAGCAATGTTCAGCCTGTTGCCGGAAAACAGAAAATAATAAGCATGTTTGGAACCAAGGGCGGAGTAGGCAAGAGCCTGGTTTGCACCAACCTGGCAGTGGCTGCCGCCCAATCCACCCGCGGCCGGGTGGCGCTTATGGACCTGGATTTTCAGTTCGGAGATGTCTGCGTGATGATGAATATTGAACCGCGCAAGACTATTCTGGAATTGCTCCAGGAAGGGGACCAGTCAGGAAAGGAAATCCTGGAACAGTTCCTTTATGAACGCTACGGGGTTCATGTATTGGCTCCCCCCAACAAACCGGAGTTGTCGGAACTGGTAAGCGCCGCCGGTGTAGCTCGTATAATGTCGTTGTTTAGAGAGTACTGTGACTATACTTTTATAGACACTTCTTCCTATATCGATGAAAGCACCTTGACCATTTTGGAGAATTCTGATTTTATTCTCCTGGTTACGGGACTGGACCTTCCTTCCATAAAAAATATAAAGAAGGCCATGGATATTCTAAGATCATTAAACCTGCTTCCCAAGGCGCACTTGATATTAAATCGCTCCAAAAGTGTAGTCGGGATAGAAGCCCGGGATGTGGAAAAGGCCCTGGATATGCCTATAAGACTGCAGCTGCCCAGTGATGGGAAACTGGTTATGGCGTCGGTCAACCAGGGGGTTCCTTTTGTCAAAATCAATCCCCGGGCTGCGATATCCAAGGAAATAGTTAACCTATTTCATATGTTGGAAAAGGAGCAGGTATAAAAATGCCGCTTTTTTATCAGGAGGTGATAGGATGTCCCTTCTAAGTCGTTTACAACAAAATCCGGTGGTTGAGCAGCAGAACCCCGGTCAGGCAGCTCCCGCTAAAGAAGTCGGCGGACAGCGCTTTCAGGACGTGGTTTATGGCATACACCGTGAAGCCATAAAGGATCTGGGCTTTGAGGAGCATGACGTCCGAGATGATCAGGCCTACAAGGAAATAGAGGAAGAGATAAGGCGTTTGGCCGATGCTTATCTCGATAAACAGGCTGCCCACTATACCCGGGCCGACCGGGATGAAATAGTCAAAGAGGTTTTAGATGAGGCGTTTGGCTACGGGCCGATTACTCCGCTCCTCCATGACAATGACATTTCCGAAGTAATGATCAATGGCCCCAAACAGATTTATGTTGAAAGAAGGGGCAAACTGCAGCTTACCAAGGTCTGCTTCCGGGATGATGCACATCTGAATACCGTCATTGAAAGGATACTGGCGCCCCTGGGACGCCGGGTGGATGAAAGCATGCCTTACGTGGATGCCCGCCTTCCTGACGGATCTCGTGTTAACGCGATTATTCCCCCTCTGGCCTTAAACGGCGGAGTGGTTACCATACGCAAGTTTTCTTCCCAGCTCTTGGGCATCAATGATCTTATAAAGACTGGAACCCTGACCGCGAACATGGCCAAGTTCATTGAAGCCTGTGTCAAAGGGCGGCTTAACATTATTGTGTCCGGCGGAACCGGGGCTGGCAAAACCAGTACCCTGAATATAATTTCATCTTTTATCCCCGATGATGAACGAATTGTAACTATCGAAGACTCGGCTGAACTCGACCTGAAACAAGAGCATGTCATCTCCCTGGAGACCCGCCCCCCTAACATTGATCGAAAAGGGGAAGTCACTATTAGGGACCTGGTCAGAAATTCCCTGCGCATGAGGCCGGACCGCCTGGTGGTCGGTGAGGTTCGAGGCGGAGAGGCTCTGGATATGCTGCAGGCTATGAACACCGGGCACGACGGCTCATTGACCACCGGCCATTCCAACTCGCCGCGTGATACTATATCCCGTTTGGAAACCATGGTTTTGATGGCGGGAATGGAACTACCAGTCAAGGCTATTCGCGAACAGATTGCCTCGGCTATAAATATCATTGTCCACCAGAGCCGACTGCAGGACGGCACCCGCAAGATCACGCATATGACCGAGGTTACTGGAATGGAGGGAGAGGTCATCACCCTGCAGGATATATTTATATTTGAACGAACCGGAGTTGACGAACACAAACGGGTGCTGGGCCGCCACCGGGCAACCGGAATAACGCCCAAATGTGTTGAAAGGCTGGCCGCCACGGGCATAACTTTCCCGCCCAACTTCTTTAGTCCCAACCAGTAATTCAGGGGGAACAAGTAATGGAATGGTTGATTGTCTTCGGTACATTTATCTGTGTGACTTGTTTTATTATCGCCATATTTAAAGGCTTGACCAAGAGCGACTTGTACCAGGAGAGGCTCAAACAAATAAATAATAATCCTCAGCCTAATCGAGACAGCAGCAGAAAAATATCAACAGGCGGTTTGATCGCAGCCCTGGCCCGGTTGGTTGCCCCTCGCTCGGTAGCCCAAAAGGTGCAGAGTGATTTAATACGGGCGGGAATACCGCTCAAGGCCCAGGAATACCTGGTCCTGTCTTTTGCCTTAATTTTCGTACTTCCCCTTTTGATTTGGACTGTTACCCAAAAGACCTTTCCGGCGCTCATTATGGTTGTTCTCGGCGTCATACTGCCGCGCCTGTGGGTGAAAAGTAAAAAAGAAAAACGACTGCAGGCCATAAACCGCCAGTTGGGAGATTCGCTGTCGGTTATGGCCAATGCTTTGCGGGCCGGATTTGGTTTTCAACAGGCCATGGATACGGTGCGGCGGGAAATGCCGGCGCCCATATCATCAGAATTCGCCTGGACCCTGCGGGAAATGAATCTGGGAGTCAGTCAGGAAGAGGCTTTGCTCAATATGGGAAACCGGGTGGGCAGCGACGATCTGGATATGGTCATTACCGGCATTATAATTCAGCGTCAAGTCGGTGGAAACCTGGCCGAGATCCTGGAGAACATATCGGGAACCATACGGGAAAGGGATAAGATCAAGCGCAATATCAAGGTGCTAACCGCCCAGGGGCGCATGTCAGGAATAGTCATCGGACTGCTTCCCATTTTGCTGGTGGCTTTTATGGTAACCGTAAATCCCGGTTATTTTATGGTGATGGTGAAAAAACCGATAGGCATTATGATGCTAGTGGCAGCCGGGACAATGGAAATAGTTGGAGCCCTGGTAATTAAAAAACTGGTCAATTTTGATTACTAAAGGAAGGAGGGGAACATCGTGGAATGGATTTTACTGGGTCTTACCATGGCTGCTGCCACCCTGGCCGCATTTTCGGTTCTTGCCTGGCTGCGTCGGGACCAGTTGGCCATTATCGAAAGATTAGATAAATACACTCAGGAAGTGGAACGCGAGAGAACGCTGCCCGAGTTGAATGAACCACTACCCAGCCGGGTTAAATCGATATTTGAAGGCATTACGCATATTCTTACCGGCAAATTTATGCGCAGCGAAACCCGCAGCATGTATGAGGAAAAGCTTATGAACGCCGGCTACCCTATGGGTTTGAACGTCGACAGCTTTTTGGCGTTAAAATATATAATTTTCGTCCTCACCCTGGTATTGGGAATTATTTCGCGCAATATCCTGATTTTTGGCGCCCTGGGGGCCTTCGGCCTCCTAATACCGAACTTCTTTCTAAAATCGAGTGAGAAGAATCGCAAAACTCTGATTTTAAAAAGCCTTCCCGATGTGTTGGATTTACTCAGCGTCAGCGTGGAGGCTGGTCTGGGTTTTGACCAGGCTATACAGAAAGTAACTGAAAAAACCCGGGGGCCTCTAAGCGAAGAATTTGAAAAGACCCTGCAGGAGATCAATATGGGTAAACAGCGCCGCGAGGCCTTGCGTGATATGGCCAACCGGATCGACGTTGATGATGTCACCGTTTTTTTGAGCTCGATTATTCAGGCCGACCAGTTGGGGGTCAGCATTACCAACGTGCTGCGTTCCCAATCCCAGCAGGGCAGGACTAACCGCCGTCTGCGGGCCGAGGAAAAGGCGCAAAAAACTCCGATAAAAATGTTGATCCCTCTGGTGCTGTTCGTTTTTCCCAGCCTGCTTATTGTATTACTGGGACCGGCCATATTGCAGATTATTGATATGTTCAACAAATAATGAGGAATGATAATGGAGATAATTCAGATAATTGATGATGATAATGGCGCCCTCATTGCCGACAACGGAAGGGTGGCAGCTACTTTTTGGCGTCGCTTCCGGGGCCTTTTGGGAAGGGACGATTATTCCTGCGGTGAGGCCCTGGTGATAAGACCCTGTACATCAGTCCATACGGTGGGAATGAAGTTTGCTATCGACGTCCTTTTTGTATCTGCCCAAAATGAAATCGTCCATATGATAGAGGCCATGCCGGCCCGTCGTTTCAGCCCCTGGATTAAAAACGCCTCCTACGTAGTTGAGCTTCCCGCCGGACGCGCCGCTTCCTGCCAGGTTAAAACCGGCCACACCCTGACCATAAAATAATTTAGTAACTCTGTTAAACCTAATTCTATATATTATCGTCGGTTAAATTTTCGCATGACTGCGTTGTCGAGGGTAGGAGTACTAGAATAACTAATTGGAAGATAGTAGAATAATAGTAAGTAAATTATCAAAAGGTTGAAAGGTGGTGTTTGCCCTGCCTGGCAATGCCGTATTTATTGTATGGGTGTTCTGGACTCTAGTTCTACTTTATGGCTTGATAAGGGACCAGTCGATGCGTTCACGAATCATAAGAATCGTCATAGTGGGGGCGATCTGGGCAGCAGCTCCTCATGGCAGCTGGTCTTCTTTTGGTGAATTCGCGGATCAATTCAGCGGGTCCTATCCCGCCTGGCTTGTTATAATGGCAGCCTTGCTAATACCTGTCTATCTATCCGGTTTTTTAAGACTTTTGCGAGAGAAGAAATCCCGAGAAGCTGTTTAACAAACATAAAGGGACGGCATATAGCCGCCCCTCAGCTTGTCGACAAAGTCGTCAAGCTGTCCAGAGCGAGCGACGGAAGCGAAGAGCAAGGCGCGAGATAGTCCTGCGATTGAGGCGTACATAAGTACGTTGATTGAGCAGGACTGTCGAGCAACGCAGCTATTCGCTTTTGTCGACGGTCTGACGGACGGCATATAGCCGCCCCTTATCTTTTGTAACCTTAGGGCTGGTTGGTGGTATTCAGCACCGGCTGCGCTCCGCGCTCGGAGATGATGGCCACCAACAGGTTGTTGATCATGGCCATTTTATGCTGGTCATCCAGCTGCACAGTTCCTTCTTCCTGGAGTTTGGCCAGAGCCATCTGGGCCATTCCCACGGCACCCTCTACGATCTTCTGGCGGGCGGCCAGGATCGCAGAAGCCTGCTGGCGCTGCAGCATAGCGCTGGCGATTTCAGTGGCATAGGCCAGGTGGGTTAGGCGGGCTTCCAGAACTTCCACCCCGGCCAGGGCCAGACGGCTCTGAAGCTCTCCGCTCAACTCGGCGGCTACTTCATCGGGATTGCCCCGCAGGGAATGACGGCCTTCGCCGAAATCGTCATAGGGGTATTTGGTGGCGATATGGCGAAGAGCGGTTTCACTCTGGATCTCCACAAATTGCTCATAGTTGGACACGTCGAACAGGGCTTTGGCGGTGTCCACCACCCGGTAAACGATAACCGCCGCAATTTCTACCGGGTTGCCTTCGACATCGTTTACTTTCAAAGTGGCGCTGTTAAAATTGCTTACCCTGAGGCTCACTTTAGTCCTTCCCGCCAGGGGGCAGATCATCCATATACCGCTCTCTCTTACTGTGCCGATATAATTCCCGAAGAAGGTTACTACCTTGGCCTGGTTAGGCTGAACAACGGTTATCCAAGTCAACATGAAAATGGACATGAAGCAGAACAAAGACCCCAGAAAAAACCACTCCAGGGCAAACAAGAAGATAGATGCGATAAAAATCAATAAGACAAGGAACAGGGCAAGAAATCCGTTGATCTTCCATGCGGATTTTTCCAGCATAGGTTCTCATCTCCCTTTCTATTGCTAGTACCACTAATATATACGGTTGACCCGGGCTCAATATTGCGCCCGGGCTTAAAAATTCATTAAGGCAAAGAGTTGCTGAGATGGGAAACGGCGTTGCGGCCTTTTTGCTTGGATATATAGAGGCCTTCATCGGCTGCTTTGATCAACTCCTGGGCGTTGTTCCCATCCACGGGGAAACTGGCCAGACCGATTGAAACGGTGCAGTCGATGAGTTCGTTTTCGGCGATTCTTTTGCGCAGGCGTTCGGCTATGGTGTGGGCGTCGGTCAGATTGGCAGTGGGCAGTGTGATAATAAATTCGTCTCCGCCATAGCGCCCGACGCTGTCACGGTCACGAACGCAGCCGCGGGCGGTTGCGGCTACCTGTTTTATGATCATATCACCGGTCAGGTGCCCTCTGGTGTCATTGATAGTTTTAAAATTGTCGATGTCAAACATCAGAACTGAGAATGGCTTCTGCTGGCGGTCCTCGGCCAGATCGTTAATGATCTTGATGATGTTCACCTTGTTTAGACACTCGGTCATGGGGTCGATCTTGGTCATATCCAGCAACCGGGTATTGGAACGTTCAACTTCAAAGGTCCGTTTGTTAACCTCTTTGCGCACCGCGCGTTCCCATTCCAGAAGTTTGGACTCGGCTTCAGCTATTTTTGAACGCAATAAATCCATAGACTGCCGGTAAAAGTAAGCGAAGAAGTAAATGAAAGCCCCTCCGTAAAGCAGAATGGAGGCGGTTTTTATCCAGGAATCGGGGCGAAGCAGGGCCAGTGGAGCCATGATAAAGAAAACCAGCGATGTATAAAGGTGCGGTTGGGGGAGGGGATGTTTCTTCCTCTGCATCAGTAGAACAATCAAAAAAAGACCGGCGCCAAGGAACGGAGGTATTATATTGCTCAACTCATAGGTCCTGAAGACTTCAGGCCTGGCAAGCAAAAGCAGCGGCGCCAGGCCAATGATGGTGATGCATTTTTCCCAATTACCCAAATCACTCTCCCCCGGAGGCCAGTTCAGAAGGGCCATCCAGATAAGAGCCATTAAGGCTTGAGCTGAGCCGAGAATAACTGTTGCAGGTAGTTTCGTGGAATAGGATAGAATCAGGCCTGCTACCAGAGAAGTGATAAAAAGAGAGGCTTGCAAGGTCGTAAATGAGGGCTCCCGATTCAAGGAACGGGTGAAAACAAAAATCGTAAATGACGAAACGATAAAGATCAAGGCCAGGGTTTGAAGGTGGATTATATTAGACAAAAGAAGCCTCCTTTGCTAAGCTCAAGAAATTTGCCAGGATTACTATAAAAAAGAAGTATTATGAATATATTTTAATTTTAAATAGACATTATGGTTAATGCAAGCACGAAGGAGCGCTATTCTATAGGACTTGGAAAAAATTCGTGCTTGACAAGGGCCGGCATAGAGGTATAATTTGTAAACAAGTGAATAAGTTGAGATGAGTTAGTTGAGTAGAGGAGAGTATGACGAGATGAGCGGGAGTATTGTCAGCAGTGCCGGCGCATTTTATCGTGCCGGTTTTTATTTTTTATTTGAGGAGTCTGGTTTACTGATAGATCGGCTTCTCAATCTTTGCCAATCGGTTTTACCCACTTGTTTTACCGCAAGATTGGGATCACTGCCATCTGGTGATCCCTCTTTCCAGATGCTTTTAAACAGGTCGCTTACCCTGGCCGGCTCTTATTCCACCTTTTATTGGCCTCCCGTAAAATCCGGTATGGATTGGCGGGGCGGTCGCCGCGTTTTTCAATAAATATTTCTTCAATAAGATTTTTAACAGGAATTGAATCTGATTTTAACTGCTTTTTGAAAGGTTACTGGTTCTGGTTTATTTAGGAAAGGAGTTATCGGTAATGTTTGGACAGTATTTAAAAAACGTTTTAAATGGAGCTTCGTTGAGCAGTGAAGAAGCTTATGGCACGGCCCGAATGCTGCTGCACGCTGAGGTCCCTCCCACCCAGGCGGCGGCCTTGCTGGGGGCTTTAAGGACCCGCAAAGAGAGTTATGAAGAATTATCCGGTTTTGTGGAAGCCCTCTACGAGGAAGCGGTTACCGTAGACTGTGATATGGAATTGATAGATACCTGTGGCACCGGTGGAGACGGTCTTGGAACCTTCAACATTTCCACGGCTGCCGCCCTGATTGTCGCCTCCTGCGGGGTGCCGGTGGCTAAACACGGCAACCGGGCTGCATCCAGTAAGGTAGGCAGCGCCGACGTTTTAGAGGCTCTGGGGGTTGATATTCAGATGCAGCCCGATCACGCCCGCAGAATGCTGGAAAAGGTGGGCATGAGCTTCTTTTTCGCCCCCAATTATCACCCCATATTAAAGCAGGTTGGACCTTTGCGGCGCGAGCTGGGTGTTGCCACTATATTTAATTTCCTGGGACCTCTGCTCAACCCCTGCCCCTTGACCTACCAGGTGCTGGGCCTGGCTGATGCCCATCTGCAGGAAGCGGTGGCTAAAACACTCATCCATCAGGGGCGTAGGAGGGCTATGGTGGTTCACGCCGACAATGGCATGGATGAAATAAGCCCCTGTTCCAACACCTCGGTTTATGATATTGAAAACGGAGAAATCAAGGCTTACACCATAAATCCCGCCCAGGCCGGATTGAAACCGGTTTCCCCGGAATCTATCAAGGGCGGCGATGCAGCAACCAATGCCCGAATTATCTTTTCTATTGCCGATGGCGAGTATAGTCCTTACCGGGATGCAGCCTTGATCAATGCCGGTGCTGCCTTGATCACCGCCGGCCGGGCGGCCGATCTCGATGAGGGTGTGGCACTGGCTCTGGAAAGTATCGCGGCCGGTCGGATGAAATCAGTTTTACTCAATATGGTGAGCTTCAGCCGGGACCAGGTGCTGGCATGTTAGAACGAATTGTCGGGGCCAAGCGCCGTGAGGTAGAGCTTCTCAAACAGTCTTTAAATAGAGACCTGCTCATTTCAGACCAGCTCGCCGTTCCCAGGCCGGCGCTCACCGCCCGAAAAGGGCTGCAGGTCATTGCCGAGGTAAAGAAGGCCTCCCCGCTTAAAGGGGTGTTGGGAACCTTCTCCGAGCCCGGCCGGCTGGCGGCTATTTACGAAGAAAATGGCGCTTCCGCGGTCTCGGTCATCACTGACCGGGAGTTCTTCCAGGGCAGCAAGGATTATGTTCAAGCGGTTTTGGATTCTACCTGTCTGCCGGTTTTACGCAAGGATTTTATCATCGATGAAATTCAGCTATTGGAGACCTGCCGCCTGGGAGCATCGATGGTTTTACTCATTGCCGCCTTGCACAGCTATGGCAGCCTGCTGGCTATTTGTGAAAAGGCCGGGGCTTTGGGATTGGAGCCGCTGCTGGAGATACATGATGATGATGAACTCGATTTGCTAAAGGACCTGCCGGTGCGGTTGGTGGGCGTGAATAACCGCAATCTCAAAACCTTTGAAGTTAATCTTGCCACCAGTCTACGGCTGGTTGAGCATATGGATGATGCGCTGTTTAAAATCAGCGAGAGCGGCATCAAATCCGGACCGGATATGGCTGTTTTGGAAGCCGCCGGTTTTCAAGCAGTGCTGATTGGGGAGGCCCTGGTAACCGCAACACACCCCGGTGATAAGTTGAAGGAATTATTGAACTACGCGGAAGGTGAAAGGCCATGACCCTGGTTAAAATCTGCGGGATCAAAACCATAGAGGAAGCCCGGGCTGCGCGGGAAGCTGGAGCATGGGCGGTGGGCCTGGTCTTTGCACCCTCGAAGCGGTGCCTTGATCCCCTGGAAGCGGCTCACATTTGCAGCGCAATGAAAAACGGACCTTTGAAAATCGGAGTATTCGTCAATGAAGAGCTTGATACTATCCGACGAATTGCGGCGTTATGCGGGCTTGATGCGGTTCAACTGCACGGTGAGGAAAACCCCCGGGTGGTAAAACAGCTGGTCTGGCCGGTTATCAAGAGCTTCCCGGTTGATGGGCCTCTTGATCACCACCTTATGGAGCAATGGAACCCCTGGGCCTACCATTTTGACAGCAAGAGCCGGGGTCCGGTTCGGGGCGGAACCGGACGGGTATTTAATTGGGAGCACCTCGCTGGGCTGCCTGGGCGGGAAAGGATAATTATATCCGGCGGGCTTGACCCTGACAATGTGGGAGAGTTGATAAACCGCCTTAAACCCTGGGCGGTCGACGTCTCCAGCGGGGTGGAACATCCCGGTGGTGGAAAGGATCAGGACGCCATCTTCCGGTTTATGGCCCGGGTCAGGGAAGCAGATGCCCGCGAGGCAGACGGTCCCTTAATATAGTGAACCTTAACAGGCGGAAATAGTTATTCAGGTATTATGGAAAGGAGTTGGAGCCGTGAGCGCGGTCTATCAACTGGCAGCCCGTTTGCCTCAGAATGAGAACACTTATATTGAGATATTGAGCCCCCGCGGAAAAACCACTATTGGGGAAGGATTTTGCACCATAATCGCCGGATCTTGCGCGGTGGAGTCCAGGGAGCAGTACCTAGAACTGGTTCAGCTATTGCAGCATACCGGTGTACACCTCCTGCGGGGTGGTATATACAAGCCGCGCACCTCACCCTATTCTTTTACCGGTTTGGGAAGTGAGGGTTTAAGTATTCTTGAAGAGGCCCGCCAGCTCTCGGGACTTCCGGTTGTAAGCGAAGTTCTTGATGTCCGGGATCTGGACCGGGTATGCCAGGTTTGCGACATGGTGCAGATAGGCAGCCGCAATATGCAGAACTTTGCCCTTTTGAAAGAGGTGGGAAAGTGCAGTAAACCCATCCTGTTGAAACGGGGCCTGGCTGCCACTATAGAAGAATGGCTGGGTGCGGCGGAATACATCCTGATGGCCGGCAACCAGCATGTTGTCTTATGTGAAAGGGGAATCCGCACCTTTGAGGATATGACCCGCAATACGGTTGATATTGGCGCGGTAGCCCTGGTCAAAGAGCTTTCTCATTTGCCGGTGATGGTTGACCCCAGCCATGCCACCGGGCGACGCTCCCTGGTATCACCGGTGGCCCGGGCGGCGATTGCCGCAGGCGCGGACGGCCTCATGATTGAAGTCCACCAGAATCCTGATGAAGCGCTTTCCGATGGAAAGCAGTCCCTTACTCCGGAAGAATTTGCTCCTCTGGCCGAACAGATCAAAGCCATGGCCAGGTTCCAGGGCAAATCCACCGGCGGCAATTGAGTTTGAGCGAGCAGAGTTGAGTTGAGCAGAGGAGAGCATAGCATAGCCTTGCTCCCCATTTTACTATTAATCACAGTTGGAGGAGATGGCCTAAATGGATAGAGAAACCATGGGATCAGACCGGTTCAAACCTGGCTGTTATTTAACGCCGGGAGGCATAGAGGTACGCCGGGAAGTAAGCCCAATTACTGCCAATAACGGCATCGAAGAGATCATACAAGAGTTGAACCAGAAAAAAGGGGCGTTGTTCTCTAGCAGCTACGACTACCCGGGGCGATACACACGCTGGGATATCGGTTTTGTAAACCCCGCTCTGGAGCTGAAGGGGATGGGCCGAAGATTTAGAATCAAGGCCTTAAAAGATGCGGCTTGCTGCCTGCTGGGGCCTATTTATTCGGCTTTGCAGGATTCACCCGACATAGCCGGCGCAGTTTGCCTGGAAAATGTAATCGAAGGACTGGTGAAAGAACCGGACGGGTTTTTCCCAGAGGACCAGCGCAGCCGGCAGGCTACTATTTTTTCGGTTATCCGCATAGTCAAAGAATTGCTGGGCAGCAAGGAAGACAGCTTCCTGGGCCTGTATGGTGCTTTTGGCTATGATCTGGTCTTTCAATTTGAGGATTTGAAGATGAAACACCAGCGGGAGCCCGAAGCGGCGGATCTCTGTCTGTTCATACCCGACCGGCTGTTGGTCGTGGACCACCGTATGATGCAGGCCGCCTGCATATCATACCATTTTTCGGTTCCCGGGCTGGAGACGGAAAAAATATCGGCAGAGGGGCTGCCCGGCAATGAGAACCGGAGTCCAGTCGCCGGCCTCAACGCCCCGCCCGGACGCTATGCTTCTCTGGTTCGTGAAGCCCATAAATATTTTGCCCGCGGGGATCTCTTCGAGGTGGTACCTTCCCATGTTATTTTTGAACCCTGCAGTGAACCGGCATCCCAGGTATACTTGAATTTAAAGGGAATTAATCCCAGCCCCTACGGCTTTCTTATCAACCTGGGCCAGGAATATCTTATCGGAGCCTCACCGGAGATGTATGTGAGGGTTGAGGGGGAACGCATAGAGACCTGCCCGATATCGGGCACTATTGCCCGCGGCCGGGACGCCCTGGGAGATGCCAAGCAGATAAGAAAGCTGCTTAATTCCCAAAAAGATGAAGCCGAACTGACCATGTGCACCGACGTGGACCGCAACGACAAGTCCCGGATATGCGAGCCGGACAGCGTCAGGGTTATCGGCCGCCGCCAGATCGAAATGTACTCCCACCTGATTCATACGGTCGATCATGTTGAGGGCCGTTTGCGGGAAGGCTTTGACTGCCTGGACGCCTTTCTCACGCATATGTGGGCGGTTACGGTTACCGGCGCCCCCAAAAAAGCCGCCTTGCAATGGGTGGAAGATCACGAGGACAGCCCGCGTCGCTGGTACGGTGGGGCAGTTGGCTATTTGGCTTTTGATGGTCATTTAAACACTGGACTTACGCTGCGCACCATCAGGCTCCAGGCTGAAACGGCCGAAATTCGAGTGGGGGCTACTTTGCTGGCTGATTCGGTGCCGGAAGAAGAAGAGGCCGAGACTCATTTAAAAGCCGCCGCTTTGAAAAAAGCCCTGCAAAGACCTGGCCGCCCGGACCCGGTGAAGAAGGGTACCGGGGATTTACCGGGCCTGGGCAAAAAAGTTATTCTGGTCGATCACGAGGATTCCTTCGTCCACACCCTGGCCTCCTATTTTCGCAGCACCGGCTGCCAGGTTGCCGTAATGCGCTCGGAACTGGCGCGCCGTACGCTGCAAAGCGGTCAGCCCTCCGACCTCCTGGTTCTTTCTCCGGGACCGGGGAAGCCGTCCGAGTTTGCTCTGGCTGATACCATCAGTCTGGGATTGAAACGCGGGCTGCCCATTTTCGGTGTATGTCTGGGACTTCAGGGCATTGTGGAATACTTCGGCGGCCGCCTGGGGCAGCTTGCCTACCCCCAGCACGGCAAATTCTCTACGATTAAACCGGAAGCTGCTTCGCTCCTCTGGGATGGCCTGCCCGGCGAGTTTCAAGTGGGCCGCTACCACTCCCTCTACGCGCAAGAAATACCGGCCTGTTTGAAGGTTACGGCCCGCAGTCAGGACCAGGTGCCCATGGCGGTTGAACATAGAGAACTGCCGGTTTTTGCCGTGCAATTCCATCCTGAGTCCATAATGAGCTCGGAAAACGGAAACGGCCAGCGCATCATAAACAATCTTATGCGATCCCTGGCGATGGATGTCAGAAACAAATATGCGTTGGCCGGTTCCTGATTTTTGGCTTGTCCCCAAAAAAACAAAACTTGTCCAAAAAATGAAAGCTTGTCCCCAAAAAAAATTGAGGTTTGTCTCCAAATATATTTTTTCAAATGATATATTGTTGTCGCGGTCTGTGAGATAACTCCCCCACAGGGAGTGCTCCAGAACGCCGCCAAAGGTGGCGCTTAAGCGTCTAAGGCCAGAACCAGCTCATCCTCAAATAGCGAGCATTAAGGGCGTTTTTTCCTATCTTTGCGAATCCCCTTTTGGGCCTTGCGCTGCATTCGGCCTTCTTCGGAGAATACCCGCTGGTTTCTTTCCTGTTTGCTGCGGGTTCCGATAAATTCATTTTCGCAGCCTTTGGCAACTACCAGGGTGTGGCCTTCGTCAAAGGCAAGGGCTACCGGAAAGTCGGACTCGCCGTAAATCAACCGGTAGCCGTTTGAACCAAGGGCTGCTTCTTCTTTTAAATAGCGTCTGACTTCCTGCTTTAAAACCGAGAATCTCCGTTCACTGTGAAAACCCTTGCCGTGGTTGATGTCCAGGACGTCTACTCCGTTGCTCATGCACCATTGCAAGTTTTGACGGGTCTTTCGCATGGCCTCCTCCAGGCTCAAACCGTGAAGATTAAGCTGTTCGACTTTCATTAACACCAGTCCTTAATTACGTTGCTGTTGGTTATGGGTAGCGATAGTGCCCTATTATCTCCCAATAGGTAAGTATATCCTGTTCCCGGGCCACATCGCAATTGTGAATGACCAGGGGCATCCCTGCCCCGTTTTTACGGTCGCTTATTACTCCGCAGTGCAGGAGCCCGTTGGGAAAACGCCAGATGACAACGTCTCCCCACTGCCATTCATCCAGATTGCCATCGACCTGTTTGCTCAAGGTTTGGCCGTGGCGCGTGAAAAAGCATACCAAATTGGGAACCCGGCGGTGGTCAATATTGCTGTCCGGCTTCTTCAATCCCCATAGTTGTGGATAAGCCGAAAAGTTCTGTTTCATGTCCTCATGAACCAATACCTGCAGATCAAGCCCGGCATTGCGTATAGCCCTTATAACCACGTCAGTGCAGGCCCCCCGGCCTAGAGGAACATCTCCACCGGGATAAGCCAGCTGCTGGTAGGAGGCGTCATAGACGGTTCCCCGGCTTACTTCCTGGCGGGCCCCCAGGACTATCAGATCCGGAACCTTGCGCTGATCCGGAGGTATTCTCTCTACGGGAGAAAGGTTTTCACCCGGGGCCAAGGGAGTACGATCAAGCCAGTCTCGGTGATTTGTTCCATACCATAAAAAAACAACCAGGGCTGTCAGTATAATTCCTAATATTGCGAATTTTACTGCTTTATTCTTCATATATAAAAACGCTCTCTTGTTTTTAAAGCTTAAGACCCGGCATGAAAGCTGGTCCCAATTTATGCTATGATTAGAATACGTTGTGCCGGACTCCTGCTTGCAGGATTAAGCCGATATAATGGAATTATATACCAAGGTGGGCATTATTTTGTTAGACATTTTAAATGGTTTAAACGAATCCCAGAAAGATGCGGTTCTGCATGGCGAATCCCCATGCATGGTCCTGGCTGGGGCCGGAAGTGGAAAGACCAGGGTGCTGACTGCCCGGATTGCCTGCCTGGTTTCAAGCGGTGTGCCGGCTGAATCGATCCTGGCTATTACTTTCACCAACAAGGCCGCTCAGGAAATGCGGCACAGGATAAGCGGGCTGATTCCCAACTTCAACGGCCAGTGGATTCAGACTTTTCATGCCGCCTGCTACCGCATGCTGCGCATGGATATCAATCTGCTCGGTTTTGAGAGCAACTTCACCATAATGGATGACAGTGAGAGCAAGGCCTTGCTGAAGAGCATTCAGCGGGATTATCAGGAACACCAGAGCCGGCCTGAAGATCTTTTATATATGTTTAAGCAGGTAAAGAATAGTTTAGTCAACCCGGAGGTGTATTTCAACAACCTGAAAGCTCCCCAGGCCGCCCGAGAAAGCTATCTGCGTCTATTCAAGATTTACCATACCCGGATGCGTGAGTTAAACGCTCTGGATTTCGAAGACCTTATCAACCTGTCCATCCAGCTTTTAAGGGAGCATCCCCAGGTAAAGGAAAAATACCAGAACTGGTTTCGCTATGTTCTGGTTGATGAATACCAGGATACCAATTATTCACAATATGTCTGGACCAAACTACTGTCGGAAAAACACCGAAATATTTATGTGGTGGGGGATCCGGATCAGTCCATTTACAGCTGGCGGGGAGCCGAGCCCTACAACCTCAAGCGTTTTCTTAAAGACTACCCTGAGGCCCGGGTAATAAAACTGGAAAAGAACTATCGCTCCACCGGCAACATCCTGAAGGCTGCCAACCATATAATACGCAACAACCAGGACCGGGAAGAAAAGGAGCTGTATACCGAGCAGGGCGAGGGCGAAAAAATAGTCCGTTTTTGTGCGGGGGACAGCTTCCAGGAAGCCAGGTTCATGGCGGAAAACATATCGGAGCTGGTTCGGCAGGGCATGAGTTATAAGGATTTTGCCATCTTCTATCGCACCCATGCCCAATCCCGGGCGATTGAAGAAGCCCTGGTCAGAAACAACATCCCCTACCGTATCGTAGGGGCCCGTAAGTTCTACGAACGGAAAGAGATTAAGGATCTACTGGCCTATTTAAAATTGACCGGGAATCACAGCGATGTGCTGAGCTTCAGGAGGGCCATTAATGTGCCGCGCCGGGGCATAGGGGAAAAAACCCTGGAAAAAGTGGAAAGCCTGGCCCGGGAAAAACAGGTTCCCATTCTTGAAGTCTTGAGTGACAGTAGCAATCTCAGCAATATCCAGAACAAGGCCCGCAATCAATTGGAAGAATTTTTCGGCCTGATCAGTTATTATGGCTCGCTTTTGACCTCCGGGGCGTCAATAGCGCAGCTGATCGATGAGGTTATGGACAGCAGCGGCTATGTACAGGAACTGCAGAAACAGGACCGCCATGAAGCCGAGGCGCGCCTGGAGAACCTGTATGAACTTCGTTCTCTAGCCGTAGAATATGAAAAACAGGGCGGGGCCGGGCTGGAGGAATTCCTGGCCGGTATTGCCCTGGTGCAGGACACCGACGACCTTGATCAATCGGATGCGGTTTTTCTTATGACCCTGCATGGGGCCAAAGGGCTGGAATTCCCGGTGGTCTTTATGACCGGGATGGAGGAAGGGGTTTTTCCTTCCTATCGCAGCGAGAGCCCGGAAGAGATGGAAGAGGAAAGACGGCTCTGCTACGTCGGTATAACCCGGGCCAGAGAGCGTTTGTACCTGACCAATACCGTCACCCGCTTGCTTTATGGATATGAAAGGAACAACGCACCCTCCCGCTTCCTTCAGGAAATCCCGGAGGAATTGCTGGTGGTTCCGGCCACCCGGCTGCCCGTACCGGGCAAACTGGAAGAGGGCGACATGGTTCGCCACCGCAAGTTCGGCATGGGGGTTATCATCCAGTTCGCGGAAGACGACCAGGTGGTTATCGTCGATTTTGAAAGGGGAGGAGTCAAGATGCTGCGGCTTGATCTCGCCCCCCTGGAGAAGATGAGCTAAGCGGCAGACCGTCAATAAAGGCGAATCCGCGGCTCCATGGCATCCTGCCACCGCCGCACTAGCCCGTCCATGGGCGTCGGCGGCTCTATGGCATCCTGCCACTGCCGCACTAGCCCGTCTATGGGCGTCGGCGGCTCCATGGCATCCTGCCACTGCCGCACTAGCCCGTCTATGGGCGTCGTCTGGGTCATCTCTAAAAACCGCTCCGTCAAAGTACCACACGTACGCCTCAGTCGCGGTTTTTAGCGATTCTTTGACCTTCGCCTTTCTCGACCTTATTAATATGCGGAGCGTAAATCGTGGTGCCCAGATGGTAGGCTCGCTCTGCGATTTTGCTATTATGTACAGTTGGGCAACTTGAGTAGGGAGGAATGATGGTGGCCAACCCGCAGTCGAGAATTGAGGAACTGCGCAATGAAATAAGAAAACACGAATACCAGTACTATGTGCTGGATGCACCTCTGGTAAGCGATGCGGAATACGACCACTTGATGCGCGAATTGCAGGGCCTGGAAGAACAAAACCCGCACTTGATTGTGCCCGAGTCGCCTACTCAGAGGGTGGGCGGGCAGGCTCTGGATAAATTTGCCCCGATAAGACACAGCACGACCCTGCTCAGCCTGGACAACGCCTTCTCCTACCAGGATCTAATCGAATTTGATCGCCGCGTGCAAAAGGCGGTGGAAACGCCCCACTATGTCGGTGAACTGAAGATTGATGGAGTATCCATAGCGCTTACCTACATTGACGGGCTGCTGGTCAGCGCCGCCACCCGCGGTGATGGTCAGGTGGGAGAGGATGTAACCGCCAATGTCAGAACTATAAAACAGGTGCCGCTGCGGCTGCATCGCAGTCTGCCCCGCCTGGAGGTGCGGGGTGAAGTTTATCTTCCCAAGAAGGAGTTTTTACGGCTCAACCAGGAAAAAGAGGAAAACGGGGAGAGGGTTTTTGCCAATCCCCGCAACGCCGCCGCAGGCTCCCTGCGTCAGCTCAATCCTTCTGTTACCGCCAGCCGCAACCTGGCCGCCTTCTTTTATGACATCCTCAACCTGGAAGGTGCAACCCTTTCTGAACAACGCCAGGTTTTAAGCTTTCTAAAGGAAATGGGTTTGCCGGTAAGCAGCGAGGCTCGTTATTGTGAGAATATAGCAGAAGTATTCGCCATGACCGGAATCTATGAAGAACAGCGTCATCAACTGCCCTATGAAATAGACGGGATCGTAATTAAGCTCAACCAGCTTGATAGCAGGGCTCTCCTGGGAGCAACCGCTAAAAGCCCGCGCTGGGCTATTGCCTATAAGTTTCCGGCCGAGGAAAAGGAAAGCCGCCTGCTGGATGTTGAAGTGAATGTGGGGCGCACCGGGATAATTGCTCCAACCGCCATCCTGGAGCCAGTTTCACTGGCTGGAACCACGGTCAGCCGGGCAACCTTGCACAACTATGATCTGGTGCGGGAAAAGGACATAAGAAAAGGGGACCTGGTTCTGGTTCATAAAGCCGGGGACATAATCCCCGAGATAATTCGCCCTATAAGCGAGAAACGCGATGGCAGTGAGATCGAGATCACCCCGCCGGAAACCTGCCCGGCCTGCTCGAGCAAGGCGGTTCGGCTGGAAGGCGAGGTGGCCTACCGATGTGAAAACATCAACTGCCCGGCCCGTATCAAAGAAAGCCTTATATTCTTCGCCTCCCGTTCAGCCATGGATATTGAGGGCATGGGTCCCAGCCTGGTTGATCAGCTGGTGGAAAAGAATCTGGTAAACAAGCTGGAGGATATATATATACTGGATGAAGCAGGTCTCGCCGGACTGGAGCGGATGGGTAGCAAATCAGCCGCCAACCTGGTCAAAGCCATTGAAGAGAGCAAAAAGCGGCCCCTGCACCGTCTGATCACCGCTCTGGGCATCAAACACATCGGAGCCAAAAGCGCCCGCCTGCTTACGGAAAAGTATCACCATATAGACGAGTTTCTGTGCCTAAGTGAGACAGAACTGCTGTCTATTCCCGAGATCGGACCTAAAATGGCCGAGAGCCTCCTGTTCTTTTTCGCCGAACCGCGCAACCTGGCCACCCTGGATGCCCTGCGAGCCGCCGGGCTCAATCTGGAAGAGGAAAAGAGTTCAGACGTTAAGCCCTTGCAGGGTTTGAGCTTTGTCCTGACTGGAGCCCTGGAATCCATGACCCGCGAGGAAGCCGGGGAAAAGATTCAGGCCCTGGGCGGAAAAGTCAGCAGCAGCGTCAGCAAAAAAACCAGCTACGTGGTAGTAGGCTCCGAACCGGGCAGCAAATACGAAAAGGCCGTGCAACTGGGGATTAAGATCCTGGGAGAAGAAGAATTGTTGCAAATGCTCGATTCATGAGAAGATTGATATAAGCTCTCCTGAAAGATTGGCATAATATGGACAGCGTTTTGTATGAAGAAGTTAAACACTTCTTTGCCGACAACCCCAAACAGCTTGAGCTTTTCCTGGTTGTAATGGAAAAAATCCAAGCTATCGGACCGGTAAAAATCCAGGTGATGAAATCACAGATTTCGTTTGCAGGGCACCATAAATTTGCCTGGGTTTGGCTGCCGCCCGTCTGGGCTAAAAACCATCCGGAAGACTGCATTGTTCTCACTTTCGGTCTCGATTATCAAATCCAACACGAACGCATCGAAAAAATCGTAAATCCCTATCCTCATCGCTGGACCCACCATTTGATCATCGAAAAGATATCCGACCTGGACGATCTTGTTGGCGGATGGCTGATAGAATCCCTTGCCTTCTCCAATCGCTAAAATTACAATCCTATTCCCCTGGCTATTACCGGAAATAGGCTGTCAAACGCTTTCGCTGTCCGGATCCAGATTGTTAAGGATATGGGCCAGGATTCGCTCAAACTGATCGATCTCAGCCTCACTTAACCCATCATAAAACTCACCCGCCATCTCCCGGGAGACTGCTTCGTATAAGCGCTCCTCCTCGGTCGTAATTTCGCGGGCTGACACCAACAGGCTGCGTCTGTCGTGAGGGTCTGCCCGCCGCTCCAAATGACCGGCGGCCTCCAGGCGATCCAGCATACTGGTCAAGGTCGATTTACCCAGGGAGGTCTGCCGGGCCAGATCCTGGATGGGAATGTCATTCCTGCGCCAGAGAACGAACATAATACGCCCCTGGGCCGGGTTTAAATCCTTGATGTTGTACTCTTTCAGCTTGCGGGCAAACAGCCGGTCGGCCAGGTAGTGCACCCTGGCTATTAAAAACCCCCCCGCCCGGGCTGACGGCAGCTTGTTTTGGTCGCTTCCCGAACTGCTTTTACTACTCATATCTCGAAATTGCAGGTCTGGAGCTGGTAATAACAACGAGCTTCATAGGGCTTTAACCTGAGCACCGCATAGTCGAGATCTTCCCAGCCTTTTGGATAGTACATTTCCCAGCCCGGCTGCCAGAGGCTGCGTTTGATCTCTTTATCTTCTACTTCTTCCAACTTACCGATCAGGTTTAGGCCAAACCATTGTTCAGGCAGGGAGTAATAGGCGCAGGCCTGGGGCAGGGAGCGGATTTGGGCTACCTTGCGAGACGAAGTATTGCTGGAAAGATAGACTGTGAAATCCGGCAATTCCCTGAAAAAGGGTGCGAGGCCTGGATACTGTTCTTCGTTAATAAGGTTGAACATGGCGCGTGTTTCCGGGAATCCTTCTGAATTGATGGTGCTTATATATACGACGGCTGTCTTGCGCATCATATCCATGCCTATTTTTCGCCAATCCATTCATATTCACCTCCGAATTAGTTCTATATAGAATAGTACTATATAGAACTAAAAAAGTATAGACCCGGCAAGCAAAAATAATCTTGGATTGCAATATTTGTCAGTAACCCCGTCCCTCGTCACAATATTCACAACATTATTCGGGTAGTTCATTCTCAGAATCAAGCAGAATAAACCAATATCCAGTTAACATTGGCAAATTATGTAACAATGTTTATGTAGATAACGTAAAGCGAGTAGAAGGAAACACAAAACAACCAAAACATTGATATATGGTATCAATAATAAGTTACCAGGTCTCATCCATTAGTATGGCCAAAGGGAGGGAGCTTAAAATTAAAACAATGTACTTATTGGTCTTTTCCGAATTAATCGTTTTAGGTGCATTAATCTACGTAGGTAGAAAATACTTGCACAGTAAAAGGCCATTATTTTTAGTATTAATCCTTCTATTTACATTAGCATTTTTATTGCTTTTATTAACTATAGTAAAGTTCGGTGTAAATCCACTATAAAATATACCCAGGTAAAAATGGAAGGAGATAAATATGAAAAGATTATTCAGTTTAGGTTTGGGATTTATAGTTGGACTGGTCTTTGAAACAATACCATTAAACTGTGGATTATCAGGTTTTGTGATGGAGCCTATTGAAAGATTGATAAATTTTGTTGGAGCAATATCCGTGATCGTTTTTGGTCCAATACTGATCTATGAGGCATTTAAATGTATAAGAAACGAAGATAGCGGAGCAACTAATTAAGGTATTCAGGAAGAAACATGTTATTCAAGCATGTTAGGAGCAGGGTGTTGTGGGGGGACGGGCTGTTGACACATCTCAAACGTAACAACGACCCGGTCCCACTGGCTTCCAGAGGGCTTCCCGGCGCTAAATTATTAGGTGTTCAGGTGTTTTTTTGTTATAATAATGTGCGTATATATATTTGAATGTTAAGGATGGGAGGGATATATTTGGCTCTCTCAATTGAGCAGGTTGAACATGTAGCCAGGCTGGCCCGCCTGGACCTATCCGCTGCCGAGAAAGAGGCCTATGCTCAACAACTGGGCATGATTTTGGAATATGCGGACCGTTTAAACGCCCTGGACACAGAAGGGGTTGAACCGCTTGATCATATTCTCCCGATAAGCAATGTTTTCCGGCAGGATCAAGAACAGGCGAGTCCCCCCCGGGATGAAATGCTGGCCAACGGCCCTCTAGTCGAAGAAGGTCAGTATAAAGTGCCCAAGATCATTTAAAGGAGTGGGCTTAGTGATGCAGTTATGCCAACTTACGGTCCATCAGTTGATGGACCTTCTGAAGAGCAGGGATACGTCAGCTTTTGAGGTCGCCCAGGCCTATGCCAAACGCATAGGTGAGGTGGAAGACCAGGTGAAAGCTTTTATAACCCGGACCGAGGACCTTGCTCTTGAACAGGCAAGGTTTTGTGATGAAAAGGGCAGTTTTTCCGGACTGTTTGGGGTGCCCTACGGCTTGAAAGACATCTTCTGCACCCGGGGAGTAAGAACCACGGCGGGCTCGCACATTCTGGAGAACTTTACCCCGACTTATGATGCCACCGCCGCCAAAGCTCTCAAAGACGCCGGCGGGTGCCTTTTAGGCAAGCTCAATATGGACGAATTCGCCATGGGTTCTTCAACTGAATCGAGCGCCTTTTTCCCGACCCACAACCCCTGGGACCTGGAACGGGTGCCGGGAGGATCATCAGGCGGATCGGCGGCTGCGGTCGCCGCTATGGAAGTACCTTATGCCCTGGGGACCGACACCGGGGGATCCATACGCCAGCCGGCCTCATTCTGCGGCATCGTGGGCTTAAGACCCACCTACGGCCGGGTTTCCCGCTGGGGAGTGATTGCCTATGCCTCTTCCCTGGACCAGGTGGGGGTGTTCAGCCGGGATGTACGGGATTGCGCCCTGGTGATGAATGCAATAGCCGGCCACGATCCTCTGGACTCCACCAGTGTAAATATTGAACGTCCTGATTATACGGATTTTTTACAGACTGATATAAAGGGTATGAGAATTGCCTTCCCCCGGGAGTATTTCCAGGAGGGGATCGAGGAAGTTATAAGGAGTGCAGTCAAAGCTGCTTTGAAGAAGTACGAGGAACTGGGTGCTATTGTGGAGGAGGTTTCCCTACCCTACAGCGAATACGCCCTGCCCGCCTACTACCTTGTGGCTACTGCCGAAGCCAGCGCCAACCTGGCCCGCTATGATGGTGTAAGATACGGGCTGCGCGATTTTTCCGCCGACAATGTGGTAGATATGTTCTCCTTTAGCCGGGCTAAAGGTTTTGGCGATGAGGTGAAACGCCGCATTATGCTGGGCACCTATGCTTTGAGTTCCGGGTACTACGACGCCTATTATTTAAAGGCATTGAAGGTGAGACGGCTGATCAATGAGGACTTCAACCGGGTCTTTGAGAATTATGATGTTATAGTGGCTCCCACCACTCCGACCACCGCTTTTAAAATAGGGGAGCAGATCGGCGATCCGCTGACCCTTTATATGAACGATATTCTTACCGTTCCCATCAACATGGCCGGTCTGCCGGGAATGTCCATACCCTGCGGTATGGCCGGCGGGCTTCCGGTGGGGATGCAGCTGATTGCCAAACCGTTTGATGAAGGCAGCATCTTCCGGGCGGCCTACGCCTTTGAACAGCACACTGATTTTCACAAGATGCAGCCGCAGTTGGGGGTGAAATAGCATGCCGGATTTCGAAACCGTAATCGGCCTGGAAGTACATGTTGAGTTAAAAACCCGGAGCAAGATCTTTTGCTCCTGCGCCAACAGCTTCGGGGGGGAACCCAACACCAATGTCTGCCCGGTCTGCTCCGGATTTCCGGGCATGCTACCGGTGTTAAACCAGCAGGTAGTTGAATATGCTATTATGACCGGCCTGGCTCTTAATTCTGAAATCGCCGAATTCAGCAAATTTGATCGCAAGAATTATTTTTACCCGGATCTGCCCAAGGCCTACCAGATTTCACAGTTTGATCTGCCCATCTGTTTAAAGGGTTATCTGGACATCGAACTGCCTGGACAGGGCAGGAAGAGAATAGGCATTACCCGGGCCCATATGGAAGAAGACGCCGGCAAACTGGTGCACCAGGGCGATATAACCTCCACCCCCTTTTCCCTGGTCGATTTAAACCGTTCCGGAGTGCCCCTTTTGGAAATAGTATCGGAGCCCGATATGCGCAGCGCCCAGGAGGCACGTGCTTATTTGGAAAAGCTCCGCTCCGTACTTCTGTTTATAGGGGTCTCGGACTGCAAGATGCAGGAGGGTTCGCTGCGTTGTGATGCCAATGTCTCGGTGCGGCCCTTTGGTCAGGCCGAATTCGGCACCCGCGCGGAGATAAAGAATCTGAACTCCTTCAGGGCACTGGAGAAGGCGATTGAATATGAAGCCCGCCGCCAGGTGGAAGCCATTGAAGACGGCGAAACCATAATCCAGGAAACGCGCACCTGGGATGACGACAAACAGGTCACCCGCTCCATGCGCTCCAAAGAAGACGCCCATGATTACCGCTATTTTCCGGAACCGGATCTTCCCCCCTTACGCATCGCCCGGGAGTGGGTGGCACGGGTAAAGGAGAACCTGCCGGAACTGCCCGACCAGGCCCAGCAGCGCTTGGTGGAAGAATACGGACTGCCCTCCTATGACGCCGGCCTTATAACCTTGAGCCCGGAATACCTGGCCTTTTTTGACCAGTGCCTGGCCGGCTACAATCAGCCCAAGGTAATAGCCAACTGGATGATGGGAGAATTAAACCGTCTTTTAAACCAGAACAACATGGAGATTACCCAGTCCCGGGTTAAGGCCCATCAACTGGTGAAGATGCTTCAGCTTCTGGATGAGGGGACCATAAGCGGCAAGATGGCCAAGAGTATTTTTGAAGAGATGTTCTTTACCGGCAAAGACGCCGAGGAGATAGTCAAAGAAAAAGGCCTGGTGCAAATTTCGGACCAGGATGCCTTAAAACCGATGATCGAACAGATTGTAAAGGATAATCCCAAAGTGGTTCAAGACTACAAAAACGGTAAAGAAAAAGCCTTCGGGTTCTTTATCGGCCAGATAATGAAGGCGACCAAAGGCCAGGCCAACCCGGCCCTGGTGAACCAGCTGCTCAAGGAAATACTCGGTCAGCAGTAACCGGCACTGGTGATATAAGGAGATACACCGGTTTTCGACAGGGAGAGGAAGTGAAATAATGACTTATGCCGGCAAAAACAAAGATTGGTTTTTAGAAGAGGGTGCCAAAGTTAATATTGTTGACACCACTTTGAGGGATGGAGAACAGACTGCTGGGGTGGTGTTCGCCAACCAGGAAAAAATACAGATCGCTAAATATTTGGATAAAATCGGAGTAACCCAGATAGAAGCGGGCATCCCGGTCATGGGAGGCTCGGAAAAGGACTGCATTAAAGCTATCGTCAGCCTCGGTTTAAAAGCCAGCATTATGGCCTGGAACCGGGCGGTAATATCTGATATTAAAGAATCGATTGACTGCGGCGTAGACGCCGTAGCTATATCTATCTCAACCTCCGACATCCACATCGAACATAAACTTCAAACCACCAGGGATAACGTATTAAAAATGATGAGCGACGCGGTCAAATTCGCCAAGGACAAAGGGCTTTACGTTTCGGTAAACGCCGAAGACGCATCCCGTTCCAACGCCGAGTTTTTAACCGAGTTTGCCCTGACCGCCAAACACTCGGGGGCCAACCGCCTGCGCTTCTGTGATACGGTGGGAATACTCACCCCGCTGGCTACCTTCCGTTATGTCAAGACCCTTATAGATGCGGTGGGTTTGGATATTGAGATGCATACCCACAACGATTTCGGCATGGCCACCGCCAATGCCCTTTCCGGTGTATATGCCGGTGCCACCTACGTCGGGGTTACAGTCAACGGCCTGGGAGAGCGGGCTGGTAATGCCTGCCTCCAGGAAGTCATCATGGGGCTTCGCCACCTTATGAACGTCAACGTGTCTTCCAACACTCCTATGTTCAGGGAAGTGGCCGAATACGTGGCCCAGGCTTCGGGCCGCATCCTGCCGGTCAGCAAACCCATCGTCGGCTCCAACATATTTGCCCATGAATCGGGCATCCACGGCGATGGAGTGCTGAAAAACCCGCTTACCTACGAGGTTTTCGCGCCCGAAGAGGTCGGCCTGGAGAGACAGATTGTGATCGGAAAGCATTCCGGCAGCGCCGCTATTATTTCCAAGTTCCACAAAGAATATGGCCTGAGTCTCGGTGACGAGGAAGCCCAAATTCTGCTGCCCATGGTTAGAGACATGTCCATACGCCTGAAACGTTCCCTGTTTGACAAGGAACTGATGTATTTATACGAAGAGTACAAGCGAAAAAATAAAAACCGAAAATAGATTTGCCTACCGGGAACGGGGCAACCAAACAGGAAGGGGAAATTGAAGTTGGCCAACATTACTGGGGAAAAAATTGTGGTAGAAAACGGAGTCCTTAAGGTCCCCGATCATCCGATTATACCTTTTATCGAGGGGGATGGAACCGGCCCCGACATCTGGGCGGCGGCCTCCCGGGTTCTGGATGCAGCCGTAGACAAGGCCTATCAGGGCAGGAAGTCGATTGTTTGGAAAGAAGTTATGGCCGGTGAAAAGGCCTTTAAACAGACCGGGGAATGGCTGCCCAAGGAGACCCTGGACGTCATCAGAGAATATATCATAGCCATTAAAGGCCCCCTGACTACACCGATCGGCGGTGGAATACGCTCCTTGAATGTGGCTCTGCGCCAGGAACTGGACCTCTACGTATGCCTGCGTCCGGTGCGTTATTTCCCCGGAGTTCCATCACCGGTCAAACGCCCCCAGGATGTGGACATGATTATTTTCCGTGAGAACACCGAGGATATATACGCTGGTATTGAATATTCAGCCCAGTCTCCGGAAGCGAAAAAGCTTATCACTTTCCTCCAGGAAGAGTTGGGGGTGTCCAAGATCCGGTTTCCTGAGACCTCGGGTATTGGGATAAAACCGGTATCCGAAGAGGGCAGCAAGCGACTCATCGAGGCGGCTATCGTCGAGGCCTTGAAAATGAAGCGCAAGAGCGTAACCCTGGTTCACAAGGGCAATATCATGAAGTTTACCGAAGGGGCTTTCAAAAACTGGGGTTATGAGCTGGCCGAAACCAAATTTAAGGACCAGGTTTTTACCTGGGATGAATACGACCGGATCAAAGAGGCCCAGGGTGAAAAAGCGGCCGATCAGGCTCAGAAAGAAGCGTTGGAACAGGGCAGGCTGCTCATAAAGGATGCCATCGCCGACATCTTCCTGCAGCAGGTTTTGACCCGGCCCACCGAATTTGATGTGGTGGCCACCCTGAATCTGAACGGGGATTACGCATCTGACGCCCTGGCGGCGCAGGTGGGCGGAATAGGGATCGCTCCCGGTGCCAATATCAACTATCTGACCGGGCATGCCATATTTGAAGCCACTCATGGCACGGCGCCTAAATACGCGGGGCTGGATAAAGTAAATCCCTCCTCGGTAATTCTATCCGGAGAAATGATGCTGCGCCACCTGGGCTGGAACGAGGCGGCCGACCTGATTATCGAAAGCATGGAAAAGACCATTGCCAGCAAAGTGGTTACCTATGACTTTGCCCGCCTTATGGAAGGCGCCAGTGAAGTAAAATGTTCCGGCTTCGCCGATGCCATGATCGCCAATTTGTAATACCGGAATTGGTGGAAAACAAATAATAAGTAATGAGAAAAACCCTTTGCGCATTTGCAAAGGGTTTTCCAATATAAGCATTATGAGATTCCTACATATGGTAAGCCAGACCAATTGTGCCAGGACCCACATGAGTACCTATCACCGGTGTCGCCTCATAAATTTCTATTTCTTGCTCAAAAATTTCCTCAACCATAAGTTTTAACTGGTGGGCTTCACTAGAAGCTGATACGTGGAGGATAGCCATTTGCTGTATTTTATTGAGGTCCTTTTTCGTTTCTCCCAGTATCCGGTTTATTGCCCGGGACGATGTCCGAACCTTGTCAAAAAGCTCAATTCTACCCTGGTGGAGGTGGAGAATGGGCTTCATCTGCAGAATGGTGCCAATGTATTTGCTTATTTGACTGATGCGCCCTCCACGGGCCAGGTACTCCAGATTATCGACAATGAAGAACAGCCGGTTGTTCTGTTTGATCCGCTCCAGTTCAACTTCAATATCATCCATCGTGCAGCCTTCTTCCATCATCTCACAGGCCCGGGCGATCAGGAAGCCCTGACCAATGGTTGTGCTTTCCGAGTCGACGAGGGTTATCCGCTGCGATGCCTGTGCCATGGAGGCGGCTGTTGCAGCCGATTGCAGGGTGCCGGATAGGTTTGATGATATGGTAATAACCAGTATTTCGCAGTCGCCAGGGTATGATTCAAAGACATTGAGAAAATCGCCCGCTGAAGGTTGGGAAGTCTTGGGGAAAACAGGTTCGCGCCTCAATAGCTGGTAATAGTCCTGGCAGCTTATATCGATACCTTCACGATATACTTTATCTTTGATTTGAATATTGAGCGGTACAATTTTTATATCGTACTTTTCAATGAGACCGGCCGGTATATTGGCGGTACTATCTGTTACAATTGCAATGGCCATAACTTCTCCTCTCCCCGGGCAGTTGTAGTTGGAGCATCCATAGTCCTGAATAATATACAAATAGTCAGAATAGTCTGGCTTTACGCTGGCTAAATAATACTCCCATGAACAATGCCTGTCAAGAATGCGGGGCAGCCAGGGCGAGCATACCATCCGGGCACCACGATTCCATTTCGCTTCGCTCAAAATAATATGGTTGACGCCGCCGACGCCCACGGACGGGCTAGTGCGGCGGTGGCAGGACGCCAAGGAGCCGCCGACGCCCACGGACGGGCTAGTGCGGCGGTGGCAGGACGCCAAGGAGCCGCCGATCCAGGCAAAGAGCTGCGAATTCGCTTTCGTCGGCGGTCTGGCAGGTCAGGAGACCTGGCTGTACAACTCTTCATAGACGTGGCTGAGGTTGGCGGCAAGAATGCGCACCCTGGGCAGGCAGGCTTCCCGTGCGGCTGCCTCTATGAGAGCGGCAAGTTCCGAAAGCCGTTTAAATCCGTATAGGCCTGCTGAGCCCTTGATATCATGGCTGATATTCTGAATCGCTTCAAGGTCACCGCTTTCCAAAGCCCTGCGTAGATCCTGTATGTTTTCGTTCAAAGAATCAATAAACTCTGGCATCAGGTCGTTAACAATCTGTTCATAGGGTACTTCCGAGACTGCATGGGCCTTCCGACCGCTCATCAGGTTTCTATTAATAACCGCTATCAATTCCTCGGTTTGAAAAGGTTTGGCAATAAAGTCACAACACCCGCATTGAAAGCATTTTTCCCGGTCTCCGGCCAGTGCATGAGCGGTCATCGCTATAACCGGAACCTGGCTCAAGTCAGGGTCCTGACTTATATGGCGAGTGGCATCATAGCCGTCCATTACCGGCATCTGCATGTCCATCAAAACTATATCAAAAATACGGTCTTGCATCAGACGCAGGCACTCCAGCCCGTGCTGGGCGCTGGTAACTTCGAAGCCATAATTAGTAAGCATCTGTGATACAATGCGCCGGTTAACACGATTATCTTCAACCAGCAGTACCTGTACCGGATTTAAGGCGAGCAGGTTGTTGCCCCCCTGGTTTAAGAGGGGTTCCGGTTGGGTGTGGCCGTCAGATGGAGTGTTTTCGTTATGAAGCCCTACCGGAATCCGTATATGAAAAACCGTCCCCAGTCCCATTTCGCTTTCCAGCCATATTGTTCCATTCATCAGTTCAACCTGTTTTTGACATACATATAGACCGAGACCGGTTCCGCCATAGTGCCGGGAAGAGGAACCATCCGCCTGGGTAAACGGATCAAAAATGCTGTCTATTTTATCTCTTTCTATCCCGATACCGGTGTCTGCAATGCTGGCAACCAAGTATTCCCGGGCATCCCGGCTTTCGATCTGAGCCCTCATATGAATGCCGCCCTGAACCGTGAACTTGATGGCATTGTTTAAGATATTGAGAAGGATCTGGCGCAGTTTGATGTGATCGGTTAATATAAGCTGTTTCTTTGACCCCTCGATCTCTGCAGTAATATAAAGCCCTTTCTCCCTGGCCAGGGGCTCGACCGTAGACATAACCCGGTTGAAGATATCCTGCAAATAACAGGGGGAGTAAGCCAGGCTTTCCATGCCCAATTGGATCTTGGACACATCCAGTATATCGTTGATGATACGCAGCAGGTGCTCACCGCATTCTTGAATCACAGCTACGTTCTCCATCTGCTGTTGGTCCAGGCGGCTCTGTTCCAGGAGGCTTACCGAACCCAGAACGCCGATCAGCGGAGTGCGTATTTCATGACTGATATTGGCCAGAAACTGGGTTTGAGTGTAATTGGCTATTTCCGCCCTTTCCCGATTGTCCACTGATTCACTGATATCAGTGGAGATTATCATTACCGTATCGTATCCCAGCTTTTTGTCGCATCCTGCTATGCGGTACATAAAGGTCTTTTGTTGGCCGTCCAATTGCAGTTGCAGTTCTCCCTGCCAGGGATGCCCGGCAGCAAGTTCTTCTTTGATCTCTTGAACCAGGCTTTCGCTCATGCCGAACGTGTGGTACAAAGGCAGCCCCTGGCTTACTTTGCTTTCTAAACCGTAGATCTCATGGGCCTTGTAATTGGCATATACCAGATGATCATTTTTATCCAGTATAACCACGCTTTCCGGTATGTTTTCTAAAACCAGGGCGTGATAAAAGGACGGTCTTTTCTTAATAATGTACGGACGAGGGCTTATTTGAACATTACCCCGGCTGATAGTGCCGGGAAGGGGCGCTTCCTTAGTTTCCTTTCGGATGAAGGGCAGGTTAATAATGGACGTTGGCTTGTCCTTTTTTAGAGTTTGCATAAGGATAAACAGGGCAGTCAGCCCCAGCAAGGAAAAGAGGCCCAGCAGGTTGAGATCCAACCTGATAGTAAGCTCATTCCAGGGGTGAAACAGATAAATTAGGGCTGCGCAAAAAATACAGCCCAGTGTGGCGATACGCCCTATTAGTGTCGAAAAGTGCCATAGTTTAGCCATTCTAAAGACCTCCGAAGCGGAAAAAAGAGTACATTTATAAGATACTCCATGGAGGCTAAAAAACTTGTCTGGTTGTGGTTCCCAATTCCCAATATTTTTTTCCTATACTGACGAATAATGAAGATTACGATAATATAAGTAAGCTTTCTGAAGAACCAGCTCCTGCAGCGGCCCAAATTTTGAGCCTGGAGTCCATCGCGGTCGAGCAAAAAGCAGGAACTGGGCTTATTAACAAGAATTTATTAAAGTGGAAATGCAAATAGTTTACATAATTCGGGGGTGGGCTTTTGACGAATAGACATAATGCAATGAATAAGACCAGACGGTTATGGATTATCCTGCTGCTTTGCATTGCAATTGGAATAATGGGAGCAGGGCCAGCAGCTGCAGGCCGGACTATAAGAATATTTATTGACGGGCAGGAACTGCATACTGACGTAGCTCCCATCATTGAAAACGGGCGCACCCTGGTGCCGGTGGCCGGTATCAGCGCGGGACTGGGCGCAGACGTAAAGTGGCTGCCCAATGGTAGAAAAGTTCTCATCAGCACCAAAGGGCCAATCCAGACAGTAGACTGGCAGAGCTCTGGTACTTCGCTTATTCGCGTTTTTATCGATGACCGGGAATTGTTTAGCGATGTAACTCCCAAGATAATCAGCGGGCGAACCATGGTTCCCCTGGCCGCGATCAGCACCGGTCTGGGCGCTAATGTAACCTGGGATGCCCCAAACAGCCAGGTTTTAATAAACAGGGCCAGTTCTTCCCAAAACACACCGCCCGTTGATACTTTAACGGATACGACTATTTTGGGAGACTCGGTAGCTACCGCCGACCAGCTGCGCGCTCTACAGCTTAAAAACAATCCGTCCGCCCCTGATTTGGCCGACCTGTACATAAACATCGGGAGAGAATATGGCATAAGGGGAGACATCGCTTTTTGCCAGGCAGCCAAAGAAACTGGATGGTGGAAGTATGGCGGGTTGGTGGTGCCTGAGCAAAACAACTACTGCGGGTTGTCAGCTACGGGAGCTGTGGCCACCGGTGAAGAAGACCTGCATGGAGCCGACCCTATGCGGGTGAGTTTTCAGGTTGGAATGCATGGCGCTTTCTTTAGGACCCCGGCTGATGGGGTGGAGGCCCAGATTCAACACCTGTATGCCTATGCCTGCACTGCTCCGCTGCCGGCTGGCAAGAGCATCGTAGACCCTCGCTATACTCTGGTCAAGAGGGGTGTCAGCCCCAAATGGATTGATCTAAACGGGCGCTGGGCGGTTCCCGGGGACGGGTACGGGGAAAGCATCTTGAACGACTATTATAAAAATATATAACTAATATTGGAGCCTACCGAAAAAGCAATAAAATTAACCCGCTTCGAAGAGCTTGTAATTGCTCCGAGCGGGTTTATTTTTTGTCATAGTCATATATGGCTTGACCAAGCTTAGGAGCAGCTTTAAAACTGCTCCAGCATAGTCATTTAAATTAACATTATTAGTGGCTGCTTCCACCTACCGGTCCTATGGGCCACACAACTTTGCCATACATCTCGTTTAGAACCTGAGCCAATGCGGTATAAATGGCGGAAAGGCCGCAGAAGATGCCTTCATAACCAAGGAAGTGACCAACTTCAACTCCGGCATTTTCAGCACAAAGTAAGAAGAAAAGCACAGCCAGGGAAAGAAAAACAACCTGCAGGGCTCTGTTGGCTTTAAGTGTTCCAATGAACATGACAAAGGTAAATAATCCCCACATAAAGAAATAGGCTGCCATTGAACTGCCAGAGGGAGCCTGAACTTTGCCCAGGGCTGGCATCAACCAGATAAAGACCAGTGAAAGCCAGAAAAATCCATAAGAAGTGAATGCAACGGTGCCGAAAGTGTTATTCTTTTTCCATTCCATTATCCCGGTGAGAATCTGAGCAAAGCCGCCCATAAAAATACCCATACCCACGATCATGGTGCTCAGCGGGAAAAAGCCTGCATTGTGAATGTTGAGCAGTACCGTAGTCAGGCCAAAACCCATTAAGCCCAGACATCCTACGTTTGAAGTCGTATCATTGATATTGACCGTTACTAAATCCATTTTAGATCCATTAGATGACATATTTCCCCTCCTACCAATACTTTTATATCAAGCTAATAAAGAACCTACAACTCACTCCTTTCCTGTGATAGTTAATTGTTTCACAACTTTAATTAATTCAACGCCGTCGTCAAGATTCCTTTAAGACGGTTCAATAAAATCGAAATTAGGAGAAATTGGCAGGCCAGAAAAATGCATAAAAAAAGGGCCGTTCGATGGCAAGCGAGCGGCCCTGCTCATATATTTTTAGTATGAGCATATAGATTGAGAAGGGAAAGTAAAGGTTCACAATAAAGTTCGTTGTTAGATTGCGAAGGCCGTGTGAGCTGCAGCGTAAACCGGGAGTCCTGATAAAAAGTTGTTAAGTTCAGATTACTGTAGTGACCGGATTTTAACTTTATTGCCTCACCTGATAACAATTTATGAACCGGCTGGGAGAAAGGTGATAACTATGGCCGAAAGATTTTTTAAAATTAGTGAGGTGGCAGAAATACTAGGTATTGAACAGCATACCTTGCGCTACCTGGAAAACGTTCTGAAGCTCAAGATTAAAAGAAACGAACGCAGCGACCGCCTTTATACAGAATCGGATCTTGATACTTTGAAACTAGTTTTGGCTTTGAAAAATAAGGGTTTAAACACTACGGCTATAAAACTGGCCCTGGAAAACAATGAAGAGAATTCAGAGACCGGCCTGCAGGCTACCCATCGCCCCACCAATCCCGAGGCCCTGGAAATACTTACGGTCACCAGCCGCATTTTGGAGCAAAACGAAGAGTTGCTGGAAGGCAATCGCCGCCTGGAGGAAAGGGTAGAGCGCCTGGAAAGTAAAATCGAGGTGCGCAACCAGGAACGTGAGAAAAAAATTGAGGAGTTTCTTCAACTGTGGAAGGCTGAACAGGGGCGGGGAAAAAGCTGGTTGTCCTGGCTCAGGGGCAAGTCTTAGCCTTATTTATCCCCATACAACTTCATCAGCGAAAGGATTCTGTAGAGCGAAGTCTGGCTGTCATCTACTCCGTAATTTTCCAACTGCTGTGCATAGTCTTCAACCAGCATTTCATCCATAAATTTGTAGGCCGTCACCAGGTCATAGGCAGCCCGCTGCTTCATCCGTGCTTTATAAAGGATATCGTCTTCTTGAGGCAGATCTTTGCTTACCAGGTTATTGTTATCAAGCTCCAGGCAGGCATTGGCCAGGTTTAGATAGATGGTAAGCGGGCCCTTCAATTCCGGTTCTCCTATGTCCAACTCCAGCACCGGTTCCTGGTCCATAAAACGCTCCAGTTCAAGCTGAGGCTCGATTTCGGCAGCTTCATACACTCTAAAGGCTATGCGCCTGGAGTCTTCAGATATATTATCAGGTGATTCCGGATTGAGGCTGCCTATTTCATAGCGGCCTGCGAAATCCAATTCCAGGTGGGCGGAATCGAATGGTATTTCTTCCAGTTGGTTACCAGAGTTTGATTTTTGCTCCCGGTAAAAGCGAAAGGGATATATGGTTTTAAGTCTCATGCGGCCGGTTGGGGCGTATTCGGGCCAGCGGGCAAGGCCTTTAATCACATAAAGGTCAGGGGTAGCGGGGCGTATAACAGGTACTCCGGGGCAGAGGCCGGCGATTACCTCGGACAGGCCCAGGGTTTGAGAACCGCCCCCCAGAAGCAGGACCCCGTCAAGCTGCCAACCCGAACTGCCGGCAAAACCAAGAACCCGGGCTCTTTCATAGACCCCTTCCAACCAGTAGCGGCTCAGTCGTTCAAATACTGGTTTTACAGCTTCTTTAAAATCATCCTGATTAAAGGACAGGTCAAGTGCAAAATCCTTATAAAATTGGTTAACAGTAAGCTTAACAACTTCTTCGCAATCCAGTTTAAGCTTAATGTTTTCCGCCAGCTGCATCCATTTATAGAACCAGTATTGTTCTTCACTGGATTCGAGCCTCTCGTTCAACATAGCACAGGGTAAATCAAGGCCATGCCGCATTTGAAAAGCTGGAGCGATAAGGCGCCTTAAAACCATCCGGTCCACTTCCGAACCGGAAAAGGCGTCATGGCCTACTTGAAACTGGCTTTCTAAGAGTATTTCGTTTTGCATCGGATTCAGGCTTATAAAACTGAAATCGACAGTGCCGCCGCCCACGTCGATAACAAGCCAGTCCCCGCTGGCAGACTGGTCGGGATGGGCCCAGTTGTAGCCCAGAACTGCGGCCAGGGGTTCAGGAAGCAATACGATATCGTCCAGGGAAAAGGCTTTTTGGGCAGCGCTGATGAGCGCCCGGCGGCTTTTTAAACCAAAGTTGTTGGGAATTGAGAGGTTGATTGAGTCAGGACGAATTCCCATAGGGAGAACATAATACTCCTTGAGGAAACTAAAAAAGTTGTACAGTAAAGCTTCCAGGGAATAGGGGCCCAGGTTGAAGCCGCGGTTTCTTTTGAGATGAAGCTTGAAGAAGCGGGTGCTGGGATTGCTCGCGCTCTCCAATTGTACAGCTAATGCCCCGAAAAACAGCTTATCCAGATCGGGTACGTAAGTGGCTGCAGACGGCATAGGCCCTTCCAACAGGTCCAGCATCTCCCCGTCTTGCCACACCGCCAGTTTGGTGTAGGAAGTGCCAAAGTCAATTCCCAGCTTCATGGGGCTGCTCCTTCCTCGCTATATTTACATAAGGTATTTCTTCATCCTGTTCGCTGCCGACCCGAATTATAAACAGGTCTCCTTCTTCATAGAGCACTAAGATATCTTCGGAACCGGCCGGAAGCTGGTCGAGCTTGTTTTTATCCAGAAGATGCAGGAAGCGGGATGGGAATGGCTTCCCGTTTTCCAGGGGAATTCGCTCCACCCGAACATCCAGGTCTTTCCACAGGCGCGACAAGTTGCGGGGCGCCAGCAGCCGCTCCAGATCAGCCCGGATGTTGCCCAACAAATTGGTAAAGGAATCGAGACTATTAACCACATGTAGCAGGACTTCCTGGAGCTCATGACGCCGCCTAAAGTCTTCACGCATCATTTCTATGGTGCGCAGCAGATACTGGCGTTCCAGGTCCAGGCGATAAAGGCCGGTAAAGAGCATTAGTGCCGGGGTGGCACTTTCATATGGCCCCGGTTTGTAGAGTAGCTCACCGGCCTCTTCCAGCCGGTCCCCGGCCTGCTGGCTGAAGTTTTGGAAATCTGATTCTCCCGGGAGGGAAAACTCCTTTTCCAGGGCGTTTAATGAATCCAGAATACGATTCAGATTCGCTTGGAGCTGCTTGATGTCAAAGGACCTTTCCAAAGGACCCCGACTGGCCAGCAATAATACCTCGCGATATCCGCCTATTAAAAGGTGCTGCGCTCGCTCCAGCAGCAGGATGTGGTCGTCACACTGCTGCAGCAGTCTGCGCAGAGAGTTCTTATACAGTTCTGACTCGCCCAGCTTGACGTAAAGGGGAAGAGTGGGCAGAATGCCCCCGATCAAATCGCTCCAATACTGGCGGTAGTTGGCAAATGATACCGGCATTGATCGTCTTAATAGGCGGGTGGTTTGCTCATCCAACTCCTTAAAAATGCCGGAACTCTTTACATAAGGTTTATCTTCTTTTTGCATTTGGCGGAGCAAGGCCCGGCAATAATTCAAGTAGCTTAAAAGATCGGTGTAACAGGATCCCTGTTCAGGCTGGCTAAGATCCACCTGTTCCAGAAAATGGACTACCGGCCAGTTGCCCAGAGACTTGCCTAATGCCTGGCAGAAATCCCGGTCCTCTATTATCTCTTCCAGCTTCCCGACCTGTCCGGCAGAAGCCTGGACATGCTCCCGCCAGTGCCTCAAAGCTGCATACAAGTCGATGGAATTATGGTCTTCCCGCCGGTCATTGGTCAGGATAAGCCGGTAGGTTATCTCCTTCCCCTGGTTCAGGGTGGCGGTAAGCCGCTTTACCTGGTTGTACAGCTGAGCGTAACGCTTGATGTTCCCTAATATTCCCTGGCGCAGAGTGTCTTCCTGCAAGGCCAGGTTTAGCTGAGCCTGCATGTCCTCCTGGATGAGCTGGCGATACAGGGGGAAGATTTTTTCGTGAAAGCTGCCGTAATAAAACGAATTTAATTGAAGGATGTAATCATCCAATTGCCTGACATCCTTCACATCGGTGAGGGCGTCAAAATTACTGCTAATATCTTTATGCAGGCGGTCCAAAAGCTCTTCCAATTGTGCGGTGTAGATTTCCGGTTGACTCTCCCGGTTCATTACGACAACACCCCCAAAAAGTGGCCCAGCAACACTTCCCGCTGCGCCCAGGCATCCTTGTGCCGGAAAAGATCGGGCCGACTGGCCAGCTCGACTTTTATCCGGACCGGGTCATACTGCTCCAGTGCTTCGGCCAATCTGCGAATTTTATTGCGCAGGGAGCGGCCTAAAAGGGGAGCCAGATGCTCTTCCAGAGAACGGTTAAAGAACAGTTTGCTGGGGAGCCATTGCCACAGCGCCAGGTAGGACTCCATCAAGGCCTGGGCCGGGAAATTCTTCTGGGCAACCTTGCCCTGTTTGTGTAAAAGCCTTACCATCTCCAGGAGGGTCAGCGCCTCGTGCGGGCGGGTAGCCATGCGCTCGCGGGCCGTGGAAAGCCACTCCCTAAGCCGGTTGGCATCGGCGGTCGTCTGAATATCTTCTTCGCGCAGGGGCCCGACGTCGCCGGGCTGGAAATTTCTAATAAGTTCCGATTTATACAGGACTTCCCACAAAACCTGGTGGCTTTGCCCCTTAAGACCTTCTCTTATGGTCTCCAGCATGTCCAGGTAGAGCATTGAACCTTTATCCCAGGGCAGGCGGGCAAACTGTTTTTGCCAAAAGGCGAGGGCGTGGGGATAGGCCTGATAGGGCTCACCCAATAATACGGCCAGCGGCAGAATACTCCGGCAGAGGCGGGTAAATAATTTAAAAATCTGGCTGTCCTCCAGGACACTGACCAGGCGATTCTGGTTTTGATAGTTTATATAGAGTTCGGCCAGCATCAACAAGGCGTCCTCCACCAGGCCGCATCGATATACCTGGTCGCAGCATTCGAGCAGCAAAAAAAAGCGTTCCGATCCGAATGGGTCGGTAAAATGTCCTTCACTGGCCAGCTTAATCCGGCGGGCGGCTTCCTGCCAGAGCTGATATTTTTCGCCATGCAGGGTGGGGTAGGGAAGGTTGGGATGGGTTTCTTCCCACAGGTTGATACCATAAATCGGGTTTTGCATCTGCAGATTCAACTCTCTGGCCCTTAATAGATCGCGCAGCTGGCTGCTGGCGGTTCGAGCCATGATGTAGCGGCACTGTTCCAGGTTCAGGGCATTTATAATGCCGCTAAATTCCTCCTGCAGATCAGTATGAAAAAGGCTGATGAGAAACTGCAGCTTATCCGGCCGGCAGGTTTGAGTACAAATTCTCCAGGCGGTAAAGCGAAGGAAGTCTTCCATGAGGTCCTGGCGGCTGCCCAGCCATTTGAGGACGATTTGGTTGGCCAGGCTGTTAAAGATCAGGTCGTAAAAGTCATAACGCCGACCTGAAAAATAGAGGGCGCGGTACATAACATCACAGTCTTCGGCGTTATTTAACGTCCACCCCTTCAGGGAGGGCGTCTCCCTTAAATCCTGACGCGTGGATAAATCCCTGGTCCAGCCAGAAAAGAGGTCGTCAAGCTTTTGATTTATCTGCCCTAATTCAGTGCTGCTGTTCATATCCTCTAACGCCTCAATCCTTCAAGTACGAAATTGAGAATCTGGCAGGCATTTTCCGCTTTTACCGGGTCTTCTTCGGTCAGGTAAATAAAATAATAAAGCGATTTGTCTTTATTGGTAAAAGTACCTCCCAATCTATCGGGCGCCAGGACCTCAATCCGGTCGCGGGGTACTTTGTTGCGAGTCAAATAACGATAACTCTGCAAACGGGTGACAAAAGTGTACCTCGACAAACGCTCGAAATGCACCTTGAGTCCCGGCTCCTTATGGGGATTGCCTTCTTCGTAAACACATACCACCTGCCCCGAACGGGGGCGGGGCAGAACCAGTCGGCCCTCGCCCTTCTCCTGCAGCCACTTAGTCCAACGCAAAAGGTGCTGCTTTTCATCGCCGTGGTGAAAAGTATATTTTATATAGGGCTGCAGATAAGGAGGAAAAAGCTCCCAGGAAGGTTGACCGACCAAATCGAGTTTATCCTGGTTGCCAAGCAGATAATTCAAAACATCATCAAGCCCATACCAGAAGCGGGGCAGGACGGTATTGTAGCGGTCCTCCAGAATGCCGGCGTATTGCTGGTAAAACAGGCTGTATGATGGGGCGGACTTGCGGCCCATCTGTTCGATATATTCCATTAGCTGCTGGTATTCCGCATCAGTCAAAGCCAGTCTTCGATCGAGTTTCCTAAATATTGCGCGCATAAGCTCCATCACATTTTTTATCCATTCTATCCTAAAGGGCGCCCTTTTTAAAGTAAGCCCCCCTTAACGTCCGGTTTTTAAAAGGTTGAAAAGACATATCCCTGCTGTTTCAGTTCCTTTAAAATCCGATCCAAAGCTTCGGTGTTGCTCGCGGAAACCGCATGCAGCAAGATAACCGCTCCGGGATGGACATTGCGGGTGACAAATTGATAGGATTTTTCGGCCCCCGGTTGTTTGGCGGGATCCCAGTCTTCGTAGGCCATGCTCCAAAATACGCTCCGGTAGCCCTGTTCCAGAGCCACGGCCAGGCTCAGATCGGAATAACATCCCATCGGGGGGCGCAGGTACTTGTCCAGGGTTACTCCCGTCCGGCTCAGCACCTCCTTTTCCAGGAGGGTGATCTCGGATACTATTTCTTCTTTGCTCAGTTTGGACATATCCTTATGATTCTGAGTGTGGCTGCATACCAGGTGACCTTCGCCTTTCATCCGCTGCACCAGAGAGGGCTGGGTTTTTACATATTGTCCGGTAATAAAAAAGGCTGCTTTAACCTGGTTGGCCTTTAAAACGTTCAAAATTTGCTCGGTGTAGCCCAATTCATATCCTTCATCAAAGGTTAAATAAATGCGTTTTTCGTTGTTGGGCAGCAGCCAGATGCCATGGTAGTCGCCTAGCAAATTGGATGCTTCCTTCGGTATGGTGGGGGTCTGGTGATTTTTGGCCGGGTTGTAGTACCAGCTCAAAACCTGGCTGGCCGCCGCCGGGGTTGGTGGTGCGGTTGCGGTGTTAAGTGAGCCGCTCTGATCAACGACCGGGGGGGAAGACAGAGAAGCATTTTCAAGTGGCTTCTCGGACGACGGAGGCGGCGTTGTAGATGGGCCTGTACTACAAGCGGTCACGGTCAAGATAAACACCAGAATGAATAAAAGAGCGCCCTTTTTTTTCATAATTTTTTACCACCGTCCTTGTTTTTGATATGGTTTTAAGATCCGGGCAGCTGGCAGGCAGTTTCAATGTCCATTATCAATTCGTCCTCAAGATGAAGAAACTTCACCACCGTGCCATCCTCCATCAACAAAGCGACATGATCCTCGGTATAGCCAAGGATTCGCTTAACGGCTTTACCCTCCAAAACGCGGCGCAGCAGATTGTACTCATTTAACAATAAACGCGAGATATTTGCCCCGTGCAAAGAAACCACCTCTAATTAGATTATATAGAAAATGAGCGTTTTGGTTACACAGTCTGTAAACTAATTATTGGATTGCAATATCGCCAAGAGTATCCTTATAAGGTAAACTTTTAGCATTTATTAATTCGATTACTATTATAGAGGCATCTTAGCTGCTGCTGAACTGAGTGAACATGTGATAAACTGGAATTATCAGGGGGGTGCGGTGATGAAGGTTAAAGACTTGATGACCACCAACTTAATTACGGTTGATAGTAGAAAATCTATCGACTATGCGTTGAGACTGATGCGGGAAAACAATATCAGGCGCCTTCCTGTGATCGAAGGAGGGCGGCTGCTGGGGATGATTGTCCAGCACGATATAGAAATTGCCTTGCGTCGACAGGAGGTTATTCCCGAAACCCCGGTTGATTGGATAATGACCAAAAGGCTGTGGACCACCACCCCGGAGGCTGATTTGGCTGAGGCGATTGACGAATTGATCAGACACAAAATCAGCGCCCTGCCGGTTCTGGATGGAAGCTCCCTGGTCGGGCTTCTCAGCGAAATTGATTTATTGAGGCTGTTAAAGCAAAGGCTTTTAGCCTATGATGAAGTATGAAACAAAAAACGGCTAACTGGAGATCACGCTTTACAATAGGGCTGTTTCCGATACTAACAGTCTTATTGCTGATTGCCGCAGCTCTTCAAAACCAGGAGGCCATTGCAAATCCGCAAGGGGCTCTGAAGACCTACCTGCACAATGCCAGACAGGGCAATATAGGGTTCGGACTGGCCGGCTTCTACAACAACCAGATGTCTTTTGACGGGCTGGAACCGGGTGATCTGGTTTTAGGGGGCTATCCGGACTGCGCCTACGGGCGCTTTTCGCATGCCGCCATATACCTGGGCAATAATCAGGTGGCGGAGGCTTATGCCGAGGTGGGCGTTCTGGTTTCACCTGTGCAGCATTTTCACTCCTACAGCCAGGTATGTCTTTTAAAAGTTAATGCTGCTCCGGAAATTAAACAGAAGGCTGTTGAATACGTTATGAATAAAAGGGGCGATCTGTTTTATCCTATTGCCTTTAAACCGGGTGATCGCATCTGGAACTGCACCAAAATTATGTGGAAAGCCTATGCTGCACAGGGATTGGATCTGGATAGCGGCAATGACATCTGGGTTACACCCGATTCCTTCTACCGGAGTCCCCGGGTGACCGTGATCCGGGAGCTTTAGCCTATGAACATAATTAGAGCGGCAGGGCGGCTTTACCTTATACAAATTTTTGCTTTTTGTGCGGTTTCTCTAGGTACATTTTTTCCTGGGCTGGATCTTCTGCTCTCATTGCTTTATATAATCGTATTGATAGCCGAGGGGCGGCTTAATTCGGGAATAACCCCTTATCAAAAATCCTGGGTGGTTTTTTTATGGCAAGGACCGGCCCTTTTTATGAGCATCTATGTTCTGGCGGAATTTACCTTTGCGAATCTGGATGATTACGCCATATTTGCCTTGCAGTTCTGGACCGCGCCCCTTTTACCCTGGTGGTCGCTGTTAAACGCTCCCACCCCGGGCTCCTATCCCCTATATTACTATTATGTGCTGGCTTCCCCGCTGCTGTTTTCAATCGTCTATCTTGCCGCTTCAATTAAAAAATCCGTTGACGACTCGATTGAGCCGCCAACGGATATTCATAAAAATCAGCAGCAAAAGCAATACTAATTGCCGGTCAGTTAATAAGATTTATCCTTAAACAGGGACTTATTAAGCTCTTAACCTTATGCTGCTGATTTATAATACTATTGTGCTCACCAATTCTTTTTCTATACCGGAAATTTTTTGAGCATTAATGAAGCCAGAGACGCTTACTTGGTTGCAACCTTATTTTTATAAGGTTACTGGCTAAGATTTATCCTTATGGTTAAGGGACTTAGCTCACTTTTTAGCATCTCTGGCTTCTGAGTATATTTTGCTCAAGGACGATAGAAATATTCAGTAAAATTTTGGAAGGATGATAAAGGTGATTGAAGTGCCTCTTCCGGGAAGAAATCGAACCCTAAGGCTTGTCCATCTTCTCCTCGATATCAATGGAACCCTGACGGTTGACGGCGAATTAATTGAGGGAGTGGCCGAACGCATTGAGGCCTTGAAAAAAAGCCTGGCCATCTATTTATTATCGGCCGACACCTATGGCAGAGCCCAGGCCACGGCTGACGCTCTGGGGCTGGAATTCTTTCGGGTGAATGCAGAGACGGGCGGAGTCGACAAAAGGGACTATATAGTGAACCTGGGCAAAGAGCAATCGGCAGCGATTGGCAATGGTTTCAACGATGTTTTAATGCTGGAAGAGGCGGCTCTGGCTATAGCTGTAATGGGCAGAGAAGGATGCTGCAGTGAGGCTTTAATGTGTTCTGACCTGGTAGTGGCTGACATTAACAATGCCCTGGATATACTGCTCGATCCACGTCGACTAGTTGCCACCCTGAGGGCTTAAAGCTCTGTGTCAAGGGGACGGGGGTGGGGGCGACAAGGGTGGTGAATTTAGTAACAAAAAGTTTGTAAACACCCCACCCAAG
>JBEHWI010000017.1:0-67091 GCA_040217815.1 Syntrophomonadaceae bacterium | reverse complement strand
CTTGCCCGAAATCTCCGTCATCTCCAGACTTATTCAACCAGGCTGCGAAAGTAGCGACAGTTCTCAATTATGTCCGGGCCTTTTTTAAAAAGGCCGCCGCCAATAAGGAAGGCCGCCTCTGAACCATAAAAGCTCAACATTTCGGGAATGGTATCAATGCTCATTCCCCCGCCCGGACATGGGAATATTTCTTTTAGACCTCCCATTGGCTCCCCGGTGCCGGATACAATGCTCAGGCATTCTTCGCGGCTGAAGGAGAAACGTCCGCCGAAATTGGGATATACAGTCCCATCGGCCCCAGCCAGGCGAACCAACTGCCCAAACAGGGTGCGATGGGATACTCCATGTTCGGGGCTCATTACGTAGGTCCCCAGCCAGGCGGGATGGGCGATAAGGGGCAGGTCAATATTCTTATCATCAGCCACCGTTCTCATAGTGTCAAACCCCACCAATCCGGGGGCGATAAGCAGCCCCCCGGCGCCCTGCTCCCGGGCGTAGTAGGCCCGCGCCAGCACCTGATTATGGGGTGCGCTGATATTGGCCAGGTAAATACAGCTCAATCCGGTTTCCCGGTTGGCCCGCTCCACCGCTTCGGCACAAAGCCGCACCCTTTCATGGTAGGGCGCGTAAATCTGATCGGTAAGACCGTGGTCGTCTTTAATGAGATCAATTCCCCCCAGGGCCAGCTTATAGGCCAGGTCGGCCAACTGCTGTGACGATAAACCCATGGGCTTTAGAGCCGAAAAAAGCAATGGTCTTCCCTCGACCTTAACCCTTTCCCGCAAACCGGTCCGTCCCCAGCGCGGCCCTTTAAAGCGCTCTAACATGCTGTTTGGCAAGGCCAAATCTTCCACCCGGTAACCGGGTTTGATGCTGATATTTCCAAAAACCACATTGAGCAGCTGGGTAAATTCATCGGCTGCCGTATCAGCGTCGAAGCTGATCAGGGCGCTAAATCCTCCCGCTTCTGCGGGATGGAAATCCTCAATCCGCCCCACTATCTGGTTTTTAATAAAACCGTGCCCAATTAATTCACCTGGAAATTCCACGGTCTGTTCCAGGCAGATGTCGAGGGCTTTTTCATAGGCCTGTGCTTCATCTCCGCTCAGACGATAGCGAACCGTAAAACGATCCATTACAGCGCCTCCACTTTGGCCGAACTGTGCACGGGGGTAATGTGGATCTGATCCAGGTCGGCTTCGCCTAAACCGAACCGTTCTCCCACCAGATTTTCTATTTCCTCAATTAAGGCCAGAGCATCGATGCCGTATTCCCGGGCTAGATATTTGCGGCTGGCTCCGTGCAAAAAGGTGTCCTTAATCCCTATTCTAACCAGCTTCTTTCCCAGGCCGGCCCCGGCCATTTGCTCAGCGACAATGGTGCCCAGACCGCCAATTATAGAATGGTTTTCCATGCTTATAACCCCCCAGCGGGCTTGGGCGATAGACTCGATGATTTCGGGGTGGTCAAACGGCTTGAGAGTTGAAACGTGGATATGCTTTACAGCAAGACCCTGTTTCCGGAGGACCCGCAAGGCCCGCATAGCCTCTTCAGTGCAAATGCCGCTGGACAACACCACCAGATCATCTCCCTGGCTTAAAGTCCTTACTTTGCCCAGCGTCATAGGTTCAAAAGAATCAAAAAGGCGGGGTATTTCACCACGCAGCATTCTGACATACACGGGGCCCGGCACTTTATAGACCACATCCAGAACGCTTTCCACTTCAGTCGCATCCCCGCATTCCAGTACAGTCATGTTGGGGAGAGATCGCATTATGCTGATATCTTCAATGGCTTGATGAGTGGCACCCCCGGGGGTCATTATACCAGGTAAGAAGCCGAACATTTTGACCGGCAGATGTGGATAGGCGACCGATACAGCGATCTGGTCATAGGCGCGCCGATAGATAAAAACGGCAAAGGTGTGAACCATCGGGCAATAACCCTCGCGGGCCAGGCCCCCGGCAAAACTCAACATGTTCTGCTCTGCGATTCCCATGGAAAGGAAACGCTCCGGGTAGGTGTCCCGGAAAAGATCTATTTCCGTAGAACCGGATAAATCGGCCGAAAGAACCAGCACATCGGGTTTGTCCTGGGCCCACTTGACCAGGTTGTGATAATGCACTTTGGATAGTACTTCCATTCCCGCACTCCTTTTTTAGTGTCTAAAGGCTGTCGAGCAGCGAACGAAAGGCTTCCCTTTCAGCTTCCCGCTCGAAACGCGTATAGTGCAGCTTGGGCCTTCGGGCCGCCAGCAGTTCCATGCCCCGGCAGGGGTCGGTGTCGGCTAAAACCACCAGCGGACGGCCGTCTGGTTTAAGCGAAGCCGGCCTGGCCAGTGCTTTGACGTCATGGCCGTCAATTCTTATGACCCGGGCTCCGAAGGCCTTTAATCGTTTGTCCAGGGGCTCGATATTCATTACCTGACTGACAACACCATCGCACTGCTGACCGTTGACATCTACATAAATGATGGTATTGTCCAGCTGATAAAAGGCCATGGCCTGAATCGCTTCCCAGACCTGGCCTGATTGAAATTCTCCGTCCGACATAAAAACGAAAACCCGCCCCTGGTCACCATGCCGTTTGCGAGCCATGGCCAGTCCGGCGGCCTGACTGATGCCCTGCCCCAGGGAACCGGTCATAAGCTCCATACCCGGTGAATGCTCAGCCCCGATCATTTCCACCGTACTGCCATCCCGGTTAAACTGAGCCAGGCCTTCGGGGGCCATTCTGCCCAATTCCACCAGGGCGGCATACAAAACCAGGGCATACTGCGAAGGGGAAAGTACCAAACGGTCCCATTCAGGGCCCTGCGGTCCGTTGTAGCCGGCGCCGCTTGCATAATCGGGATTACCCGGTCCGGGTACGCCGCTAAAAAGCGGGGGAACTGGCTCAGCTGCAGCCGGTCCTATATTCATGGCTTTTAGATACAAGGTGGCTATTATTTCAGCCGCCGAACAGGCCTGACTTAAATAGCCGCCGTTGTTTAAAATGGTGTGCTCAAGAACTCGGCGGCGGATGCCTCCAGCCGCCTGGTAAACCTGGCTTACCCATTCATCGCGTTGTCTGGATGTCATCTAGTCTCTCCTTTGGTATTTCATTACTTCAATTCCATGCCCGGGATTATTGTATCATTTTTTGCATATAACGGTCACATATCTGTCACTCCCGGCAAAAGTAAAAGACCCCGAAGGGTCTATCAAATATTTACCATTCGTTCCAGCTACTGATATACATGGGGATCCACCGGGTTGGGCTGCTGTTCAATGTGACTCAGGCAGTACTGGGCCGGCCCTTCAATAATGTCCCCTTCGTAGCTGAAACGGGAACCGTGGCAGGGACAATCCCAGCTGCGCTCGGCATGGTTCCATTCCAGCTCACAACCGACGTGGGGGCAGGTTATATCCACCATGTGGACCTTGCCCGCTTCATCACGATAGGCGCCCATTTTTTGGCCATCGACGTATACAACCTGGGCCTGGCCCTTATCAATGTCCAAATTATCCATGGCCGGTTCCAGTTTGCCGGCCACATAGTTTTTAGCTACATCCGCGTTCTGGATAATAAAATTCACAATGGTGCTGGCCGAAGTGGCGCGCGAGGGATTGTAGACCGGTGCCCAGGGGCTCTCCCCCCGGGTAATTAAATCACGCAGTATCATAGCTGAAGCCGCGCTGTTTGTCATTCCCCATTTGCCAAAACCGGTAGCCAGATAGAGGTCGGGGCTGCGCAGGGTCAATCTTCCCGTATAAGGAATCCCGTCCAGGGTCATACAGTCCTGGGTTGACCAGCGGTAGAGGACGTCTTTTACCTTGAAATTATCCCGGGCAAACTGGAGCAGGTTCTGATAACAGAGGTTGGTGTTCTGGCACTGCCCGGCCTTATGGTTTTCGCCGCCAATCAGGAGCATTTCTCCCTCCCGAAAACGCTGGCTGCGCAGGGAACGGGTGGGACTTTCGGCTGAAATATACATGCCCGGCGGTAGCTTCTCAGCGTTCTCTAAGGCAATCAAATATGATCTTTCCTGGTAAATGCGTGAAAAATACAGGCCGCCTCCGTCAAAAAAGGGGTAATGAGTGGCAATAATCACCTGATCGGCCCGGACCCTATTGCCCTGGCTGGTATTCACCACACAGGTACGTCCTTCTTCGATTTCTACCGCATGGGTATTTTCGAAGATCCGCCCCCCGTTTCTTATCATCTCTTCAGCCAGGGACTTTAAAAATTTCAAGGGGTGAAACTGGGCCTGGTGATCAAAGCGAAGGGCGGCTTTGATTGGGAAGGGCAGCGCGAGGTGTTCTACAACTGAGGCTATGATCCCCAGGCTGGAAGCGGCCTCGGCCTCTTTTTCCAGCTTTCCTATATACTTATCTGACTCGGTGTACACAAAAGCCGGACGCCACACAAAATCGCATTCGATATGGTGCTCCCCGGCCAGATCGTCAATCATGTGGATGGCAGCTTCATTGGCGTCGGCATACTGCCTGGCCTGCTCTTCGCCAACGCTTTTTTTCAGGCGGTCATAGATCAGAGAATGCTGGGAGGTAATTTTGGCTGTAGTATGGCCGGTAGTCCCCTGAAGAATATGGCTTGCCTCCAGTACAGCCACCGTAAGCCCCGCCCGGGACAGCAAATACCCTGAAAGTATCCCCACCATCCCGCCTCCTACTATGGCAACATCGACGGTGAGATCTTCCTTTAGAGTAGGGTAGTCGGTTTCGGGAGTGGATGCTATCCAGTAAGGAACCGGATCATTTACAAATACATTTTCATTCAAATCGATCACTCCAATAAATTCGTTTAGAATAGTTTGCTACGTTGCGCCCTGTCTAAAACAGAATTATATTGGAGTATTCTGGTTCGATGAGCCGCTTTATTTAGCCCAGCAGATAGACCAGCAAGGCCAGTTGAATAATGAGAATCAGCGGCATTCCCAATTTGAATTTGCGGTGCAGGGTCTTGTGGCGGAACATATACATTGCCAGAAGTCCGCCCAGAGATCCGCCCAAAACCGCTGCCAGGAAAAGGCTCTTCTCGCTTATCCTCCTGCGTCCCCGCGTGGCCAATCGCTTATCCCAGAAGAACATAAAATAACAAATTGTATTTACAATCATAAGGTAGTAAAGGATAATTTTTAAAGTGGTAATACTGTCTATCAACAATTGTCTTCACCCCCCGGTTTTAAACGAAACAAGGAGTATGCCTGTCAAATAAATAAACCCCTCATGGATCAATTCTGTTCAAGATGCAAATGACTTATTAAAAAACTCATATTTCTTTTACTCCCTTATCGGAAGCTTTAAGTTATATTGCCTAATCCACCACCTCATTTCACCTGGATTTTAATCCTGGTTTCTATATACTTTGAAAGCATATGGTTCATAAGCGTCTCTTGATAAGGGAAGCCTACATACAGTCTTATTTTCCTAGGGAGGCTTAATGAAGCGTTCTATAAACAGCCTGATCCTTTTGTTTTTAATGCTGGTTATTTATCTGCCTGCCAATCCGGTTATAAGCACCCGGAAATACGCCGAACCAGACCAGGAAAACACAGTTTTTCCTGGAGAATTCGATCCGCAGCAAGCCATATGGCTAATGTGGCCGTCAGATATATATACCTATTCAAGCCAGCCGGTCGAAAAAACCATGGCTGTTATCATCGAAACTCTGGCCAGGCATATCCGGGTAAACCTGATGGTCAATTCCGACCTTGAAATACGCTGGGTTAAAAACCGATTTCAAATAGACGGTTTTTCGGGTGAAAATGTCTATTTTTACAAGGTTCTACACCAGACCATTTGGGCCCGGGATGTCGGCCCCACCTTCATAAACAGCGAAGGTCAACTCCAGGTTGTAAACTTCGCTTTCAACAACTTTGGCCGCCAGGCTGATCCTGACTATATAAGGAGCGAGAGCCTGGTAGATGTTCGTTCGGCGGATCTACTTGAACTCCCGGTCCTAAATACCGGCCTTGTATCTGAAGGAGGCGGGATCGAATCCAACGGCCGGGGTACCATTATAACGACCGAAGCAGTTGCTTTAAAACGCAATCCCGGTTTAACTAAAGAACAGATAGAGCAACAATACCAGCGTGTACTTGGCATAAAAAAGGTTATCTGGCTCAGTGAAGGCCTGGCCGAGGAAGACGGCATTACCGGAGGTCATGTTGATGAGATGGTCAGGTTTGCCGATCCCCATACTATCCTGCTGGCCCAGGTGCTGCCTGAGGACCGGAACAGCAACAACATTTCCCGAGCCTCCTATGAGCACCTGGAAGAAAACTACCGGACCCTATGTAAAGCAAGCGACCAGGACGGGCAGCCCTTCCGAATAATACGCCTTCCCATGCCCCCAACTTTGTACCGTGAGCTGGATCATTTAAACGATATTCCCGTGCGCAGTTATTTGAACTTTGCTATAAGCAACGGGATAATTCTCATGCCGGTATATTGGAAACAGGGGCGCTCCACCGCCCTGCAAGACAGCGATCAACAGGTACGGGTAGTTTTACAAGGCATATTCCCCGGGCGGGAAGTTGTCGGCATCGATGTAGAGAGTATCAATCATTGGGGTGGCGGAATTCACTGTGTTACCCAACATATGCCTTTAATCCCATGAACGATAGACAGGTTGAAGTAGAACGGATTTTGCAGTAAGCAGAGTTGAAGCAGTATTTGATAATATTTACGTTACAATATCATCAGGGTTATTTATATACGGATCCTTCCGTGGGAATGCCAACCCCCGGATAGTATCCTATTACGTTCATAGGGTGTGTTATGGGTTTGCCCGGTATCACCAGCAAACCCTAAGCACAATATAACATCAGCTCCCAATATTGGCAATTACCGAACGCCGTATATTGCATAATAAATTTAGGGCTGATTATTTGCACACCAGCTATAGTGGCACTAAATGCCTTAAGTCATAATCCTTGTAAACCTGTATAATAAGAAAAAACTAGCAGACTGTTATCTGGTATTAGAGTTAGCAGCCTATTCGGCAGGAATGATAAAATGGATGTCAATATTAATCCAATCACTATAGGTCTCGTAGCTTTGCTGGCCTTTCCACTCATACAAGGCGCTGTTGAACCGCTTTCTCTAGGGGGTATCCGCCAGCGCCTGTGGTCACTTATAGACACGGTGGGTTTTCTTATGGCCCTTTATATGGCTATAGTCCTCACCCGCCGGATTTTTTTCGACCACGACTCGGGAGTGTTCCTCATCATATATAACTGGATTCCGGAGAATGTACGAGTATACCTCTACGGCCAGGACGTGCTGATCTATGTCATAGTGGTCCCTATTTTTCTATTAATCCTTATAGAATTAATCCGCCTGCTTACCCCGGCCATTTATAGAAAATGGCTGCTTCCTCTGGCCGACAGGCTATACCAGGCTCTATCAAACAGCGGACGCTTTCTGTCATCTTCGGCAGGTGCTCTGGCCCAGATTCCACGTGCCGCCTTTATGGTTTTTATTGGCGGCCTGCTTCTCAACTTCTTCGCCTATTATTATCCTTCGCCTAACCTGTCAAAGTGGATGAATGAATCAACAGCCTATCAAGGCCTGTATCAGCAGGCCCTGTATCCAGCCTTGAACTCCAATCTGGCCAAAAAGGTTCCGGTTCTGGTCAACGATTCATTCACTCAAGCCCTGGACCGGGTAATACCGCGCGAAACACCGGACGGTTCTTCTTCCGCCAAGCGCAGCTTCAGGGTTATTGAATACTTCAACGGTGTGACCCTGGATGAGGCGATTAAGTCAAGCCCGCAAATAGACCAGACTGCCCGAAACATCGTAGGAAATGAAACCAACAGCAAAAAGAAGGCCTACCTTATATATCAGTGGATAAGCTCCAATATAGAATACGATTACGACAAGGCAGCAAAAATCAGCCGCGACGCCCGCGGCATCCAATCAGGCTCCCAGGTCGCTTTCGGGCAGCGTAAAGGCATCTGTTTTGATTACTCATGCCTCTATATATCCATGTGCCGGGCGGTTGGCTTAAAAGTGCGGCTCATTACCGGGTTGGGTTACAGCGGTATTTCATGGGGCGACCACGCCTGGAACCAGGTTTATTCCAGCGAAGAACAACGCTGGATAAACCTTGACACCACTTTTGGGGCCAATGGAAGGTATTTTGATAAACCGGACTTTAATGCCGATCACCGTTATGCCGAAATCCAGGGCGAGTGGTGATCCATAATAAGACCGCGTCCGACTGCCCTGCCCGGCAGGCTGCTTGTAAAGCCTGCTGCATAGCGGGCACAACGATTTAGCTCGTAGGCAACGAGTTATGCTTATTATAAAGTTCCGGGGTGTTCTAGTTTTGGTAAGCGATAGGGGGCCTGTTTTAATTGAGGGATATTGTGAAGGCCTTGTCCCTGGCGTTCTGCTAATGCCCTAAACCCAAGGGCGCTTCCTTTAGACTACATACTCAGACGGTTTGACCACCATTCTTCTGTAGGTAAATCCTTATATATCTCCATAACCGAGCCATTAATGAGAATGACCCGGAAAAATACCTTTTCGCTCTCCCCATTCCACCATTCTCCGGCATCCTCCCACCGGTCCAATCTCTCGACTACTTCATACCAGGAGTCAAGATATTTGACTTTGATGGGCTGTTCCGTAGCATCTGTAATTACTCCCACCCGTGAATGTAACAGCTTCATGATATCACCAACACATAAACATAGTGATATTAATATCGTTGTAATAACTCCTGAACATGACCCTAAAAAACGGTAATATTTTCATTTTCCAGCGCATTCCAGGTAGTAACGTCCTATATTGTTTTGTAAATTTATGATACCACAGAATATTTGCGAAAATAGTCATAATTAGTCTGCCAATTCGTTTTGGTGTTGGCAGATCGAGAGGCATTCAATAATAAAGTCATCATTCCACTGAATCATTTTTCATATGTCCTAGTAAATGTATCGTAATTCACAACCAAAAACAGACCCTTGAAAGGGGTCTGTTTTTTTCGCATTTGTTGGGCTTTTAGCCTCGTTTTTTAAATTTGCACAGCTACCTAATTCAGCAGTTCGAAATGCATGGAATCGGAATAGCTGTTTCCCCAGCTAAAACCGGCTGGTTTGAAGGCCTTTTCCCAGAGGATCAGATTGGGATCATCGGTTTCACCAGGGGAAACATAGCCAAAGTGACTGGAAGCATTTATGTCGATAGCGGTTCCCCAGGAATGGTTGCTGAGTCCATTGGAAGAATTCCAGTTTACATGCCGGCTAACGAATGTGCCGTCCATGGTTTTAATCAGGCTTAACAGGGAGACTTCCCTTCCGTTTACCATTACAGTGCCGTTTTTAATATAGTTAAACGCTTTGATAAACTTGTCTTTAGCCGCCCGGTTCACCTGTACGTTACGGTTTAAACCGGGCAGGGTGATAGTTACTATATTCTGCGCCACCCACTGCGGATCTATCTCGATTCTGCCTCCTCCTATATCACGGTAGCGGAATTGTCCATAGATTCCCTTGCTGGGGCTGAGCCGGTTATAGATGCTGCCCGACCGGGAGGGATTGTCTACCACCGTAGTTTTTTCAAGCGCCTGGACATTCTCCTGGCCTTCCCGCGCGGTTTGCCCAGGATCGGATGCAGTTTGGCTTACCCCGGGTTTATTGGATTCGCTCCCTTTGTCGTATGTACTATCAGCACTGTCTTGCTGTTCCTTTGCTGCATCCTGGTTCAGTCCGTTTGGATGGTCGGCAGCCTGTTGGGATTCAGGGCTTGTCCCACCCGACAAGGCATTCTGGCTGGCCGGAGACGTTGACGGGTTGTTGATCAATTCCTGACTGGTTGTACTATCTGCTGCTATTTTTTCATTCTGTCCATAGGGCTTATCCAGGTAATAAAACAGACCTCCGATTACAATGAGCATTACGACCGTAACGGCCGCTATCCATGATCGTTTTTTCTTCATATGTTTCCTCCATGAAATGAACCTGTCCCTGCAACCCGGTAAGCAGTTGATGGATCCGGGTTTTCTTCTAATTACATACAATTCTAGCTATTACAGCAAAACGTCGTCAAAGGAAAGAATAGGAATATACCTATTTACAGGGATTAGTCTCGGTTAAGGTACTAACCCCTACCGGTTACTTTTTCCGTCAATGGCATCAGCCTCCTTTATTGGTGGGCTGGCACTCGATTGTGAGCTGGCTGGAATAATTATCAACTGGATTCCATGGCAGGTATAAGGTAAGTTAGGGACAAGGAGGTACAAAACCATGAAAAAGTGTTTTAGCGTTGTTTTAGTACTATTCCTTGCCCTGGCTGGTGCGGGACAAGCCCTGGCCGCAGGCGAGATAGCTTCTAATTTCCAGATATTAAAATGCGATGGGAACCAAACCGCGCGCGTTTTGAGGCTGACCAACGCCCAAATCTACCTGGGTTCATCCGGCCTGATCCTCAAAATAATATTAACCGGGAGCCAGGCGAACAGCTTGCCGGCTTCATTTCCTTCTCTTCCCACGCCTGCACCTGCCCCGGAGCCGCCTGCCCCAACCGTAGAATTGACCGCCGGTTCAATGCAGCAAGAGATGCTTGGCTATATTAATGCAGAGCGGGCCAAAGTCAATGCGCCTCCCCTGATCCTGGACCCATCGCTGTGCAATGGTGCTTATCAAAAATCTGCCGATATGGCGATAAACGGTTATTTTAATCACACTTCACCTACCTATGGCAGCCCGTTTGCTATGATGGACAACCTGGGGATAAACTATGGCGCCGCCGCTGAAAACATAGCCATGCACACTAGTGTAAAGGGTGCCCATGAAGCCTTTATGAACTCGCCTGGTCACAGGAACAACATCTTAAACCCTGTTTTTGGCAAGTTGGGTCTGGGATTTTATCGGAGCGGTAATTACCTCTACGTAACCCAGTGGTTCACCAATTAATTGAGGACGCTTGACGCGGCCCGCATTTTGCCGGCCGCGTTATTCACATCTTCTGGCATTCTAATGTTTTACGCACCTGTTACAATCCTATATTATTAAGAAGGATGCCGATCATCCCCATAACTTATATGTAGGAGCGACAGAAATGATCAATGACGAAGATCTGGCTGTTAGAAGAGACGCCCTGGGAAAATACCTGGGGATAACCCTGGTCGAAGCCCGGCCCGGTTACGCCGTAACCACAATGACGGTCAAGCCGGAATTGCTGAACGGGGTGGGAATCACCCACGGTGGGACCCTATTTACCCTTGCTGATATAGCTATGGCGGCTGCCAGCAACTCCCATGGTCCAATGGCCGTGGCCCTTGATGTACACATTTCTTACCTCAAAGCCACCCGCGAAGGTGAATTTTTAACCGCCACCGCCCGGGAAGAAAACCTTACCGGCCGGACTGGTCTGTACCGGGTGGAAGTTAGGGACAGCAAAGATGAACTGGTTTCGATTGTGAGCGGCCGGGTGTCCCGGAAAAAGTAGAACGCTTACATTATCTGGCGCAGGGTCAGGGCCACCTCGTGGATGGTACGAGTGTAGAACATGTGATCAACCACGGTTTTAAAGGTGTTTATGGTCTCCTGGTAGTATTTGTCGGTGATGTCCCGGGTCTGAGGATGGGGATTGAATAGATATAGACGCTTTACCTTGCGGCGCAGCCTCTCCAGGGGCGCCAGGGCAAAGAACTTTTCGTAGAACTGGCAATCGGTCATGATTATGACCACCGTGCGGGAAGTGAGCAGGTGTGAGTAGCCTTCCCGCAGTTGGCTCAAAGGGCGCCACAGCTCGGTCCCGCCATAGTTCCATTGCGGCAGCTGGCTCAGGTCTTTTAGCAGGTGCTCAAAATCCTGGTTTAAATAGGGTGTGACATAGTTCAGCTGGTTGCCGAAAATAAACACCTCGATTTTTCTCAGTTCCTTTTTCAGGGCATAGAGAAATTGCAGCATCATCTTGGCGCTGGGCAGCATTGATGACGAGGTGTCCATAATGAGCACCACCCGGGGAGTAACCGGTTTTTTCATCTGCCAGGACATCTTCAGCATGGCTCCGCCATGGTGCATGTTGCGGTGGATAGTAGTGCGGACGTTTATAATTTTACGTTTGTGCCCTTTCTTTCTTCTCCGGGATATATTGGTAACCAGTTTTCTGATGAGCCGGCCCGTTTCCGAGGTGGGGCCCAGATCAATATCGTCGGGAATCCAGTCGCTGTTTTTGCCTCCATCCATACCGGCTTGCAGCTGTCCGCCCGGTTCCATCTGCCGGTGGCGAATCAGCTCCATGGCAAGTTCAGTCTGGTAGTCATGATCCCCCAGATTCTGCTCGTCGGGCCTTTTACCTTTGGCCTCCCGATTGGTGCGCTTTTGAAGGCGCCCCTGGCCAAGCCCTTTTAAGCGCTTTTTAAGACGATAGAAGAAAAATGACTTTAAATTCCGCCAAGCCATGTAATCTGGCCCCCCTTGCGCATCATGGCTATATCGTCTCTATTCTTTAACAAGGTGGGTAAAAAGCGTTTAACGACATCGTCAGTTATCTCATCAATACCTTCCAGGGTGGCCGCCCGGGCAAAATCAATTCCCTCTGCAATGCTGGGCTTTTTCAGCAGATCCGGTTTGGAACGCAGGTTATTCATGGCCTGGGCGATCTGCAGGGCGACAGTAGGCTTTATCTCCGGCACCTTCTTGAGCAGAATGTCCCTCTCCTTTTCAATAGACGGGTAGTCTATATACAGGTAAATACACCTGCGTTTCAAGGCATTGGTCAGCTCCCGGACGTCGTTGTTGGTAATAACGATCAGGGGTATGGTCCGGGCTTTTATCGTGCCGAACTCCGGTATGGAGATCTGGAAGTCGGAAAGGACTTCCAGCAAGAAGGCTTCGAATTCTTCATCCGCCTTGTCAATCTCATCGATCAACAAAACCGGAGGCATCCCCTCTGCAAGTATGGCCTTCATCAAAGGCCTGACCATTAAAAACTCTTCGCCAAAGACGTCTTCCACCGCCCTCCCCTGGCCCTGGATGAAGAGAAGCTGTTTCTGATAATTCCATTCATAAAGGGCTTTGTTTTCGTCGAGCCCTTCATAACACTGCAGGCGAATCAGTTCACTGCCCAGCATGGCCGCCAGCACCTTGGCGATCTCGGTTTTCCCAACCCCCGGTTCACCTTCTATGAGCAGCGGTTTTTTCAAAAGTATGCTGAAATAGACCGCTTCCGCTATTTCCTCATCGCAGATATAGTCAAGGGCTGCGAATTCTTGGCTGATCTTTTCCGAACTTATTTGCTTATCATTTATCATTAACATCCCCCGCCCCATCAAACTTTTTTTAAGCCCGCGCATACCCCGCAAGCGTCTGGACCACTTGTTTAAAATTTCAACGCCTTTGCGGCGCAGCCTCAGGTAATCCTCGGCGCCCACCAGGATCGGGCTGACATCATCCCATTTAAGGACACCGGTGACGACATCGAAGTAGGCCTCTCTTTTTAAATTGTCCATGTATACTTCGTCATAGTCCTTGCTGTCCATTATCCCCCATGCCTCTCAAGCAGCCGGCGTTTTAAACACCATTTTTCTATCCAGGTAGACAAGATTCTTAACCCAATTATAGAGCAAACTGGCTCACTGGCAAGTATAGAAACGCTTTCGGTAAATTTAGGAATATCTTCATTATTTATTCACATTTTTTTAATACAATCTGTATGGAATTTCCTTTACAATTCGTTCTTAGTATAGGAGACGTTTCTAAAAGGAGCATAGATTATGTTTAAAATCACCCAAAAAATTAGGGAAACCGGGGCCGGGCTATGGAATAGATTCAAGGTCCTATCGCGCTGGAAAAAAGCCGCCATCATCGTTGTCTTTATAACTATTGCCCTGACCAGCTTCTTCTCACTGGCCGGCGGCGACGGTAATGCCGCCAGAGTAAAAACTGCCAAAGTCCAAAAACAAGACTTGGAAAGAGTTGTTTTCACCAGCGGGAGCCTGGAAGCGGAGAATCAGCACACCTTCTTCTCGTCGGTGGAAAGCACTCTTATGGAATTGAAGGTTAAAGCCGGCGACCGTGTAAAAAAGGGTGATGTTCTGGGCCGCCTGGACACCCTGGAGCTGGAACGCCGCTATCAAGAAGCCCTTTCCAACCTGGCCGGTAAAGAGGCCGATCTGGCTAAAGCCCGGGCCAGCAATGACCAGCAGCAACTTAACGAAGCCCAGGCCGCTTACAACAAAGCCAAGAACCACTATGAACGAGTTAAAGCCCTTTATGAAGCAGGCGCTGTAAACCAGGAAGAGTTGGAAACAGCCGAAGCTGATATGCAAAGAAGCCTGACTACCTTTGAAGAAGCCCGGGTTAAAAAAGAACAATCCGCCTCCCAAAAACAGGTGCAAGCCCTGACGAGCCAGGCCGATCTGGCCCGTCAGGAAGCTGCCCTGGCCAAGGAGCGTCTGGATCTGGGCACCCTTACCGCCGGGTTTGACGGTGTTGTAGTTTCGGTCAGTTCTAAAGAGGGAGACCGGGTTCAGGAAGGAACTGAGATCCTGGTTTTGGCAGAAGACAGCAAATTACAGGTTACAGCCCGGGTTAACGAGGTGGATGCGGGAGAGCTTAAGGAAGGCCAGACGGTAGGGGTAACCAGCATCGCCCTGCCCGGTGAAAACTTTGAAGGGGCCATTTCCCGGGTTGGGGGTGCTGCGGTAATGGAAAAAAGTCAAAACAGCAGCACGAGTGTAGCTAAAATACCGGTCCAGATTAAACTCACCGGGGAGTGCAGCCGGCTTAAATTTGGTTATTCTGTAAACCTTACCATTAAAACCATGGTGCTCAAAGAAGTTTTGACCGTTCCTAGCGAAGCCATTGTTGATGACCAGGGAAAGAAGACGGTGTGGGTATTGAAAAACGGCATTCTGGAAAAACGGGCAATAGAAATACAGCGTGGCAATGAATTAAAAGATATTGTGCTGTCCGGACTGCAGGAGGGCGAAGAAGTGGTTAAAAACCCGGCCGCCAGCCTGATTGAGGGGCAAAAAGCTATGCTACAGCCAGAGGAGGCGGAAGTATGATCAAAATAGGCAATCTAAAGAAAGAATACATATCAGGAAGCATCCAGGTTCTGGCCCTGCAGGGTGTTTCCTTCACAGTTGAACCCGGTCAATTCGTGTCCATCATGGGGGCATCGGGCTCGGGCAAGTCGACCTTGATGAACCTGCTGGGGCTTTTAGACAGCCCCAAGGAGGGAACCTACTGCCTCAACGGTATTGAAACCTCCTCTCTTGACGAGGTCGGCCGGGCTAAGGTTCGCAACCAGAAAATCGGTTTTGTATTTCAGGCCTTCAATCTCCTGCCCCGTTTGAATGCCCTCGAGAATGTAGAGCTCCCAATGATCTATGCCGGTGTAAAACCTGCCGCCAGAAGGGAAAAGGCCATGGCGGCCTTGGAGCGTATGGGACTGGCGGATCGCTATCATCACCGTCCCAGTGAACTGTCCGGGGGCCAAAACCAGCGGGTGGCCATAGCCCGGGCACTGGTAAACGATCCGGCCCTTATACTGGCTGATGAGCCCACCGGAGCCCTGGACACGCGCAACAGTGAAGAAATCATGGGGGTATTCCAGGAACTGAACCGGCAGGGGGCCACTATAGTTCTGGTTACCCACGAGCCAGAGGTAGCCAGGTGCTCGGGGCGCATATTGCGCCTGAGCGACGGCCTGCTGGTATCCGATGAAGCAGTGCAGCAGCCACCGGTAGAAAACTTGTTTTCTATACCCCATCCGGAAAGCCGGGAGGCGGTAATATGAACCTGGGTGAACTGTTAAAGATGGCCCTGATAAATATTAAGGGAAGCAAAATGCGTTCTCTTTTGACAACCCTGGGTATAATGATTGGAATTGCTGCTGTTATCGCCGTGGTCGCCATTGGCGAAGGGGGGCGCTCAGCTCTTAACACGGAGGTGGAAAAATTCGGGACCAATATATTTGTGGTTTATGTCAGAGATGGCCTTCGCGCGGGAGACTTCCAGATGAGCGATATTCAGGTTATTAAATCAGCCGTTCCGCAGGTCAAATACCTGGCCCCGGCAAACAGCATTTCTCCCAAAGTACGCGGTCCACGCAAAGAAATATCCTTGAGCATAACCGGAACTACATCTGAAATGGCATCCATTCGCAGTATAGAAATGAAATCGGGACGTTTTATTAATGAAGACGACCAGGTCAACAGCCGGAATGTGATAGTGCTGGAAGAAGACGCCGCCCAGGAACTATTCGGCGCAGCCGATCCTTTGGGTCAGCAGGTCAGTATTGAAGGCGACGGTGCCCTGGTGGTGGGAGTCGTCAGAAAAGTCGAGTCCAAATTGGATGAAGGTGGCAGTAAATCCGGCTATGTGCCCCTCTCTTTTATCAGCAATATGCGTGGGATAGAAATGATATTCTACATGTACGGAAGCGCTGTAAGCAAAACAACCGTGGACGAGGCTATGAATTCCACGGTCAAGGTGCTGGAGCGGCGCCACCAGAATCCCAAGCATTATTCCAGTGAGAGCATGCAGGGCAACCTGCGCCAGGTCAATCAAATCCTTGACATCGTCGGTATAATTATTAGCAGCATCGCCGGGATTTCGCTCCTGGTAGGGGGCATAGGGGTAATGAACATCATGCTGGTCTCGGTCAGTGATCGCACCCGGGAAATAGGCATTCGAATGGCCCTGGGAGCCAGGCGCCGAGATGTTTTGATTCAATTCCTGGTGGAAGCCATAGTACTGTGTTTAATTGGGGGTTTGCTGGGAACTATAATCGGTTATTCAGGAGCCTTTGCAGTGGCTAAAATCGCTGAATGGCCTCCCCTGGTATCATGGGGGACCATCGGCCTGGCTTTCGGTTTTTCTACCGCGGTCGGCTTGATTTTCGGAGTATATCCCGCCAACCGGGCTGCCCGCCTGGATCCCATTGAGGCACTGCGCCGCGACTAATAAATAAACTGCCAAAATATTTAAAAAGGCCGCATCCCTTTAAACGGGATGCGGCTTTAAGTGATTATATATCAACCACTCGGGAAGGCCTGCCATTACCTATTTCCTTTAAGGAGTGGCAGCAATAACTGTTACAACACACGCTGCTGCTTTAGTCGCATCACTTGCAGCCGTGGCGGTAATAGCAACCGTACCGGTTTTGCCGGCTACAGCGGTGACCACTCCGTTATCGACGGTAGCCAGGGTCGTATCGCCGCTGGTCCAGGTTACATTGTTGTCAGTGCTGCTGTCCGAATAACTGACCACTGCCGCCAGGGCCACCGTTTTGCCCGCTTCTACCTGAGCGGTGGCCGGCAGGGTAACTGAGGTGACTTCTTTGGTAGTACTGGCAACCACGGTTACAACACATGAGGCTGATTTGGTATTGTCGGCCGCTGCCGCAGCCGTTATAGTGATCGTACCGGTCTTGCCAGCCACTGCAGTTACTACCCCGTTCGCTACTGTCGCCAGCGTGGTGTCACTGCTGGTCCAGACAACATTGTCATCAGTGGTAGCGTCAGCATACTTCACCACTGCAGTCAGGGTAACTGATTTACCGGCTTCTACCTGAGCAGTGGCCGGCAGGGTAACTGAGGTGACTTCTTTGGTAGTGCTGGCCATTACGGTTACAACACATGAGGCTGATTTGGTATTGTCAGCCGCTGCCGCAGCCGTTATGGTGACCGTACCGGTCTTGCCAGGCACCGCAGTTACCACTCCGTTCGCCACTGTTGCAAGTGTGGTGTCACTGCTGGCCCAGACAACCTTGTCATCAGTGGTAGCGTCAGCATACTTCACCATAGCTGTAAGGGCAACTGATTTACCGGCTTCCACCTGGGCGGTGGCCGGGAGGGTTACCGATTCAACCTCCTTGTTCTGCTCCAGTTCTTTCAGGGCTTGTTCCAGCATACAGGCCATCTGGGCCCGGGTCACCGCGCTGTTGGGATTGAAATTACCGTTGCTGCCGACAATTATGCCTTCGCGGTACAGGGCCATTATGTAGCCCACATCCTCAGAAGAGAGCAAAATTCCGTCTTTAAAAGGTATATCGTCGGTTTTTTCCGGCTCCAAACCAAGGGCTATAGCCAGCATTACGGCGGTCTGAGCTCTGGTACACTGCATCTGCGAGTGGAAGCGGTTGAGTTTTATTACCCCTTTATGGGCGGCCCGGGAAGCGGCATCCTGTGCCCAGGAAGGCACTTTATTCAGGTCTTCATCCTCTTCATCCACTGACGTATCAGTACCGGTGCTTGTGTCTTCCCCGGCCAGGTTCATCACCAGGATAACCGCTTCGACCTGGGTCATGGGCTGGTCAGGCTTGAAGGTGCCATCGGGATACCCGCTAAACAAGCCCTTTTCAGTCATCCTGCCAATGCTTCCAGCAGCCCAGTGCGCTTCGGTGTCGGAAAATTTTTTATGCCCGTTTCCGTTATTGGAGTGGCCATGGCCATTTTGGCTATTCTCACTGTCTACACTGCTGCTCTGGCTGGACTCTGCTTTCTTGCCCTTGCCCTTGTCCTGGCCGTTGTTTGATTTAGCCCAGGCGCCTCCGGTCGAGAGGAGGGTGGCAAGTAAAAACAGGGTCACAAGAGCCCAAATCCTTTTTTTCATAAATCTTTCCTCCTTTTTTACTAACTGTCTATATATGCGGATGAGCCTGTTGTTTTTTCGGGGTCAATAGCAATAAAATTTAGAAATACCCGGTAAGTAAGGGCAAAGGCTGGTTATACAAATGTTCACCAACTATGATAAAATTCATAGTTGTGTACATGAGTGATTTAAAATAAAAGCGGGATAAAATAAATATACATAGATCAAAGTGTTGAATCCGGAGGTTAAATGATGAGAATCCTGGTGGCTATTGATGACACCGACAACCTGGAGAGCAAAACCGGCACCGGCAAACGGGCCGCTCAATTGATCTATTCCCTGGAACAAAGGGGCTGGGGGCGGGGAGAACCGATTACCCGGCACCAGCTCTTTGTTGATCCAGCCATACCCTATACCTCACACAACAGCGCCATGTGCTTCGCTTTTGATTTGACGCCTGGCCACCTGCCTGACCTAATAGCACTGGCATGTGATTTTTTGGCTGCCAACAGTGATCCCGGTTCGGATCCGGGATTGTGCGTAACCGACGTTCAAAAGCTGGCAGCACCAGGCCGCCTGATTGCCTTTGGCTATAGGGCCAAGGAGCAAGTTTTGAGCAAAGCGGAAGCCTATGATCTGGCCGAAGAACTTGATATTCACCTGTCTGAACACGGCGGCACCGGCGACGGTGTGATCGGTTCTCTGGCCGGGGTGGGACTGCGGCTCTCGGGCTGCGATGGGCGGCTGCGCGGCAAGCTGCATTTCAGCGGCCCGGAGGAGGTGGCCAGCGCTGGGGAACTGCGCCGCCAAACCGGGATCGAGCTGGTAAAGAGCCTGGATGGGCGTCATATTATTGCCGACAATGAACCGATCAGGCTGGGAGAAACCCTCAAAGGGGTTATGCTGCTTGGCCAGCGGGTGCTGCTGGTTTATCCCACTGAAAAACCGTGCGATGAAGTTCAATGGCAGACATGCACCAAGAACCAGCTGAGGGCTTACTAAAATACTCATGTAGTCAAAAAACCCGCTTTCAGGTCCATGCCTGGAAGCGGGTTTTCAATTTTGATATTTTTATTTATTACCAGCCCAGACCACGCAGCAGGGTGATCAATAGCGCGCAAGTCTCTGCCCTGGTAATCGGTTGGTTAGGTCTTAAAGTTCCGTCTGGATAGCCGCCGATCGTTCCCTGGGCCACTTTACCAATAGCCCAACTGGGAACTTCACTGTAATCTGTGAAAACACTCAGATCAGCCCGGGTCCCAAAACCAGGTACATCCCTCAATGCATTTGAGATGATTACCGCGGCCTCAATTCGAGTCAACTGGTTATTGGGTGCAAAACGATTCCCTATACCACCTACATATCCGGCCTGAGTCATAGCCGCCACATAGGGCCGCGCCCAATCCGCAATCTCGTCGGCATCGCTATAGTGGGCATTTAGAATAGCATCATTCTGGGCCGAGGGCAGGAAAGTAATGGTGGGATAAAGCTTGGTGTCACCAGGAGCTAGCCCCAGAATACAGGCCACCGAGGCGGTCAACTCGGAACGGATTATAATCCTGTCCAAACCGGCTGGCCTCTGTAGGCCGCCGGTAGGATCGGGATATCCCTCCAGAAGCCCCAGGCCATTCATTCGATTCACCCATTTCTCAGCCCAGTTGCCATAAACATCAATGAACGTCGGTTGTATACAGCCCATGACCACAAACCAGCCCGAGTAGCGCCCGTCATTTATTGCCTTGACCTGGCCGGGACTTATTGGGTAACTGGCCAGAGCGATCCACTTTTCGTAGGTTGTGTTCCAGTAAAACACCTTGGGATGGCGGTCAGGGTTGCTATCCATCCTGGCTGGATCGTAAGTCATGGTGAATTCCTCACCCGGGCTGTCCAGATTCTGAGGATCGCAAAGGGTTATGTAACCCGGCTGCCGATCGATGATCTTGCCCAGGGGCAGGTTTTCCGTCGGCGGCGGAACATCCTTTCCGCCACCTTTCTTCTTTACTATTAAAGTAGCATCATCGCTCAATTCACTATATGAAGAGGGAGTATATGTTGCAGTAACTGTGGCGGTGCCTGGAGTAGCTCCCTGGTACAAGCCGTTTGAACTTGATGTGGCGATAGATGTTGATAAAGACCAGGTCGCAGCACTGGTTACATCCTGATCAGGAGTTCCGTCGGAATAGTGCAATATAGCCTCGTATTGCTGGGAATCCCCTACCCAAATGGTGGCTGTAGGAGGAGTAACCTCAAGAGTAAGGCCAGCCTGCTTTTGTTTTTGTACAACCGTCAACGTAGCCTTAGCGGTCAAATCCAAAGCTGGTCGGTATATCGTAAGAGTTTGCGCCTTCCTTACTAAATGAGCTGTAACCGTAGTCGTTCCTACAGTAAGGCCCAAGTATTCTCCGTTGACGGCGGAAATGCTGGCTATGGCAGGATCGTAGATATCCCAGGTACACTCATCAGTTACATCTTGATCGGGATTACCATCAGAAAATTGTAAATATGCCTTATAGGCAGCAATATCACCAACATTGATCGTATTCGTGGAGGGAAGAATTATCAGTATGGGCTCTTGAACTTTTGGAGAGTTTACTGTCAGACCGGCACTGGCGCTAAGCATCGGTTTGGGGTAAACAGCAGTTACGGTGGTTGTGCCAGAAGCAGTCCCGGTGAAGGTTCCTGCGGCTCCGGGTGCAGCAATTGTAGAGTCGTCGATGGTCCAGGTGCAGGTATTGGTTACATCAATAACGCCTCCACCTGAAGTGTATAGTGTAGCCTGGTAGGTTGCTGTTCCTCCGATGTCAATGGTATTGGATGAAGGGGTTACTTCAAGGTAATCGGAAGCGGCGGACACACTAAAAGCACCTATAACCACAGAACTAAAAAGCAAGAGAATCATAAACAGGCTTAAACCAAGCCTCTTATGGTTCAAATTCAAACACCTCCATTCAATTTATACCAATCCTCATTATCAGAAAATTCCTATTTAAGCATCCTCCCTCCTAATTATTTAACTAAATAATAACAAATAAATACCTATTTTTCCCACAAATCTTGGCCTTATTGAGCTTAAATTTAATCGAAGTTGCTATTTATCTTTTCCGATTAACTCTTTATCCCTAATATTCCAATATCAGACAAACTAACGCCTCGGGATTTTTACCGGGGTGTTTCATCATGTTATCAAATTACAAAACACCTGTTATTCTTCTCCACTGCCATTGGTTCCATTGCTGTTATCGTCCGCTTCCTGTTCTAAACCGGACGACAACAACGCGGCCCAGGCTCACTCCCGCTTTTGATAGGAGATTAGCACCTATTCTAACTCTATAGTTGGTAGACGGAGAAAGGAGGTTTACCGGCTTTACGTATATAAAGCGGCGATTTGCAGCAATCGAGGAACGCGTAATCCGTATAGCCACTGTTCTCCCGTTGGCAGTCATCGTTATCTGCCTGCGGTTATTGGCCCAAACACTGTCGTCAACAACGTTCTTATCAAACCTTAAAACGATTGTACGAAGTCCCGTTGATACACCGGTTGCACCATTAACTGGGGTAGAGCCTACAAAATTAAGCGGTTTTGGCATATTACAATTCCTCCTAAATATATTTGCTCCATCCTATGCACGTTTACTGAGGATGGATATTTTTACGTGGGAGGAAAATACTGTTAGCTTTCAAGTGCGCTGTTAAAGTTTCCGCCGCAACTTAAAGTAACCGGCCAGGGCAAACCTGGATAAAATAGGCTATATACTCCTCACGGTACGCAGTGATTCGATAGTCAGGTGAAGACCTTCGGTCATATCTACACTTGCTTCCCAACCCAGTACAGTTCTAGCTCTCCTGGCATCGAGATATATTTTTTCCAGATCGCCGGAGCGGACAGCACCGTTTCTTACGGGTCCGGTATAGGCCGTGATTTTCTTAAGGTGTTGCAATAATTCATTGACTGATAAGCCCCGTCCTGATCCTATGTTGAAGGCCCGTGCATCGATGTCGCCCAACTCCGGGCAATCCCTCGCTTTTGGATTATGGTCTTCGAGGCTGTTAAGCGCCAGAAGATTGGCCTTTACCACATCCTTAACATAAACATAATCCCGAATTTGTTCTCCATTACCGAATATAACAGGCGTTTGTCCAAGCAAGAGTTTTTTTCCGAATATCGCTGTTACACCGGATTCTCCCTCGGCATCCTGACGGGGGCCATAAACGTTTCCGTAACGCAAGGCTATGTAGGGCAGGCCAAACATGGAGGAAAAGCAATGCAGGTAATACTCAATACTCAGCTTGCTCACACCATACGGCGAAAGGGGGCCTTTGGAATGAGATTCTGGAACCGGCAGTAGAACCGGTTCACCATATATCGCTCCCCCAGAAGAAGCAAAGAGCAACCCTCGGACTTTGCTCATACGGCATCCCTGGAGCAGATTCAGGGTTCCTATAATGTTGCTCCTGGCATCCCCGGTGGGATTTTCAACCGAAAGGCGCACATTTACCTGTGCGGCATGGTGGACTACGTAATGGAAAGCCTGGCAGCAAAGAAATTTAGGCAAAGACGAATCGCATAGATCAAGCTTATAGAACCTGGCGGCATGATTGATATTTTCTATCTTCCCGGTATGCAAATTGTCTATTACGCTGACATCATGGCCTTCCAAGACCAGGGCGTCAACAATATGTGAACCAATAAAACCGGCTCCGCCGGTAACCAGGATTTTCATACCAGGAACACCTCTAGCTCTACTTTAATTACTAATATATTCAAGAGCTAGTACTCTGTTAATCCTAATTCTGTTTGTTACTCGTCGTGGGAACTTTTTGCAGGGCAAGGCGAAGGGCGGTCTAACAGGCTCTTGTTATCACCGTAGTATATGTGATCCTGTTAAAATTGTTAAAAAGCAGTTAGGGAACAGGCTTCGATTTTATTGAGCAGGCTGAGCCATCTGTCCTCTTGGCAGACGCATGCCCTGCCCGGCCAAGATATGATTAACGCTTGCTTCATCCAGCTCGAAGTTGAAAAACCTCTTGTAGAAGTCGCGGGTTTCTTTGTGCATATCCAGGTCCGTAAATAGCTGGGGATAGAGCAGCTGGGCGGTCCAGAGCATGGCCAGCGGGGTTTCCAGACCCCCTGGATGGCCCCAGCGGGAAATGCCAATCGGCATTTGATAGACGTTTTGGTCTTTTACCGCTTTCAATGAAGCCCATTGTGGATTGCCGGTAATATATGCTGCTACACCCGGCTCATTGGCCAGTATCAGGTCCGGGTTCCAGAGCACTATCTGTTCCAGGCTGGCATAGTACTTCCCTTCCACCAACCTCAAGGATTTATCCAGGGCTACGTTTACCGCACCGGTTCTTTTCAGCCAGTCAGCGGGCAGGCTCCCCGGTACATCGGTGCGGGTCGCTTCATTAACTGAGTGATAGACCCGAACTCTCTTTTCCTCCAGGATTTGACTGCTTGTTTTTTCAACCTTTTCCACACAGGCCTGGTAAAAGGCATTGTATTCCTGAGCCTTTGCTTCTACCCCCAGTGCCTGGCCGATAACCCTGATAGCATTCTGCTGTTCTTCGATACTGCCATAGTCGACTACCAGGTAGGGTACCGAAAATTTATCGAGTTTTTCCACCTCTCCCGCATTGAGAGCCGTGGTCTTTTGAATAAAGACCAGATCCGGCTTGCTGTTAAGGAGTTCTTCTATGTTTATGGTACTCGAAACTATTGGCACTGATGCATTGGCTATATTGGGCACCATTTGATTGAACAAGACATCCCGCTTGAGGCCGTCGGGAACCGCTACGATTTTATCCCCCTGCCCCAGCATGGCCATGACGTGTCCGGAAAAAGCATAGAGGCAGGCCACCCGTTTAACTTCTATAGGCACCTCTACTGAACGTCCCATGTTATCAATTATTACAATAGATTGGGATTGTTTAGCCGGTGCCTGAGACTGATAGTGGTTTTGCCGATAATATATCAACGAAGCGGCCAGAACTATTAATAAGCCCAGAGCCAACCACTTTTTGGCTTTTTTCACCTCTTCAAACCTCCGTTGCTGCTGTATTTACCGGAACCAGATGGCGCAGATCACGCTCCTGGTCCCAGGGTACCTTTATAAGCCGGGTATTGACACCATAGAGTTTGCGCATGTTTTGTTCATTGAGAACCTCTCCGGCCCGGCCCATAGCCAAAAAGCCCTGCATATGCATCAAGGCGCAGACAGCCGGGAGCTCCTGGTTGTCAAAGTAAAAGACATGATTGGGAAAATGGGTTGCCATAACAATAGAAACACCGGAGTTTTTGACCAGGTGAACTATGGTTTCCAGGACCACTATTTCATGCCGGAAATCCAAATGGGAGGTAGGTTCGTCCATAACAATCATAGGAGTTTTTTGGGCCAGGGCCCGGGCTATCATGACCAGTTGGCTCTCCCCCCCACTCAATTGGGTAAAGGGGCGGTGGCGCAAGTGCGACAAACCTACCAGCTCCAAAGCTTCCCGGGCTATTTTTTTATCTTCGGCAGATGGTGAGCTGAAGCGGTCGGTATAGGCGGCCCGCCCCATCTGCACCATCTCCATAACCGTATATGGAAAGCTGCCTTCATGCCGCTGAGGAACGTATGCTATATACTGCGCGATTTGCCCGGGCTTAAAGCTTTTCATATTCCGGCCTTGAATGTATATGCTGCCCCGGTTAAGCTTGTACAATCCCAGTATGCAATCCAGCAAACTGGTCTTGCCGCAGCCGTTGGGCCCCAGCAAGCAGAATACCTGGCCTTTCTCCACGGTAAACCCTATATCTTGGAATATAGCTGTGCCTTCTTTGGAGTAGGAAAAACCGGCCCCTTCTACATTGAGTAGAGTCGTCAAGACCATCCCCCCCCTTTGGTTTGTTTGAGCAGCCACACAAAAAACGGTGCTCCGATCAAGGCAGTCAATATACCCAGAGGGATTTCCCCCCCGGTGATAATCCGCCCGGCATCATCAACCATGATCAGAAAGCAGGCACCCAACGACAGACTGGCCGGAATTAAAACCCGGTTGTCATTGCCAACCAGCATACGGCAAATATGCGGTATAATAAGACCTACCCAGCCGATTATGCCGCTGACACACACGGCCCCGGCCGTGGCCAGGGTGGCAAAAATAATCACCAGTCCTTTATCTACAAAGAGGTTAATCCCCAGGGCATGCGCCTCGCGGTCGCCCATGGAAAGAACGTTGATTCTCCATTTGATCCCGATCAGCCCGACAATGCCAATTATCATCGGCCCACCGGCGATGGCTAAATCCGTGAAGCTGGCTGTGGCCAGACTGCCCATCAGCCAGAATACAATACTGGGCAGTTCCTGGTAGGGATCGGCAACATACTTGGCAAAGGATATGAGGGCGGCAAATACCGATGACACAATAGTACCGCCCAAAACCAGCATAATACTGGGTGTGGTGCTGTACACCCGCCCGATCATATAACTGGCCAGTACGGCCAGGAGAGCAAAACCAAAGGCAAACGTATAGATGGCGATGGTGCTGCCATGGAAGAGGATAATAGCCAGGGCCGCTCCAAACCCCGCTCCGGAGCTGACTCCCAGAATTCCGGAGCTCACCAGGGGATTGCGGAAAAGACCCTGGAACGCGGCGCCGCTAATTGCCAGGCAACCGCCTACCAGCCCTCCCAGGAGCACCCGGGGAAGGCGTATGTCCCAAACCAGGGTCTGGGCAGTGGCCGCTTCATAGCAAAAGGCCCCTGCTAATTTACACCACAAAACATTCGTTACAGTATCGAAGGACAGCGCATACCTTCCGACGAACAACGAACTAAATATGCAAAATAACGGGGCCAGTACCAATAATATATAGATAGCTTTTCTCTTCATAACTCACCACTTTAGTGCCTGCTACAGCCGGTAGAAGTCGTCTTATTTGCGTTTCCTCCAGTATAGTATCACTCCACCCGCACCCAACAAAACAATAATACCGGCATAGGTTAAACCCTTGACTGTCCTCCCGGTAGTTTCGCTGTTTCCTTGAGTGGTGGATTCAGATGTTGCTTGGGATGCATCCTTTTGGGTCGCATCAACCGGAGCGGTGAGCGAAGAATTGTTTGAGGACGCCTCGGGTTGAGTTTCTACAGCGTTTGGGGCCGGCTTTGCTGCCTCAGCCTGGGACGGCGTTGCTTCGTTTGCTGCAGGCGCCTTGGGAGCAGCCCCGGCCGTGGTAAAGGTTATTGAAGTGGCTTGAGTCAAAGAAGACTCGTTTTTGGCCTGCAGTCCAGCACTTATTATCACCTTATAAGTGCTTCCGGGGAGCAAGGAACTCCTGGGAACCAGAACGATATCGCGCTTCCCTTCCGGCTGTACCTGATCGTCAGCCATTACCACGTCGAAGGCGATATTATTTTGCCCCTGAGTGATCGTAAAACACTTACGATTGTTGGAAGCTACGCTCATATTAACTACATTCTTGTTAAATGATAACTTTATTTGGGTGTCCAGGGCCACATTTTGGGCGCCGTCGGCAGGTGTGGAGGCCAATAAAGCCAGGGGCTGATTCTGCCCCCCACCAGAGCCGTCTCCCTCAGCAAACGCCGTAAAGGGTAAAACAATAAGTGCTGCCAGCACTAAGAACACTAATAATTTGGCTTTGGAATTACATTGCATGCCGATCTCCCCTTTCCATGTATGTAAGAAGAGGGTTAAAGATAGTAGTATAAGCAGACCCCCATTGCACCATACAATTATAAAGAAAAGCCGGTGCTTCTTCAACAACAATAACAGGATTGCCTGGGCACAAAAAGATGCGTCATATACAACAGCCATGCATCTCCAGCTTGTCCGATATATCTGCAACAATATTATAATAAATGCTGGAACAACTATCTATACCATTATTGATCAAGCATCAGCCAATTCGAGCAGTCTGCTGAAGGTTACTGCCTGATACCCACGATTATCCATCTCTGATAAAATTACCGGCAGGGCTTGAGCCGTAGGTGAAGTTACTTCGTGAAGGATAATGATAGCTCCCGGACTCAATGACGTTAACACCCGGGTTGTGATTTGCGTCGCCGAAGATTCATAATCCCTCGGATCCACCGACCAGAGTACGTTGTATTCAAAGCCAATTGACCCCGCAGCCTTTAAAACCATTTCATTGTAGGCACCGTTAGGCGGCCGTAAATAAGGCCAGGAACGTCCGGTAGCCTCTACTATTATTGCTTTGGTTCTTTCCAATTGACTGACAATCTGGTTATAAGACAGAGTGGTGAGGCTGACATGATCATACGCATGCACACCAATATCGTTGTCTCCCTGCGCAATATCCTTCAATATGGGCTGTCGGCTCTGGGCCAACTTTCCCAGGATAAACCAGGTAGCATGGCTGTTATACTTCTGCAAGGACTCCAAGACCCGTGGGGTATAAATGGTATGGGGTCCATCGTCAAAAGTAATAGCGACGGCCCGGGCGCTTGTTTTAACATAGCGAATGGTTTCAATCGACATATATCCATCACCTCTTGAGAAATACTTATTCTGTAAGTAAGCGAAATTGATTAAAACCCTTATGAAGAGCTTAAGTTTTTTCAATAGATTACATGATAGCGTTGAAAATGGAGGATTTCTTGCTTTAGTTCTAAACTGCGGTTGGGCAACTCTGCCAGGCCAAACCGTACGTCTATATATTTAAGGGGGCATTTTCTAAATGGGTCAATTATTAAGTGATAGGCTACATTGCTTCATAAATAAACCAAAATGCATAAAAGAAGGGGCGTCGTTCAAAACACCCCTTCTTTTATTTTATTCAATCAGTGCAGTGTAACCTGCCCCGGACTACTCGGAAATATAGGAACAGCAGTAATCGGTTGTATCCTTTACAATAAGTGAAAATTTTGAATTGGCCGGCACCTCAAAGGATTCGCCGCTCACAAAGGTCTGCCATTCGCTGCTGCCGGGCAGTTTTACATCGAGCAGGCCTTCGGTGATCTCCATCACTTCTTTGAGAGCCGTGTTGAATTCGTATTCACCCGGCATCATAATTCCCAGGGTCTTTTTATCTCCATTGCCAAATATTATGGTTCTGCTGGTCACTTTCCCTCCAAAGTAAATGTTGGCTCTTTTGGCCACGGATACGTTTTGGAACTCTTCCATAGTTCAACCTCCCCCATATCATACAGGTAAGCGGCAGCCAGGTCATCTATCTATTCATCCAAATGGCTGGCCTTGGACAGGGCGTTGACATAAGCCCTGGCACTGGCTTCAAAGACATCTGTGCTTATGCCGCGCCCTACAACCAGATTGTCTTTGTAGCGTATCTTAACCGTGGCATCACCAAGGGCTTCAGAACCCTGACTGACCGATTTCAAGGAATAGTCCTCCAATTTCACCTTTTTACCCACAATGGCATCAATTGCTTTAAAAACCGCGTGTACGGGGCCATTGCCCAGAGCTGCTTCAGTTACCTCCCGGCCATCAACCTCCAGAGTCACCGAAGCCGATGCGGTCGAAGCGCCATGGCTGGCAACCGACAATGTCTTGATCGAAATGCCGTTGCCTTCCACCGCATTTCCCATGACCGCGTGCAGGTCTTCGTCAAAGATTTCACCCTTCTGGTCGGCCAGGGTTAAAAAGCGGGCATATATATCGTCCAATGAATCTTCGATATCATTATAGCCCAGTTCCTCCAACCGGTGCTTTAGCGCATGGCGCCCGGAGCGGGCGGATAGTACGATCAGGTTGCGGGGAATTCCTACGATTTCCGGGTCGATTATTTCATAAGTGTCCCGCTCTTTTAAGACTCCATCCTGATGAATACCAGATGCGTGCATAAAGGCATTGGCCCCCACAATGGCTTTGTGGCTGGGGGTGGGCACTCCGCTTATGCGGGAAACCAGACGGCTGGTGGCGGCAATCTCCCTCGTGTTTATCCCCAGCTCGATCCCATAGCTCTTGCGGTGGCTGTATATGGCCATTATAACTTCCTCCAGGGAAGTGTTGCCAGCCCGTTCGCCAATGCCGTTGATAGTGCCTTCCACCTGCCGGGCCCCGGCCTTTATGCCGGCTAGCGAATTGGCCGTGGCCATACCCAGGTCGTTGTGGCAGTGAATGCTTATGATGGCTTTGTCGATGTTCTTGACCTGATTCTTGATATGGGATATCAACTCCGCATACTCCCAGGGGGTGGCATAGCCCACCGTATCAGGTATGTTAACCACCGTGGCCCCAGCCGCGATGACTTTTTCAACTATTTGCACCAGGAAGTCCCACTCGCTGCGGGAAGCGTCTTCGGCATAAAATTCGACATCGCTGACATACTTTTTGGCTCTTTTTACGGCTGCCACCGCTGCTTCAACCACCTGATGGGGTGGCATATTCAATTTTTTGGCCATATGCACTGGCGAGGTGGCAATACCGGTATGAATCCGTGCGACTTCTGCCGACTTCAACGCTTCGGCACAGACGTCGATATCACGGTCAACCGCCCGGGTCAGACCGCAAATGGTCGCACCTTTGATTTCCCGGGCGATAGTCTGGACCGACTCAAAATCGCCTGGAGAAGAGGCCGGGAAGCCGGCTTCAATTATATCTACACCCAATTTAATGAGCTGTCGGCTTATCTCCAGCTTCTCTTTAACATTCAGGGTTATTCCCAGAGACTGCTCGCCATCTCTCAGGGTGGTATCGAAAATATACAGCTTTTCCATCGTCAATTTCCTCCTCAAATATAACTAAAAATAATTGCAGGTCGCCAAGATCGTCTTCCATCGAAACCACCTCCTTGTTAAAAAATATAAAACCCCTCGCTCAGAACTCTGAGACGAAGGGTTTAACTCCGCGGTACCACTCAAATTAACGGCTATTGCCGCTCACTCCATCAGGATGCGGGATCGTAAAGATCCGATATCCCCTTCCTTTTAACGGTGGAAGTTTCCGTCCGAGCCTACTTTCAAAAATGATTTCGGTCAGCAACTCCAGGATGAGTTCAGCTTGCCTTTTCGACCGCCTCGCACCAAACGGCGGTTCTCTGTAGCCCAAGGATCAGCTTACTATTCCCTGTCATCGTCGTTTTGTATATTGCATTTATTATACTGACCTGCTATTTTGCTGTCAACATTCCTTGATGTATCTTGGTAGGTGACTTCACCAGTTTAATCTACAGCCATCTATAATAATTTTATTGAATCATTACCTGAAACATTACTGTTTTAAATTATTATCACGACGCATCAGAATATATAAAGGGTTCCTCCCGGTGGCCGACCAAAATGATGGGAGCGCATAAACCTCAGTTGCAACGTTTCCATGCGTTTCCTCTGAGTACTTTATTTTTCATATTGATCATTAATTTGCCAAACACTTTTTTACTGCAATCTATGATTTTGTAAATCGTATTTATGTTTAAAACATATTGTTAATGTTTGTAATTTTTTTGTATTATTTTTATTTATTGACATATGGTGGCCTTTAAGGGAGAATGCATAATAACCGATCCGCGCTTAAGCAATCAGGTAATATAGTAATTCATTCCAGTTACTAGAAAGGAGTTGAAGCAAAACTAATCCTTTTAAGAATAGCCGAAAAACATTCGAAATCAGTAGGACAAGTTTATTTATAACGCTTAATCTTCCCTTTCAGGGAAGAGCGGGGGACCCAAACTATGGGGTGAATCCGGTTCTCCGGTAGGGATATTCCCTTATTCCGAACCCGTCAGCTAACCTCGCAAGCGCAAAAAGGGAAACCGGGGTATTTTACTATTGTAGTCTCTACCAATCCAGAGTTTCTTTGGATTGTTTGTTTTATAGCATCAATAAAACCTCGGCCCTTTTCTAATGTGACACAAAGACCAGCCACATTGAAAGGGAGTGTTCAAATGAAAGAGGCCAACTTATTAGAATATCAAACCCAGTCGCTGGCAAGAAGCCAGGAGCTTACAGATATAGCCCGCCCGTTTCAGGAAGCATCCGCTCGTATTCCCACCGGAATGAGCCAAATAGAACAAATAAATAAACAAAAAGTTCGGATTATGAAGGTCCTTAAGGCCGACGAAGAAAACTGGCAGGACTGGCGATGGCAGTTGAAGAACCGGGTCCAGGAGAGTTCTATCCTGGCCGAGATTTTGGGGTTGAGTGAACTGGAGAGACGGAAGATCGATCGGGTAAGCAGGCTTTATCGCTGGGCGATTTCCCCCTATTATCTCAGCTTAATCGATGTAGATTTCCGCAACAGTCCTATCTACCGGCAGGCAGTTCCAGATCTGCGTGAACTAAGCCGGGAGGGTGAACTTGACCCTATGAATGAGCTTTTGACCTCACCGGCACCGTGCATAACCAGGAGGTATCCGGACCGGTTGATTATCAATGTAACCAACCAGTGTGCCATGTACTGCCGCCACTGTCAAAGGCGTCGTAATATAGGAGAGATCGATCGTGGGTCCTGTACGGATGACATCGCCCAGGCGCTCGATTTTATCGCCGACCATACCGAAGTGCGGGATGTTTTGATTACCGGGGGAGACGCTCTCCTGTTAGGTGAAAAGACCCTGGATTGGATATTAAAGAGCCTGAACAGTATTAAACATGTTGAAATCAAGCGGATCGGTACCAGGATCCCGGTGACTCTCCCCCAGCGGGTCACTCCTGAATTGTGCTCCATCCTGCGCCGCTATCCCCCGATTTATATAAATACTCAGTTCAACCATCCCCTGGAGGTCACCAACGAAGCCAAACAGGCCTGTGACCGCCTGGTTGAAGCCGGGGCGGTTTTAGGCAATCAAGCGGTACTGCTCAAGGGGGTAAACGACCACCCTGATATCATGAAACGGTTGAACCAGCTGCTTTTGCAGATCCGGGTTCGTCCCTATTATATTTTCCACGCCAAGAGCGTCCAGGGAACCATGCACTTCAAAACCAGTATTGAAACGGGGATAGCCATTATGGAGCAGCTGCGAGGCTATACTTCTGGATTAGCCGTGCCTACCTATATTGTCAACGCTCCGGGCGGCCTGGGCAAAATCCCGCTTATGCCCAGTTATGTGGCTGCCGTCTGTCAGGACCATTTGATTTTGCGGACCTGGGAGGGCAAAAGAGTGGAGATCTGAATCTAGTAAAACGTTCCGTATATTGTGCATATAAGTGGGAGCAGATTTTTTCGAAGTACAAGGCGGCGGCTCCATGGCATCCTGCCACCGCCGCATTAGCCCGTCCGTGGGCGTCAGAGGAGTGAGTAATACTGGACGTATTGCGAGCGACGACAACGCAGTAATTCGGAAAAATCTGCCCTAATTATGTGCATGAATATACGGAATGTTGTACTAATCATCAACACCGGGCAGCACTCTCCCAGCCCGGTGTTCGGCCAGGAGCAGTTCCACCATGCGGTTATAACTTTTGACCCCATCACTCTGCCGGTTGGATTTTAAGAACAGATCGTTTATCCGGCTGCTGATTCTGGCCGCCGGACCTTCATGCGCCTGCCAGTAGGTACGGTACTCTGCCAGGTCGGCCCTGATCTCAGGGCTGACCTTTCCTTCCAACTCGCGGTATTGCTCGGGGGAACTCGATTGCAGAGCTGCCATGACATGAAGCAGGGCCAGGAGAGTTCCTGAATACTTAAATTCCCGGTCGGGATGGTAGTTGCAGGTTAAATAGGCGATATAGTTGGCTTCGTCTTCTCTGGCAAAACCACGCTGATGAGCCATCTCATGGCACACTGTAGCAGGCATCAGGGCATCGGGAAAAGCCATATTTATGTTGGCTTCACCGGTAAACGGGTTGTACACTCCTGACAGGCCCAGATAGGACATGCATTCACTCAGGAGCACTCCTTTGGGCCTTCCATACACTCCACCCAGTTCGGGATATATTGAAGCGGCTGCTTCATATCCGGCTCCGGCCCTCTCCATAATCCCTTCTTTTCCCTGCTCCAGGTACATCACCCCTCTGGCGTCCTGATTTAAATTGCTGCGCAGATGGACGGCTCGTCTTAGCAACTCATCACCGACTACAGTCAATTCGGCTGGTTCGTCGGGCTTAATGGTAAGTCCTGCAATATCTGCCAGGGAGAGCCGCTGATAATTGAGACCCCAGAGCAAAATAAAAAGAAAATACACCAGGCCCAATAAGGCCAGCATTTTCCTTCCCAGCTCCGTCAGACGCGGTTTGGAACCGGCGCCTTTTTTTAACTGATATGTTTTAATAGTGATGTACAAAAGCAGGCTGCTTAGAAGAGCAATACACAAAATCTCTCCCAGGGAAAACGAGAAAAGCCCACTGGCCAAACTTAAAGACTGTATTATCACCCGGTTCAACCCGGTTGCATATGCCTTTTCGACCAGGTCTGGACAAAAACCGGCTGCCCAGTTAAGCAACAGAGCAGCGGGAAGCAGCAGTATCCCAGTCAAGGTCAGTCCGGAGGGCCGATTCCAATATGCCCTGTTCACCGTTGCGGCCCTTGTTCAGAGGAGGAAACAGGAAAAGAGTTGATAGAAAGGGTAGAAAGTTTGCCACCAAGCAGCGGCACCTGGGTTTCAAAGGTGAGAGCATAAAGGCTGTTGAAGTATATCACGACCACCGATCCGGTCAGAGCATTCGCTCTCCCGGCCGGGGAGACAGGATGCTTCTTTTTCCTCACCGTAAAGCCACCTTTCCCGGCTATTAGTCCCGGGCGCTTTGAGGCCCGCTGCCATTATCATAGGTCAATGTTTAAGAGTTATACCTTTTATAAATATCTCCCTAAAATCAGAATATGCCTATGGCCCCATAATACGGCTGGCAAACTCTTCATCTTCCATGTAACCGGGAATGCCGATCCGGTTTAATTGAAGCGGGTCCTTTATTCCGGTCACCAGCAGAGGGTTGACGGTGACCGCAGCCCGAAAACCGCACTCTCTAAGCACCTGTAGGACATAAGAACTATATTCGCCGTAGGGATAACAGAAGAATTGAACTTCCTCACCCAGTACTTCCTCCAGTACCTTTTTACACTCAACTATCTGCCGGCGGGCCTCACCCTGGCCTATTTTTCGCAAATGAGCATGATCCAGGGTATGGCAGCCAATGGTAATACCCGCGGCATCCATCTCCTTTATTTGCTCCCAGGTTAACATCCTGGTAGGGGGCTTCAACCCCGCTTTTATATCGAAGTCGTTTAATCCACCGACCACATTGCTGACCACAAAGACAGTGGCCGTAAAGCCGTATTTTTTGAGGGCAGGAAATGCGTAATAATAGGTGCCCTGAAAGCCATCGTCCAGTGTGATCACTATTGGTTTTTCAGGTAGAGCAGTCCCTTTCTGGTAAAAATCAAGTACTGCGCCCAGATCAACCGTATGGTAGCCATGCTCCTTCAAGTAGCGCATCTGCCGGTCGAAGGTCTCCGGCTCCATTCTATGTCCTATACTTCCCGTCGAGGGATCGGGGCTGACATTGTGGTACATAAGGATCGGTATTCCCTTGATTTCCCGGGTTAGTTTAAGCTTCGGAGCACCTGCCCGGGAAGCGTCGAGCAATGCTCTGGTTTCAGATAGGATTTCCGGTTGCTGGATTTCTGGTGATGTGGTGGCCATCACCAGCGACGCCTGGTTCGGATAATATTTGCCCGCTGTCCACATGATTGCAGCTACCACTATCAATGATACGTATAATGCAATAAATTCGCGCCTTTCCCTCATCCTGTCCCCTCCGCCGATGCCTAACTGCTGTCAGCCTGGCACCCTTATCCGTAAATACCAAAGTATTCATGTAATATTCTCGCATTAATACCCAATTTCCTGTATATGTGAGCAAAGCTGCTCCCGGTTGATCCTATTCCATGTCTCAATCCCGGATTGAGCTCGAGCTAAAGGCAGCGCAAAATTCCTGCTTCCCTAAGGATCTAAATGATGAGCGATTTAGGACCTATATTCACGCAGGTCATTTTTAGTAGTCAGAATAGACTAAATTGTGACCTTTTTCCTATTAAATATGAAACTTTAGTCGGAGGAAATTTATACCGTAATAGGCTAATCTTATTATAATACGCAGAATTGTGGAACGTTGTCCACAAACCGGGCCCCTTTTTTAAAGACATCCCTACAATATTGCGAGCCGTAGAAAGGATGTGCTAAACATGTGCGAATTACGCAATTGTCCAGTATGCAACAGCCTCTTTACATTTAGCGGGACCAGTACGGTTTGCCAGGGCTGCTTTGAGAGCGAACGGACCAATTTTAATAAGGTAAAGGATTATATTAATGAGCACCCAGGCTGCGATTTTCAGGAATTGACAGCATCTACCGGAATAAATGAGGAAACCCTGTTTCGTTATATTCGGGAAGGACGTCTAATTTATCGGAAAATCTAAAATCTGCAATAAAAACAACCTTTTGACACCAAGCTTATTAGATTAAGTCATTCCATAGGCTGACCACGAGCTAATCCCCAAATATTCTGCATAAATATACTGTCTTCATGTTTTTAATCCCGCAAAAACGGCCTTCTTTTCCTTTGGCGTTTCTGGTAAAATTTTCTCGGGTAGGATTGATATGCTTGATTATTGCCTACTACGGGATAATATTGATATTATTTTCTTTGGGGGTTGTCCTTAAATTTGCATTTTCATGATGGACCGCTCACCCTTCATCACCGGAAAGCAGCCAGTCAGGAGTTTTAGTGAAACTCATTTATAATCGATAAATATCATAGCTTGAAACAGGCAAGTTGTTACGGAGGCGAATTAATGAAGAAATCATTGGCGGGGATCCTGGTTCTGATACTAATTGGTTCAGGTATGGCAGTGACCCTGGAGGGATGCAGCCAGAGTGCGTCATCCAATTTCCAGACGACTATTTTAAATATCTCCTATGCCAGCGTATCTCCCGCACAAAAATTGGATATATACCTTCCCAGTGAAGGCAAAGGTCCCTATCCGGTCATTATTTCGATACATGGGGGCGCCTATTCAGGGGGAGATAAGGTGGGACCCGATCTTCTAATGGCCATGTCCGCATTGAAGAGGGGCTATGCGGTTGTTTCAGTCAACTATCGCCTGAGTGGTGAGGCGGTTTTTCCGGCCCAGATTTATGATATAAAAGCTGCTATTCGTTTCTTAAGGGCCAATGCCGCTCAATACAATATAAATCCCAACAAAATAGCCTGTTGGGGAAGTTCAGCGGGGGGGCAGCTTTCTGCTCTGGCTGGAACTTCCGGTGGGGTTAAGGAGCTTCAGGATCCCAGCCTGGGGAACGCCGACCAGTCCGATTGCATTCAAGCGGTGGTGGATTGGTGTGGACCGATAAACTTCTTAACCATGGATGAACAGTTTAAAAAGAGCGGAATAAACGGTTATCTTCAAGATAAACCAGATTCATATACCTCCAAGCTGATGGGAAAACAGATCACCCTGATCCCCGAGATGGTGAAAAAAGCCAATCCGGAAACGTACATTACACCTGATGATCCCCCCATCTTGATACAGCATGGCACCATTGACCCCCTGGTACCAGTGCAGCAGTCAACCGATTTTTCTAAAAAGCTGGAGGCCGTTCTGGGAAAAAGCAAGGTTCAGACAATTGTAATCCAGGGAGTAGGCCACGACGGGAAGGGTCTCAATACGCCGGAAAACATCAATCGGGTTCTGGATTTCCTTGATGCCCAACTAAAGAAAACCCCGTATCAGAAGGATTAATAAAAACCGGTCATTGGCATGCTCTGCTCATAAAACCGGTTTGTTCTCTTCACTTTGATTCCGCTCCTATTACGTAACTGCGCTCATTCAGGGCAGCTGTTTAACGTTATAAAGCATATTTTAGCTATTCCATGCTTTCCTCAATTTGTCTAAAAATTGAGCAACTACATCGCCCGGGGATGAGTTGTCATCACCCATGGTCTGCCTGACGCTTTTCCAATTCATTGTGGAGCCGGCGCTGAACACCGGGGCAGCGTAAGCATCACCTTCAACATGACTCGAGTTGCCTTTAGCCTTTAAATTAACCATTGATACTCCGGACTCTTCCACCCGTTCGGTAAAGCGGTTGATGCTTTCTTTGATCTGTACGGTTCCCTCGTTTATCTCAGCCAGATCGTTCTCAGGGCAGTCTAAAGCCCCGGTTATTCCTTTACACAGGGACACTATTTTAGCCTTGACTTCGGTTATCTGTTCGTCCGCCCTTTGTATCTGCCGGTTTATCTCTCTGGTAAATTCGTGCATTTCGCTTTGGTTTGAGGCCATTTTCTCATGAGCTGCAGCTCTGAATTCATTCAGCACTACCGTCAAATCGTCTTGATACTTGGATATCAGAACGGTGCCCAGCAGGCTGGCGTCGATTCTTTGGGTGATGCTCTTCAACTGCTCGGACAACTCGCTTTGTTCTGCCACGGCAGCATTGACCGCACGGTCTATCTGCTCCAACTGTTCATTCATCTGTGATTCATAATTTTCTTTGTGTTCATCAACGCTCCTGGTATTGTAGCCAATAAACGATCGTTTAAACACTTGCGTCACCAGCCTTTTATTGTACTTTCAAGGCAGTTTGGGAACGAAATTTGTCCCGAATCTTTATTATCTCCTCATTAAAAAGGTTTAGTTGTTCCTTCCAGTTTTCCATTTCTTCAACTTTTTGCTTCAGTCTATTTAAATCATTCAGCTTGGCCTTGCGCATATCATCCTGGTTTTTCTGCAGAGTGTCTTCGATCTCGGCCAGTTGTTGAACAAAGGCATTAAAAATCTGCTCTCTTTTATTGAGCAGGTCTTGTTCCTTCTGTAAAGCTTCTTTGATTTTGGCCTTGTGCTGCTGATTGGTTTCCTTCATGTCCTCAAGTTGAGCATATTTATTCTGTAGAAGAGTCTGTATGTCCTTTTCCCGATCCCGAAAGTATAGATCCACATCTTCTTTATGATAACCAAAGAAACTTCGGGTAAAGTCAATCACCTTGGTCCCTCCTTTTGACATACTATTGGGATACTATTGGATTACTTATAACTTATACTTTTTATTACAGCTCATATCCAACATAATTCTTCATAAAACAAGCGATTCCCTTCCATCACCGTACAAATCTCAGATATTGTTTAATAATAACAATCAATTGGTCTATAACGCTTTGAAAGGTCGGCATAAGGTCGAAGTTTACCAACTACCTTTATCATCAACATCCAGGAGATGAGCGCGTTTGATCGACTTGGGTCCAAAACGCTCCCGGATATTGTCCATAAGCAGATCAACCGAATGATTCTTTTGTCTTTGTTCATCAAAAAGCGCGCCTTGTTCACAATCACCGGTCGGCGTCAAATTGCTTAAGGTCAGTCCAATCAAGCGTAAGGGGGGACTTCCCTGGTAAACCTGTTCTAATAGTTGTATAGCTATACCCGCTGTCAAACCCTCACTGTCACAGGCCGCTATAGTACAACTGCGGGTAATGGTCTTGAAGCTGTTAAAACGAAGTTTTATGGATATTGTCGCCGCAGAATGCTTTATTTTTCGCAGGCGGGGGCACAACTCGGCAGCAAAGACCTTAAGCATTTGCTTGAGGTATTCCAGGTCATCCACATCTTGAGGAAAAGTCATTTCACGCCCCAGCGACTTTTTCTCTCGTTCCGGCTCCACTTCGCGATGATCAATGCCCTGAGCCAATTGCCAGCAAAGACGCCCGCTTACTCCCATCCTTTCCTCCAGCCATCCGGGAGGCAGCTTTTGCACCTCACCAATGGTTTCAAGACCCCAGACTCGCAGCTGGTCCTGCCCCTTTTCCCCCACCCCCCACAGGTTAGAAACCGGAAGCGGCGCCAGTATTTCCAGGGCCTGCTCACGGCTTATGGTCATCAAACCATCGGGTTTGCTAATATCTGAGGCCAGTTTGGCCAAGAATTTGTTGTAGGAAATCCCCACTGAAATAATCAAACCCAACTCAGTTCTGACCCGTTTCTTTATCCGTCTTCCGATGTCAGAGGGACTGCCAAACAGGTTCTGAGTTCCGCTGATGTCCAGAAACGCTTCATCGATAGACAGCGGTTCCATAAGGGGACTGTAGTCCGCTAAAATTGAAAAAACCTGCCTTGACATCTCAACATAGCGCGGCATGTTCACGGGAAGGTATACCGCTTGCGGGCAAAGCCGCAAAGCCCGGGCCATGGGCATAGCCGACCTAACCCCGGATTTTCTGGCTTCGTATGAACAAGTCGAAACAACTCCCCGGGAGCGGGCATCTCCTCCTACGATAACCGGCCTCCCGCGGAATTCAGGGTGATCCAGCTGCTCCACCGATGCGAAAAAAGCATCCAGATCGCAGTGTATTATGTGAAGTTTGCTATTGGAATCACTCATTATCGTACTGTCCCCATTGCAGAAAGGTAGCATATTATTAACAACGCCATACTGTTATTATTATACCAGAACACATGTTTTGATATAAATGTCTGCTCCAATCCCAGGTAACTATACCCGATCAATTCTGTTAAAATAGATGATGTTATAAAAAAGAGGTGTTCAACGATGGAATTAAAAGCAGCCCAATTGAGACAGTTGTTGAAGACCGGGGACATCATTGTGGCTCCGGGGGCCTATGATGCACTCAGTGCCAAATTGATTGAACAGGCAGGTTTTAAGGTGCTGATAATGGGGGGGTATAGCGCAGCCGCTTCTCGGCTGGCCCAACCAGATGTAGGCTGCCTCTCCATGAGTGAAATGGCTCAGTCTTTAAAGATAATCAATGATGCGGTAGACCTGCCGGTGATTGCCGATGGGGACACCGGCTACGGCAACCCTTTGAGCGTGCGCCGTACGGTGCAGGAATATGAAATGCTGGGGGCGGCGGCCATAATATTCGAGGACCAGGTCTTCCCCAAACGCTGCGGCCACATGCAAGGTAAAGAAGTAATACCTGCCAGGGAGCACGAGCAGAAGATCAAAGCCGCCTGTGAAGCCAAAAGTCATAAAGACACTTTGATTGTAGCTCGCACCGACGCCCGAGCTCCCCTGGGGCTGGCCGAGGCTATAGACCGCGGCAAGCGCTACCTGGACGCCGGAGCCGAAGCCCTTTTTATCGAAGCGCCTCAGGATCTGAATGAATTGGCAAGCATCGGGACAGCTTTTCCCGGTACAGTTCTGGCGGCCAATATGGTTGAAGGTGGCCGAACTCCCATTCTCACAGCCGAGGAATTGCATCACTTGGGCTTCAAAATAGTATTCTGGCCCTGCACCGCTCTGTATACGGTAGCCCGGGCGCTGGGCCAGGTCTTAAGCGAATTGAAACGCTCCGGCACCACCGACGGCTGCCAGGATCTAATACTCAGTTTTGGCGAGTTCAACCAGTTGGTGGGCTTGGATGAATATCTGCAGCTCGATCAGAGGTACAAGTCATAGCAGTTCAAAAGGGAACTATTTAAAGTGAATCATCAAATCCACCAATTCGGGCGTGGTACCGACCCGTAGGGGCGGTCAGGTAATTCCGATACCAGGACCACATGCAGATCTTTTGAACCGGCAACTTCTTTGGAGATGTTTATTTCATAGGACCTTATTACCGGATGCCAGGTATTCCAGGTTCCATATCCCAATATACCTAACAGGACTAGAATGACTCCAACAACTATATGCGACGGTTTGGTCTTTATGGCAGGAGGGATGAAATCCAGTTTGGAATTGGCTTTATGGACGATCAAGCAGCAGGACAATGAGAAAGGCATAAAAAAAGCCGCCATTGAGTAGGCACCAAACCAGGTCAAGACTCTGCCCGGTGTATACCAGCGCCCCATTTAACACTCAAAATAAACAGGATGGCAGCCAGCCAGGCCAGGCAGCAAAACCAGTAGACCCTGCAACAAAGACCTGCCGCCCGCGCCAGGCTATGTATAGAGCAGAAATCATTACAATTAAGGTGGTCTTGGACCAGAATTCCATTAACAAACCTCCGCTTACTTAAAAACGTCACCTTATAGTTGTTACTCTCGATTGGGGGTGGATAATAATGAGCACCGCAAACCCTCCCCTGGCAAAAAACATGTGTTATTGAAAATGGATTAACATATCTACAAGTTCAGGCGTGTTGCCAACTCTTATGGGGGGGCCCCAGGTACCTATGCCGGTTGAAACCACTACTTGCAGCCGGTCTTTTTTCAGGTAGCCCCAGTCAACCTCATACATGTTGGCCGTGATAAAGTTATTGGGAAACATCTGTCCCTGATGAGTGTGTCCGGAAAGCTGAAGGTCAACCCCGCTGGTCAGCGCTTCATCCAGGTTGGAGGGGTTGTGGTCAATTAGAATTATCGGCTTCTCCCGGTTAATTCCTGCCATGACTTCCGTCAGAGTATTTTTGGCCTTTGAAGACGGTTGAAATCCCCGATTGTCGCGTCCAATCACGTAAAAACGGCCGTCAACCAGTTGATACTGATCCCGTAGTACGGTTATTCCATCAGCCAGCAGGTGGGTTATTTCCTCACCGGAACGTCCGTCGTGGTTGCCAAGAACCATGTATGTTCCCAGCTTTGGTTGTAGCCGGGCAAGGATATCATCCATTTGCTGTTCCTTAAACGGCTCCATATCCCCATCTACAACGTCGCCGGCCAGGACAACCATGTCGGGGTTTCGCTGGTTGATAAGCCCGACCATGTTGGAAAGCCGCTCTCTATTGACAATGGTGCCCAGGTGAAGATCAGACACCATAACCACATGCAGGTCTTTATCGCCACTAACTTCTTTGGCGATATTTACTTCATAAGGTCGGATCACCGGATGCCAGGCGTTCCAGGTTCCATAGCCCAGTATACAAACCAGGATCGCTATGGCCCCCAAACCGACCCGGGATGGCGACTGCCGGAATGATGAAGGAATAAATCCCAGAAAGTCGTCGGCCTTGCGGAGAATATCAAGCACTAGGACAACCAAAAAGGCATAAAAAAAAGCTGCCAGTGAATAGGAACCGAGCCAGGTCAGAGCGTGTCCCAATGCGCCAGTACCCGGTTTCAGCATCCTTAGAAGTACAAAAGAAGCCAGTAAAAGCAGGCAGCCCAGCCAGTACGCCCATTTGTAGGGCTGGGGAACGAAAGCCTGCCGGCCGCGCCAGGCAACATAGACGGCAACGCCGGCAACTAAGAATGTGGCAATAGACCAGAATCCCATTTATCTACCTCCGAATGTATCCTTTAAGGTGATAGAAATCCACACATATTATACTGCATATTAACAAGTGACGCTTAAATCCAGCTTTGAAATTGAAGTTTCAGTTGTAGCTTCCGTTGCTTTTAACTTCAACAAAAATTACATGGAGGCCATTTCCTTGCAGGTAATGCAAATCCTGTATGCATATGCTGCCATAGCCCCTTTAAATGGGTTTCAGTATAAAGTTTCTTTGTCGATTTAACGATATATATGTAGAAAATATTTGTGGGAGGTTATTAAATGAGGAAACCTGTTGTAAAAGGTATTATTTTTTTGGCCATATTGATGCTTTTGGCCAATGTAATGGCGTGTTCTTCCAGTACGCCTACCAATGAAAGCAAACCCGCTGCTACTTCAGACTCCAAGTCAGCTTCGACAACTCCAGCCAAAGATGAAATTAAACCGGTCCAGGCCAATATCGATGCCACCAAGGATTGGCAGTCCTATGATAATGCTACTTATAATCTTAAAATGAAGTATCCCAAAGACTGGACCAAGAAAGAGGAATCCGGAATTATAGTCGGATTTATGTCCGGCAGCACCGCCAATGTTAACCTGGTCTCTGAAGACCTCTCCAAGAGTCCCTCAATGAAAGTGGACGAGTATTTAAAACTGTCTCTGCCCAATATTGAAAAGGAATTCCAGAATTTCAAACTGCTCGAAACCACTCCTGTGACTCTGGGCAATGTAAAGGGTCAAAAAATCGTTTATACGGCTAGTATGGAGGGAATGAACCTGAAGTTCATGCAGGTATTGACCATCATCAACCAAAAGGCCTTTGTCCTGACCTATACCGCGCTAGCCGATGATTATGATAAGAACCTGGAAACCGCCAACAACATTTTCGGCTCCTTGAGCATCTAGCAGCTTAAATATTCACGGGGATTATATCTGTTTATATGATATAATCCCCGATTTATTTACATTAATCACTGTGACTGTGGGATCCTTAATTCAGCCCAGCCTAGTTTGTAATAAGACGTTTTTTTACAAAAATAATGGTTCTTCACACGCCCCCCAAAGTCCTCCCGGGATAGCTCCGGCAGCCAGTACCAACTCCTCGGGACAATAGATGCAATAAAGCCCCTCCTCTTTTGACCCTGTTCCCAGGCTTTCTGAACTACCGGCGTCGACTATCCTGGTACTCTATTAACCCCAATTCTATATATTATTGTCGCCTAAATTTTCGCATGACTGCGTTGTCGTCAATCGCAATACGTCCAGTATTACTCATTCCTTGACGCCCATGGACGGGCTAATGCGGCGGTGGCAGGACGCCAAGGAGCTGACGCCCACTGACGGGCTAATGCGGCGGTGGCAGGACGCCAAGGAGCCGCCGCCCGCCTTGCCCTACAAAAATTCCCCTCGCCGAGTAATATACAGAATTAGGGCTAACAGAGTACCAGATTGATATCTCATCATATACTGTGATATAGTTCGGGAAGAGGAACAATTTAGGAAGAATACTCGTTCAGGAAGAGCAAAACAGGAGGCTAATAGAAATGAAGAAATCATTGGGGGCCAAGACCCTTGTCTATCCCACACCCGCCTGGATTATTGCCGTTTATGACCAGGCCGGGAAGCCCAATGCCATGACGGTCGCCTGGGCGGGCTTATGCTGTTCGGATCCCCCAGCGGTAGCTGTGTCAGTTCGCCAGGAAACCTATACTTACCAATGCCTTTTGGACCGCCAGTCTTTCACAGTCAACGTTCCTTCGGAACAATACCTCAAGGAACTCGACTTTATGGGTATCGTATCGGGACGCAACACAGACAAGTTTTCTTTAACCGGTTTAACCCCGGTAAAGAGTGATCTGGTTGATGCTCCCTATATTAAAGAATTCCCGCTAAACCTGGAATGCAAGCTAGTAAACACTCTTGAAATCGGGCTTCATACTCAATTCATCGGACAGATTCTCGATGTAAAAGTAGGTTCTAAATTCTTGACTAAACAGGGTATACCCGATCTAAAGAAGATCAGCCCGGTAATCTTTGCCAATGGCATGTACTATGGCATCGGAGAAACTCTGGGTAAAGCATTTTCTATCGGCAAAAACATCGCCCCACCCTTCTAAAACCGATTTTTAGTTCAATTGAGACGGGTCCTAAAGGCCCGTCTCATACCGTCCTAAAACGGCCCCATCCCTCTTGTGGTTCACTAAAGATTACGAAATAACGGGTTTAAGTACCCAATTCATAGATCTTATCCCTCAGAACATCCCTATTCCACAAAACGATCCCGCTGGTATCAGCAAGGCGGACTGCCCCGGCTGTAAAATACATATTGGTTATAGCCAGCCCCTGCCCAAGTTGATACTGGTTTAGTCCACCACGCAGCAACTGGATTTCCTCTTGGGTGATATTAGAAACGTTGCATTTAGCTTGAATCCCTATCTTGTTTCCATTCTTGCTGGCGATTAGATTGACTCCAAATTCTCCGGCCATTCTGGTTGATGTAGTCTTGTACCCCATTTTAAAAAACAGGGAAATGATGAAGCGCTCAAATTCCTCGTCATTCATTAAATCCACATCGACGATGGTTCCCTTACCCCCCTGGGGACCCTGAAGGTGATGACGCCTATTGTGCTTCTCATAAAATCTGCAAATCTCATCCATAGTGTCGGGACAAACACTAAAAGCCGTGTCATGATCGATAAACAGGGTACCAGGAAACGGAGTGTTATCGTCCCAAGCCATCTCGGGTTCATATTCCAGCCCGTAGTATTTGGGCTCCGGTGTGAGTATTTTGCTGTTGTCGAAATAGCTTATAAAAGCCATTAATTGTGGTTCATAGATAAGCAGGTGCCCTAATTCGGATTGGCGTTCATAATCATGTAAAGCCACCCGGCCCAGGTTTTTGAGCCGGTCGGCATTATACGAAAGCAGCCGCGCATCTAACAGTTTTATCAATTTGTTCTCAAGGGTTTTATCGAACTGATTTACCAGAGACCTGAAATCCGAAATGTAACGGTTAAGAGTAGCCAGCAATTGCTTTTCTTCCGCTTTAACAAGCTGTTTAAAAATCAACTCATAGGCGCCTTCTGCGGTACTGATCCGGACTTCAAACACGTCGCCGGTCATAAACAGGTTTACCTGCCTAAAGGTTAACAGGTCGTAATTTTTGATTTGACCGTTGATACTAATTGCTGCTCCATCCCTGTATATCGAGAGTATTATCCCGGTGTTCAATTCATATTCAGCTATAGCGACCTTCACTTTTCAACCCTGCCCATCTAAAAATCCGGTGTTTTTACTTTAGCATTTATGTGCAGTAATCGCAATTTACGGGCTCCCCAGACGACAAGCCTCATACCAACGAACTAAATTGCTCTTTGCTTTCTATTTAGCCAACTCCCTAATTTTTCACAATAATTTGCCCAATGTTTGGAGGAATATTCGAATTTGTGGAGAATATTGGTGTTTAGTTAATTATCTTGGCTAAGGTGGCCGCCAGAAGTATTTCAGGCATAATCTGACATCATATCAAGCGGCAGAACGGACCTCTACAAGGTGGTTAATGCATTTCTGTCACCCTTATTCAAACGTCGTTCGTATCAACCATATTGGAGGCTTTCCATGACCAAGCGAAAAGAGTATTTATTAACCATCGCCATTTTTTTGTTTTGCTGTCTCGGTTCTTATTTATGTTGGGCCTATTCCGCGCCCTGTCAATTCCCCAAGTTGCTGGCGGCAGAGGCTGTTGTTCAGCCCGTAGAGGCTGCTTCGTCCGTTAATACAGATATTCCGACCGTTCCAGCTGCGCCCACACCCTCCACTCAACCGGTGCCTGCAGAGGTTTACACGGACAATCCGGTGCCCGTACCTATATTAATGTACCACAAGGTTAATCCATATTCCGCCAGCAGTCTTTACCGCTTATGGCCCGAAGACTTTGAGTGGCAGATGCAGTATTTGAAAGACAATGGTTATCATACGGTGAGCATAAACGATGTTCTTGATCAGTTTGAGAAGCACAAAAAATTACCCGATAAACCGGTGGTAATTACCCTGGATGACGGGTACCGCGATAATTACCTTTATGCTTTTCCAATATTGAAGAAATACGGTTTTACAGCCACCTTCTATATTACCACCGATTATGTTGCCGAACCCGGATCGGAAGGCACCTTTATGACCTGGGACGAGATAAAAGAGCTTGATAAAGCAGGCATGACTATTGGCTGTCACACCCTGAACCACTGCTGGTTGACCAGAGTCAGCTGGGAAGAAGCCTGGCGTCAGGTCGGTGATTCTAAAACGATTCTGGAAGATTATCTGGGTAAAAAGGTAGACACCTTCGCCTATCCTTATGGAGCACGCAACAAGTGGGTCACCGAGGTAATTTACGACTGGGGTTTCCGGTCGGCCGTTACGGTCAATCCGCGCCCGGTCAGTGCAGCCAATGCTGAGAGTCCACTGGAATTGAACCGTATGGGTATCTACAGCAATCTCAGTAGCGATGGATTTATTTACAAAATCAACACCGATAATTATAATTATTAACCTTTAACATATAGCGCAATAATAAGGCCAGGCTTCAAGCCTGGCCTCAAATTTGTCAAAGAAGCTGTCAGAACAGATAAAAAGCCACCACGGACACCATCCTAAGCATGGCTTCGCAAACCTTTCAAAAGGAAATCTTCCAGGATCAACAGAGCTGCTTTATGGCGATACTTCTTGGTCGAGCGGACATCATCTATGGGGTTTAACAGCTGTTCATAACAGGATTTGACATCGTGAAACCTCTCCGGAAGGGCTTCAATCTCAAGTCCGGCCAGAAGTGCTTCGCCTTCCAGGCTTCGCACCGGTGTGGGTGCCACCGCGCCCAGGGCTATACGCACCTCGTCGATGCAGTTATGGCTGCTGCTGGCCACGGCGTAAAAGGAAACCTTGGATATGGCATTGGCCTTACGCAAGCCTGCCTTTTTGTAATACTGGTGACTAAAACAGGCGGTGGGAATATAAATTTCGGTCAGTATTTCATCGTCCTGCAGCCCTGTACCGCCTGGCCCGGTTATAAAATCCTGAATATTTACGGTTCGGGATCCCTTCCCGGAATTGAGCTGCAATGAAGCATTCAGGGCATACAGCATGGGCAGGGTGTCTCCGGCAGGAGAAGCATTGCAGATATTCCCCCCTATAGTAGCCACATTGCGGATCGCCGGCGAGGCCATCTGTACCAGGGGTAGTTTAACATATTCCGGCACCCGCCCGTCACGCATAATTTGAGCCAGCGTGCAGGATGCCCCCAGGATAATAAACTCCCCTTCTTCTCTTATCTTTTTGAGTTCTTCCAGATGCCCGATGAACAATACATCCCGTTCGAAGATAGGCAGGGTTCCGCTCCAGGAACGGTTTCTGACCATGAGATCGGTGCCACCGGCCAGAACGGTCACTTTTTCCATTCCCCGGATGCTTAAGGCTTCTTTTAAACTGTCCGGACGATGAGTTCTTACCATAATCCCTCCCCCTTCCGGGAGGCCAGTTGAACCGCCTCGACAATCATGGTGTAGCCGGTGCAGCGGCACAAGTTGCCGGCCATAGCCTGGCGGATCTGTTCTTCACTCGGATGGGAATTGTGGCTTAACAATGCTTCTGCAGCCAGGATCATGGCCGGGGTGCAGAAGCCGCACTGAACACTTCCGGCTTGTTCAAAGGAATCCTTCAATATCGCGAAGCGGGAGGACTGCCTAAATCCCTCGATAGTGACCACGTTGTGTCCGCAAATGCTGCCCACCGGAACCAGGCAGGCGTTTACCAGCCGCCCGTCAACCAGCACCGCGCAGGCACCGCACTCACCCTCACCACAGCCTTCTTTGGCTCCGGTAATGTGCAGGTCATCCCGTAATACATCAATAAGCCTCTTCAAGGGGTGGACCTGCAGGTTTACTTCGCTGCCATTGAGAACGAATTGTACTCTATTCATCACACATCAACTCCATCAGATATTCCGGACTGACCGGGAGTTGTATTATAGGTTTGCCGACCGCGTTCTGAACTGCCAGGGCCAGGGCGGGTGCAGCTCCCACCAGGGTGATTTCGCCGAGCCCCCGGGCTCCAAAGGGTCCATTTTCATAGGGATTCTCTACCAGGCGGCTGACGATCGGCGGGAAATCCAGAAAAGTGGGAATGATATAGTTGGCCAGGTTTTCCTGTTGAAGCCTGCCCTGACGGGCCTGAAGCAGCTCCATGCCCGCATAACCCAGACCCTGCACCAGGCCTCCATCGATCTGTCCCTTGACTATCCGCTCATCGATTGGTGTACCTATGTCGTAAACCGCCCACACCCCCAGTACGTTTATTTCCAGGGTAAGCGGATCCACCTCTACCTCTACCACATTGGCCCCCCAGGAATACTCAGCATAGGCGTTGCCGATGAACCTGGCATTGTCCCAGGAAAGGTTGTCCGGGTAGGTATAGCCCCGGGCCACCTCCAGGGATTCTTCCCGCCACTTTTCTTTCATTTCCAGGGCGCAGTCGTAGAGCAACTTCCCTATGATCATGATCGTCCGGGAAGCGATGGTAGGCCCCGAATCGGGACACACATCAGTGTCTGGGTATATATAAGCGACGTGTTCCACCGGTATTTCCAGGGCCCGGGCCACAATTTTGCGCAGGGTGGTGGCCGCTCCCTGCCCTATTTCAGTATTGGCCACCCGTATTTCGATCTCCGAGGCTGAACGCTTTACCAGGCGAACCCGGGTTTTTAAGATGTCTTTTTCCCCCTTGCCGGTGAATCCGCAGCCGTGGAAAAACACCGAGCAGCCGATGCCGCGCCACCCCAAACCACCGGAGAATTCCTTTCGTTTCTGACTGTAGCCAGAGATCTCCTCAATCTGCTCAATGATCTGGGGAAGCACAATTTCAAACTGAAACAGCCCGCCGGTCGAAGAGGTATCACCTCGGCGCAGAAAATAATCCTTTTTCAATTCCAGGGAGTCAACCCCGATTTTTTGGGCTATATTCTCCATATGCATCTCAATGGCGAAAAAGGCCTGCGGCCCCCCAAATCCCCTGAAGGCTCCGCAGACCACATTGTTGGTGGCCATGGCCCGGCCATGAACCCGCAGGTTTTCCACTCGGTACACTCCGCAGACTGAGAATATCAACCTCTGCAAGACCACGCTGGATAATCCCGCGTAAGCCCCGGCGTCAATAAGCACTTCAACATCCCGGGCTATAATTTGGTTTTCATGATCCAGGTAGCTCTTAATATGAACCTGGGACGGATGGCGTTTGGTGGTGCAGCGGATGTCTTCCCCCCGCTCCAGAACAAGCTGCACCGGCCGGCCGGATTTTACAGCAGCCAGGGCGGCATGGACCCCTACTATCGAAGGGTAGTCTTCTTTACTGCCAAAGCCTCCTCCCGTAGGCAGCTGAACCACCCGGACCCGGTCTTCGGACCAGTTAAGAGCCTGAACCAGCGCATCCTTGAGGTAATAGGGACACTGCATGGATCCGGACACGGTTATTCGTCCCTCTTCAAAAAAGGCCAGCACGGATTGGGTTTCAAGGGCGACATGCTCCTGGTAGCCGGTTTGAAAAGAATCTTCCACACAGCAGCTGGCCCGGGCTATTGCCCCGCTGATGTCGCCTTTGGTATATTGGTATTCCACAAAATGAGGACGATCCTGGAAAATAAAGTTTTCCCGGCAGTTCAAAGCATCTTCGATGGTCAGTATGGGGTCCATTTCTTCATAGTCTACCTTGACGGCTGCCAGTATGTTTAAAATAGTCTGTTTGTCAGGACCCACCACCAGCAGGATCGGCTCACCCACATAATTAACCACTTCCCGGGCTAATAAGGGCTCGTCATCATAGACTATCGGCACGCTGTTTTTACCCGGGATGTCGTCTTTGTCTATTATGAAATAACCTTCCGGCAGAGGTGGGACGGTTATTCCCAAAATCTTGGCTCGCGGCCGATCGGAGCGCAGGGTCCGGGCGTAAAGCATACCTTCCAGGTAGACGTCCGCACAATAGCGGGCGCGCCCTTCAACCTTCTCATCAAAGTCATACCGCTTGATCGGCTCACTTAATCCTTTCATTGAATCCCTCCTTTACTACGCCGCTTAAGGGTCAGATCCAGCGCCTTTTGATAATCTTCCAGGGTGTCGACATCGAGCAGGATGCCTGGACAATCGACATCTATACGAATAGCACTTCTTCCGGCCATAAAGTCCCGCAGGCTGTTATAGCCTCCCTCCAACAATTCCCGGATCAGGCTGCTGTTTATAAGAACCGGATGCCCGGAACGTTTTCCATATACGGGGACCACAACATCGGAATGACAGGCCAGCATTTGCCGGTAAACATCTGGTGAAACACAGGGATAATCTCCCGGGAGGAAGAAGAAACGCCCTGCCCTGATATGCCTGACGCCCTCCTGGATGGAGGAAAACATACCCTTTTCGAACTGGAGGTTGTTGATCACTTCCACACTTGGATATCCAGCCAGCCGGGCCCGTAGGATATCAATGTTGTGACCACCCACTACCAGAACTCGTGAACAGAAAGGCATCATGCTCTCCAGGCATTTTTCCAGGAGAGTTTTACCACCTAAATCCAACTCCATTTTGTACCAGGGGCTGGTTCTCTGTGATTTTCCGGCCGCCGCAATAAGGCCTTCACACATAATGCCCGCTCCTCATATAATTTATTAACGCTAGTACAATATACGGAATGTTGTACTAGACCTAAAAACAAACAATTTGTCGATATATGAAAAAGAAAGCTATCACAATTATTGACCTCTATCAGTGGTCCATATACAATTAGTTTACCAGGAAAAGGCTCCGGCAAGTACTGGTGATTACCCTGAAAATGGGGGCTGCTTAAAAAGTCTGGTTTTATTTCATCGATTGCTCCTCTGAACAGTAAAACCTCCGGGGTTTTAATGTCAGGGTCTAAAAGGCCAGGAAACAGAGATGTAAGAAAACCGCTTTTTAAAACGGAACCCTAATTGAAAGAATCGTAAGATTGATGTCAATTAGGACACCCCACCAGATGTTGCTCCAGTAGGTTCAACGGCAGATGCTAAGAGCTGAAGGCCTAAAGGCCTGAGCAACCGCTCTCCAGGGTAATAATTCCCAAAAGGAGGTACTCGCTACGTGGGCAGTACCACACTAGAGTAGGGGGCCAACTCCATTTACATGGATGTTGGCCCTCTGCTTGTTTCTGCCTGCGGCAGATGGATTTTGCAATACGGAGACGGAGATTAGCATGATCCCCCTGTTATAGACATAAATGAAAAAGAAAGCTATCACAATTATTGACCATTTTGTCGCATATGAATAAAATATGTTTACCAGGAAAAGCGCAGGCCAAGTACTGGTGGTTATCCTGAAAATAGGGGCTGCTTTGACGATTGTTTAACCATTTTCATGAATGAACCCTGTGATAATGAGTTCCAGAGAGGATTTATTATCAGACCTAAAGCGACAGGTTGGTTTATACCAGACCGAGCTCCGGTTGGGGATCATGTAGTGAAAATAAGGGAACAAGGTTTTCAAGCAAGAAAATCTTAATCGAACGCTATCGCCCGGTAGATGGTCGGTTAAGAGGCACCCCTAAGAAAAGAGTTGCTCCTAGTAGGTTCGCGGCAATCAGCCAGAGCTGAAATAAGGGCTTAAAGCCCTGCAGCCACTTATCAGGGTAATTCAATTCCAAAAGGAGGTACTCGCTAAGTGAGCAGTACCACACCAAAGTAGAGGGCTGACGTTATGCAAGCATAGATGTCAGCCCTCTTCTTGTCGATTTATTGAAAGAACAGTTCCACGAAGATGGAAACCAGGCCTGGTTCGAACTGACTTCCAGCGCAGCGCTCGATTTCAAGGCGCACCTCTTCCCTGGTATTGGCACTCTGATAGGGCCTCCCGTGCATCATAACATCACAGGCATCAACCAGGGTGATGATCCTCGATACCAGCGGAATTTCCTCCCCCTTAAGACCCAGGGGGTATCCCGTTCCATCCCAGCGTTCATGATGATGAAGTATGCCTTCGGCAATTGGCGCCATCTCCGGTGAACTGAGGGCAATTCGATATCCGATTTCGGGGTGCTTTTTGATGGTTTCCCACTCTTCATTGGTTAACTTGCCCGGTTTATCTAAAATACTGTTGGGTATGGCTATTTTGCCTATATCGTGCAGGGCGGCCAGCAGGTTCAAATCATCCAGCTCACTGGAGGAAAGACTGATGGCCCTTCCCACCTGCAGGGCCATGTTTTGCAAACGCTGGCAATGCTCCCTGGTTTCATGGCTCCTGGTCCACATGGTCTGCTCCAGGGATACCAGGAAGGAACTGCGATTGCTCTTGTCCTCCAGTAGTTTATGGCGATACATTTTGTCCTCCGCCTCTTTGATAATCTCCCGTATATCCTGGTTGGGAGTATTCTTGATAGCCAGACCCACCGATAAGCTGGTTTCAATGGGCAGCTTGTTGATATGCTGAGTGGCGTTCTTCAAGCGCTCAAAGACCACACTTGCGGTCACCGCGTCGCAGCGGGGCAGCAGCATGATAAATTCATCCCCTCCCCAGCGGGCGATAATGTCTTCTTTGCGGCAGGTCCGGCGCATGATATTGGCCACCTCGACCAGCAGTTTATCCCCTTCTTGATGGCCCAGCACGTCATTGATAAGCTTTAACCCGTTTACGTCGCCCAGGATCAGGCTCAAGGGCAGCTGCCGCTCGGCATCCAGGCGCCTCAATTCCGTTTCAAAATAAGCCCGGTTGTACAAACCGGTCAGTTTATCGTGGAAACTGAGATACTTTATCTCCTCTTCCGCCGCTTTGCGGTCTGTAATATCATTCAAAATTGTTAATATACAAGATACCCCTTCAACTTCAAGCTCTTCAGCAGAGTATGAGCCAAGGCGCAGTTCGCCGGGCCGGGTTCGGAAATATACTTCCAGGTCACGCACCGGCTCCTTGTGCATCAGCATCAGCTCGACTTGAACCCGTTTTTCAGGATCCACCCAGAACCCCAATTTATATGATGTTTTTCCGATTACTGTTTCCTTTTCGTAACCTAAAAGACTGCAAAAACGGTCATTTACCGCTATAAATCGGCCTTCACTTCTGGTAGTGATAGCCATGGGAACTGGGCTGGCATTAAACGCCCGGGAAAATTTTTCTTCCGAAGAGCGAAGGGCCTCTTCCATACGCTTGCGGTCAGTAATGTCTTTGGTAACAAAAAGGAGGTGAGGCTCATTACCCAGATGTATAATGTCGGTGGAACAGAGGAATGTTCTTAGCTCTCCGGATTTCATGCGGAACACGAACTCTTCATCGACCGTGACATGGTTCTGGGAGCGGATCAGATTTACAAAACGCTCCCTGGCCTTGGGATCAGGCCATAAATCATAGTGCAGAGCGTCTATCCCTATTACTTCTTCCCGCGTATAACCGGTGAGGGCGGTAAAAGCACGGTTCACTTCGACGTAGCGAACATCGCTCAATGTTGTTATGGATATAGGATCCGGATTGTTTTGGAAGGCCCTGGAAAACTTTTCTTCCGAGAGGCGCAGAGCCTGTTCCATTTGTTTTTGATGGGTTATATCCTTGAAAACCCACAGTATGTGCAGATCATCGGGTTTGCCGAATACATCGGCGGATACCAGGCAGGACCGGATATCTCCGGATTTCATGCGGAAATCCATCTCGATAGAGCGCACCCCGTTGTTTTCCACGATGAGTTTGCGGATAAGGTGTTTTTGTTCTTCAATAACCCATATGTCGATCTCCTTAACCGTGCGTCCCACTGCTTCATCCCGCTGCCAACCGGTGGTTTCAATCCAGGCATCATTGACTGCAATATAGCGTCCTTCGCTAAAACTGGTGATTACCAGCGGATCAGCGCTAAAATGAAAGGCCTTGGTAAACCTCTCTTCTGCCATTTTCAGGTTTTCTTCCGCCTGTTCGCGGAATACTTGCTGGGCTTCTAATTTTTCGATTTTCAGGCGCAGCTCTAAAATATCCTCTAATAATTGCTCCTTTGTCTTGTCCAGATCCTTCAAGGACTCGACCTCCCTGTTCACTAGTAGCAGATACGGAAAATATTTAATCTACCTCATATGAATTCAACTTGATGAGAATGATTTTCCATCACGTGGGAAAACAGATTTAGCGTACTCGAAACCTGCGGGAAAACAGTCTCAACTATCCCCTCCTTGGAGAGATGTATTTTCAGAAGGTCGGTAAATTGTAGCTCAAGCTGGTCGTTAACTTCATAATAAAGTTTCGGATAATATATTTTCGTAAATATTACAGATTAGCTTTATACGAAAAACTTTACTCCCTATTAAATAAAAAAAGAGGGCTTTCCCCCCTTAAATGCTATCTTGTCTGGCAATCAATATTCAAGGCTTTACCCACCAGTCATCGTCACGGTAAGGCCTTTGCACATCCTTCAACCGGGCCTTTTCCTCATGGAATTTATGTTTCATTTCATTTAGCCACACATTGAAATGCTCCTCTAAATTAGCAGCCGTGAAGCGGCTCTGAGCCGGATCGAGCCACTCCGGGATATTATCATCCTGAAGGAACCCCTCTGAGCCGCAAATCGGACATTCAATGCCCCGGTCCGGACACAGGCGGAAAAGGTCCGAACCGCAAAAGGGGCATTCTCGAATTCCCGGTTGGTAGGCGTCCGCCTTGAACAAGCGTTTCCCCAAACTCTGCGCGTATTCGCGGTTGCCGGCTTCAAGCAGGGCTTCGGCGGGTAGAGTGGCTTCCACCCGCCAGCAGTCGATAATCTTCATCTGCATAAGGCGGGGAAGAACCTGAACTGCCGCTCCGGTATAGCCCTCCCAACCTTTTATACCAAATGGTACAACCATTATGCAGGGTTTACCTTTCGTAAATTCGGCCAGTTTGACCGAACCCAGGATACGATCGGTCAACATTTTATAATATCCGTGCGGCCCCAGTAGATAGATTGGGACCCCGATAAGCAGTGCATCGGCTTGTTTTATTTTATTAAAAACGTAATTGAAATCGTCCTTTAGTTTGCATTCCTTCCCTTGCTGAAGGCAGATGTAACAGGCTGTGCAGGGCTCGATTATAAGTTCAGTCAGCCTTATCAGTTCACATTCGCATTCTTCGGGAACGCTTTTCATGATTTCCTTGAGCAGGATTTCACTGTTGCCCAGCTTGCGGTTGGAAATGACTAGACCCAGAATCTTTTTCTTCATCTCAAGCTCCCTCCTTGAACGGCTGAAGTGCAAATAGACCGCCAACTTTGGAGCCGTGCTTCATAACCCTTACTTGCCCGAACCCGGGTTATAGTAGAGTTTTCGCCTGCCGTCCTACCGGGAGCCTTTCACCAGGCCCCGGGCCAGGGTCTCATGAAAAGACACGACCATATCTATCATTTCTTCCTTGCTTATAGCCTTTAATACTATCCACTTAAACAGGAGGTATTTTTCAACCGCCAAAACCGCGTGAGCCACCGACAAAACCGGCACATCCTGAAAAGCGCCTTTTTCTATGCCGTATCTGATGTTTTTGCAGTAAAACTCCAAGAGTTTGTCTTCAAACTGCTTTATACATTGATCGATGGGCTCACTGGCCCCCGCCACCCGGCTGTAAATCTCCGACAACCTCTCATTTTCGGCGAACACTATCATGGTCAAGCGCTTGGTCTCGATAAATCTTTCATAGAGGTCTTCCTCAACAGTATAATAATCGCGTATACTGCTGATAATATCAGCGGCAAAGGCCTCCAGCAGCGCTTTTAAGACGTCTTCCTTGTCGACGAAATAGTTATAAAAAGTTCCCGTACCAAAGCCTGAGGCGACAATAATATCACGTATGGATGTATTGAAATATCCCTTGGTAATAAAGAGATCAAGGGCGCAGTCCAGCAGTTTTTCCCTTCTTTGCTTGTTCTGTTTGGCTGGTGCTATCGGCACATTTATCACCTCCGAGTGTACGTTCGTTCACTTTATATTATACTTCAGTCGCTTATCAAAACATACATTTTTTAATATTTTTATATAAGGCTCCTGCTTGAGCCACGAATTAAATAGCAGACACACGCTTGTCAGCCAAGTGCCGCGTTTTTTCCGGCTACATAGCCGGTGGAAAAAGCCGCCTGCAGGTTGTAGCCTCCGGTTAAGCCATCCACATCCAATACCTCCCCGGCAAAGAAGAGCCCTTTTACCAGCTTTGATTCCATTGTCCTGGGGTTCACCTGCTTTACGTCCACCCCGCCGGCCGTAACAATAGCCTCGGCAATGGGGCGCAGGCCTACCACGGTAAGGGTGAACTCCTTAAGCTGCTTCTCCAGCTCCTGCCTCTCACTACGGTTTACCTGGTGGCATTCCTTATCGGCTTTTATACCGCTCAATTCTATTACAACCGGAATCAGTTTTGGGGGAAGCAAATCTCCCAGGGCGTTCTTAAGAATTTTGCGTGAATTGTCTTTAAAAATCCTTTGTAGGAGTTCGTCCAGCACCTTTTCATCATAGTCCGGTTCAAGGTCCAGTATTATCTTAACCGGCGGCCCGTATTTAAAGAGCCTTTCCCCGATAGCATGGCTCATAGCCAGTATCATTGGACCGGACAGTCCGTAGTGGGTAAAGAGCAATTCCCCGCAATCCTCGCTGATGCGCTTGCCGGTATCACTATAAGCAACCGCTTTGACCTTGTCCAGGCTTAATCCCTGCAGTGCGCCGATCCATTCTTCTTGAACCAGGAGCGGGATCAGGCCGGGGCGCGGTTCTATGATGCGATGCCCGGCAGCCCTGGCCCAGCCGTACCCATCGCCCGTGCTGCCCGTTCCCGGATAGGACAAGCCCCCGGTGGCTATTACCAGAGCCTCGAATTCCAAGACTTCCTTTTCGGTTTTTAATCCCGCCACCCGGGCATCCTGGATTAAAATTTCAAGCACGGGAGTGGAAAGCATATATTTCACGCCTGCCCCGCGGGCATATTCAAACAATACTCCGACCACATCCTCAGCCCGGTCGGAAACAGGGAAAACCCGGTTTCCAGATTCCACTTTTGTCATGAGCCCCCGTCTATGGAAAAACTCCCGTAAATCCCAGTTGGATAACTCACTAAAAGCACTGTACAAAAAGCGGCCGTTGCCGGGGAAGCCCTTGAGCAAAAGGTCGGTGTCTACCGAGGTGGTGAGGTTGCATCGGCCATTGCCGGTAATTCTAAGTTTTCTGCCTATCCGCTCCTTTTTTTCGAATAGCCAAACCTCAGCCCCGTCAAGGGCTGCCTGGCCGGCGGCCATAATGCCCGCTGGGCCGCCTCCGATTACCGCCACCCGCTTCATGTATAAAACCTGCCTTCATTTTTATTTACACTAAAAACAGGGGTTCTCTGGTTTATTTCTCCGTTTGTTCAGCCGCCAGCTCCGTTAACCTGAATACACCCTGGTTGCCTTCAATATTAATACGAAAATATTCCTTTTCGCCACTGCCCGACCATTTCCCGTGCCACTCTACCGGTAAGCCCTGGTGGTATGGGTGGTGATGCTCCTGCCGCCTTCGGCTCAGCCGGCTCAGCTCGTACAGTTCGTCATAAAAGTTGCGGTATTCCGGAGCCTGGCTGTCAGCCAGTGATTTTACCAGGTTGTAGCTTTGAAAATAGGATTTGAAGGCTCCCGCCCACCCCTGAATACGGGCTGCGTCCAGATAGTCCCGGAGCTTCCCGGCCCCTTCAGCTTCCAGAACATTGTAAGGAAGCTCAACTTCCATTCCCATGCCGAAATCCCGGGCTATATGTCCAGCACTTTTAAGTAAATAACTCCGGGGACGCCCCATTGGCTTCCAAAAGGAATGGGAGGACTGCAGGGATACACAATCGAATCCCACCCGATTGAATTCAGTCATATAGGAAGAACTGATCCCGGGGATGGCAAAGGAAACAAGCCCGCGTTCCCGACACAATTGAGGAAAAATTGAAATAACCGGATCACCTAAAACTCCCTGCTCGGCAAGATAGTAAAAGCCGGCCAGGATCAGGCGCCGGAAACGGGCTTTTTTCCAACGTCCCAGCAGTTCATCAAAAGCCCACCTGACAGCGCTCACCCGGTGCGATTCCACCGCCAGAGAGAAGCCGCTGTCATCCCAGTCACAGCACCGGGGATCTGGTGTGGGAATCCCCAGCACCACGCGCAGCGGCTGCTTCCTGCCCAGGCACCGTTCAATCTCCCGGGCGCAGGTATCAAGGGCCGAAAGATTGGCCCGGGGATGGAAGTATTCGTCGAACAAGGCCGTCCAGTCCTCCCGCCGTGAGGGCGGGCCGCTCAAGTCGGGCGCAAAACTGCGCCCGTTTAGAAGCGGCGAGTACTGGGCCAATAGCAAAAAGCCGTCCATAAAGCTGTCCTTTATCTCTCCCTGAACTGACCGGTACCCGGCCAGGGGAAGGAGCTTTTCCACGTCATAACGGTGGATCTGGCTGCTTCCCTCCCCACCCGTATACAGAAGACAGAGGTCGTGGATCTTTCCACTTGCGGCAGTGCCGGCGGGAAGGTAACCGGGATGGCTGATCAGCCCGGAGCTCAGGGAGGCGACCGGTTCCAGGGTATCGGCCGGGTAACAGTGATGAAGCTGCTGGTGTTCCTTATCCAAAACCAGCAGGTAATTATGAGTGTAGCTCAAGCCGGAAATGCTCATTTCCGGCCGGGCGGCAAAAGAGCGAAGCAGCAACCACTCCCGATTATACATAAGCAGCTTCTCGGTGCGGCCCAGTGTCCAGAAATTTTCTCCATCGAAGGCCAAACCGGCAAAACGTCCCTGGCCGCGACCCGGCTTCAATCGGGGCAGTTTATGGGCCTTTAGGAAACGATAAATACCCTTCACTCGCTCAGCCAGACCCAAGGTGATAATTCTCCGGCGGTGCAGACGCCCGGACGGTTCCAGGCATACCCCCGGATGAGCCGGGCGCCGCCCGTTGGCCGGTGCTTCCGATACTTTTATGAGGTATAGCATACCGCTGGCGCTCAATCCCCAGGCCGAATAAGCGTCGTTCTCCGCGAGGGCGATCAGCGGGTGCGGCAGCGGTATCGGCCCAAATTGGGTAAATGTAGGCCGCTTTGACCCGGAGCTGGATACATCGATCAAATACAGGCACCGGCCCGAAGGACTTTCCAAACCCAGCAGGCGCCTGCCGCAGCAGACCAGGGAGCTGAATGCAGCATCCATTTTGAACCGGTCCAGTATGGCCAGATTGGCCTGCGGCGCACCATCCAACAACAAAAGGTGGGCTTCGGCAGTGGCCGCTACCAGATAGGCTTTATTGAAGGGGTGACGGCATATGCAGGTAATGTCGTCTTGCGGCAAAGGCCTGCTTCCCACTAACCAGAGGTCCCCAATTACCGGTTCCCGCTTGGAAAGCTCAAGGTCCGCCCATCCAATCGAAGCGCCTATTGCACCGGCATCTTCAATGCTGCCGGATAGCTTAATTACCCGTTCCCCCGGCTGCCCCCACTGGGTCTCTCCTCCCAGAGATAAATCGAACGTCCAGTTCAATTGTTTGGGGGAGTTCTGTTCCGGGAATCCGGTCAGAGCGTTTCGGCCTTCACCGGGGGCAATATCACTGTATATACTTCGAATCGATTTTCTCAAAATCTCCACCAGGATTCTTTAAGAATTTTAGAGGCGCTACACATCCCATCAACCTTGCAGGCATTTCTTCACGCCCGGTTAAGTGTATTATATTTTATATTTCTCCCGTATATCCTGCCGAAAAGAAAAGCAAGGATCGTTTGATAATACCCCAGGGTTTATTTAAAAAAGTCATTCTCAAACCGGGGGAGTATAGTAACTGTTTTTAGGGAAAAAGTATAATGCCGGCAGATCCTGGCAGCCTGTCCGAGCTGCTGATTGATGTAGGCAATTTGGGACAAGAGAGGCCTCTATGGATGTCGTCAAAACGGTCAAGTTGACCAAGTACTATGGAGCCGCCCGGGGCATTATAGATGTGTCCCTCTCGGTGCATGAGGGCGAAATTTTCGGCTTCATTGGGCCCAATGGGGCTGGCAAATCAACTACTATTCGCCTTCTGCTGGGGCTTATCTATCCCAGCAGCGGCGAAGCTGTCATATTTGGCGAGGACTGCATAAAACAGGGCCCCGAAATCCGCCAGTATATCGGTTATCTGCCTTCCGAGGTCTTTTATTACGATAATATGAGAGTTATGGATCTGTTAAAATATTCGGCCAGTTTTTATCATAATGTTGACCAGCAGCGCATTTACCGGCTGGCTGAAATAATGGACCTGGATTTGCGCAGAAAGATCGACGACCTTTCCTATGGCAACAAAAAGAAAGTGGGAATAGTCCAGGGCCTTCTGCACCACCCCCGCCTGATCATCCTGGACGAACCGACCAGCGGCCTCGACCCTCTCATGCAGCAAAATTTTTTCAACCTGATCCGGGAAGAGAACCAGCAGGGCGCAACTGTGCTTTTCTCCTCGCATATTCTGGGCGAGGTGCAAAAGCTATGCTCCCGGGTGGCCATAATCAAAGAGGGCCGGATAATCAGCGTTGAAGATATTCACGCCCTGCATAACAGGAATTACAAGCGCTTTAAGGTCGATTTCCATGACCAGGTTGATGCCGGTTATTTCAACATGGATGGAGTTGCTGACTTGAGCACCGCACCGGGCAGCGCCGCATTTCTGTTCAAGGGCCAGCTAAACCAGATGATCGATAAGATCCACGGCCTGAACCTTATTAATCTGACCGTTGAGGAGCCTTCCCTGGAAGAAATATTTATGCACTACTATGAAAGGGAGTCTTAGCCAGGCATGAATATATACCGGCAGGAACTCAGAATGCTGACACCCTCAGCCATCTATTGGTTTCTGGGCATGCTTTTTTGCCTGCTTCTATTCATGCTCATATACCCCCCGGTTGCAGCCGATGTACAGGGTTTGGAAGCGGTCCTGGCCAACTTCCCCCTGGAAATGCGCAAGGCCCTGGGTTTAAGCAGCTTGAACCTGGCCCGGGTGCTGGAATTCTACGCCTTCATATTTCTGTATATTCTGTTGATCGGCGCAGTCTTTGCCATGAAATCCGGCCTGGCCGTGCTTTCCGAGGAAGCCCGCTCTAAAACGGCCGATTTTCTGCTCAGCAAACCAGTCAGCCGCTCCGTAATAGTAACAGCTAAATGGGGAGCTGTTTTAACGGCCCTGCTCATGCAAAGTATTTTGTTTATCCTCTTTTCATATATGATTGTGCGGGTATACGGCTCTTTTTCCCGTAGTCTGTTTCTGCTCATCACCTTTTCTCTAATTCAAATGCAGCTGTTTTTCAGCGCCTTGGGCTTGTTTTTAGCCGCCCTGGTGCACAGGATGCGATCCGTTCTGCCCCTGGCCCTGGGTATCGTCTTTGGTTTTTTCCTGGTCCAGATTATTAACCAGTCAGTAGGCGAACCCGCCCTGGGATATATGACCCCTTTTGCCTACTTTGATCCGGCCACAATAGTTCAAAATGGAGCTTACAATCCGACCCTGGTTATTATAAACCTGTCTATATCTGCAGTATTAGTAATCGCGGGCTATAAAACTTACCATAAAAAAGATTTTGCAGCGCAATGAGAGGATAAGTATGAATGTTGTCATTCGCGAACTAAAAGCCAATTTAAAGTCTTTGCTTATCTGGAGCGGCAGCATGGTTTTCTTGATCTATGGCGGAATGATCAAATATTCCGGCATAGCCGGGGCCGGGCAGGAGGCTAGAAAGCTCTTCGATCAGTTTCCTCCTGCCTTCAAGCAAGTGCTTGGTCTGGGTGAACTAGACATTACCACGGCAGCCGGCTTTTACGCCCTGTTCTATATCTACTTTTTGGTTTTGGCCGGGGTGCACGCGGTCATGCTGGGAGCGGTGATAATATCCAAAGAAGAACGCGATAAAACAGCTGATTTTATATTTGTAAAGCCGGTCCACCGCCGGCAAATAGTAACTGCTAAACTGGCTGCTGTTTTAATCAATTTACTGGTCTTAAACCTGACTACTTTATTGGCTTCGGTGGTATTTGTCAATATGTACAACCAGGGGGCGTCAATCAGCTCTAAAATTGCACTTCTCATGGTGTTTCTCTTTATTATTCAGCTGCTCTTCGCGACCCTGGGCGCCCTGGCGGCGGCGGCCAGCAAAACCTCTAAAAGGGCGGTATCTATATCAACCCTTATCCTCATGAGTACCTTTTTACTATCCGCTGTTATTGATCTGTATCCCAAAATTGATTATTTAAAATACCTTACTCCTTTTAAATATTTCCCGGCTGTCGATATTATCATGAAGAGCAGCTTCAGTCCATCGATGATAGCTCTGTCCCTGCTGCTGACCGGGACTTTTACCTTCCTGACCTATCGCCGTATGGAACAAAGGGATCTGCATGTTTAAAGATAAATAAAAAGCACCACCCATCGGCCTAAACAATGGGTGGCATAGTAAAATTCTTTGAACATGAATCCTGTGGCAAACACACAGGGAAGCCTAAATTTGGGTGAGTAGAGAAATAAGAGTTTTATAAAGGGTATATTGATCTATCTCACATAGGGTTTAACGACCCACTTGAGGCAATTGTCTTTCTTGCCCCCAAAAATGTCGTAGCCTTTTACTATATCATTCAACGGAGCGCTGTGGGTGCACAGGAAATCGGTGTTGAGCTTGCCCTTTTGAATGAGCTTGATCAGTTCCGGGATGCGGTTGGCGTTTACCAGGCCCATACTGATGCGGATGTTTTTAATCCACAGAGTATTCATAGCCAGCTCCTGGGGCTTTTCAAATACGCCGATCAAGGAAACCGTGCCACCCGGTCTAACCGCGTCTACCGCCATATCAAAAGTCGGTTTAAAGCCGTTGGCTTCTATTGTGACATCGGCACCGCGACCTGAAGTTCTTTCTCTGATGGCATCTCCAACATTCGGTACATTGAGGGGGTTGATGCCCACATCGGCAATGCCCATCTTGACAGCAAAATCCAGGCGCTCCTGGTTGATGTCAACAGCGATGATCTCAGCCGGGCCCCAAAGCCTGGAGGTAACCATTCCGCACATGCCCACTGGGCCGCAACCCATAACCGCGACTGTGTCACCGGGTTCGATCTTGGCCTGTTCGGCACCGAAATAACCTGTGGAAAGGATGTCACCTACGAAGAGAACGTTTTCTTCGGTAAGGCCTTCCGGGATGGTGAACATGCCCAGGTTGGCGTGGGGAACTCTGACGTATTCAGCCTGGCATCCGTCAATCATATATCCGAATATCCAGCTTCCGGTTGTGCAGTGGGAATATACTCCCCGTACGCAGTAATAGCACTCTCCGCACTGGGTTACACAGGATACGGCTACCTTGTCTCCAACTTTATTGTTGCGAACCGCCGGGCCAACTTCAACAACTTCGCCGACAAATTCGTGGCCGATGATTCTTCCCGGCGCTACTTCGGGCATGCCGCCGTGCCAGATATGAATGTCGGTTCCACAAATGGTGGAAGTGGTTACTCTGACAATTGCATCATCGGGTTCGATAATCCGGGGTACAGGAACATCTTCAAGCCCAATTTTCTCAGGGCCGCGATAAACTAACGCTTTCATGGTATCTGCCATTATTAAGTTCCTCCTCTTTTTCTGTAATATCTTAGACGTTCATACTGTTTGGTACTTTCAGGGTGCACACCACCTCTTTCTTTTCGCATCTGCTCGAAAACAAAAAGGCCAATATTCCTGAAGTCAAAAAAGACATAAGAATACTGGTCTTTATTGAAGCCGCTTCTACAGTTTCTTCGCAATCCACCAGATATGCAGTTCTTAATAATACCCTGATATTTTCAAAAAATATACCAACATCCAGGCAATATCTTAAACGCCTAAACATTGGTTATCCTATAGAGCCACCTGATTATGCAACAGGTTTCCCCGCAAGCCACCATTATAATTTATCTGGAAAGCTATTCGGTTAAAACCCGGTCAAACACTACTATGTGCCACCAGAAATCGTTCTCCGGTTCAATATCATAGGTTTGGTGTATCGCCTTGGCCTGAAATTTCTCTTCAAAATAAGGAATATTATCTATGGAGTGCTGCCTGGCCACTTCCATGCGAGCCGCCCGAACAACCTCTTTGCCGGCCGGAGTCTGCACAATATATATTTCCGGTTCGGTCAGAAAGCGCTCTCCGCGGATGATGAGCATATCTTCCCACAGCACTACTCTGGTGTAATCTACACCTTTACCCAGTTTCCTTTTAAAATACTGCTCCATGTACACTTTCAGTTCGTGCTGAATTTGCTTCCTCTGGCGTTCATCAAGCTTTTTTCGAGCATCGATGTTTACAACCTTTTTAGCTCCATCTCCATCAGATGGCATAGCTCGTCACTCCTCGGAAGATAATACGATAAAAAAAACCAATATTTACGCGATATTTTTAACGCCCAAATATTGGTTTTCTATTGAGCCACCTCCTGCACTGGAAGGTTTCTCATTAATCCACCTTGTATAGATTTTCCATGTATAGATTTTCCATGTATCATAATAAATCATATTGATGCGCCTGACAACAGGTAATTTTAAATAATCACCTATGTATTAACACTGAACATAAAAAAAAGAAGCCGCCTTAAAAAGAACGACTCCCATAAAAGTCCATACTATACGGAACGCAGTGTGGCTACTCTAATTTTGTTCAATCCCTTATTCGTGAATCTACCCTTGACTATAATGCTGGTGTCTGTTGCATTTAGCTGTTTTATTTCTATATATCCATCTTCAACCAGTTGTTTGGCCTGTTCCGCTCTTAGTCTCGGTGAATAATTATCAGATAAGACATCCACGTAGTAAAAAGAATCGCCGCCGGCACTGCGTTTTGCCAGGTCTAAAAACAACCCGTAGTTACGCAAACCTCCTCACGCTCCCTTCACTTTTTACATTCGGCATAAGCACAGGAGGTTCCTTCTTTTGAAGTAATATTTTTGCATATCATTGTATATTAATGCATACCTGATAGTTGATCTGGTTTTGATCCTGTAATCAACCCGGTCAATTCGCTCAAGAAGTTCCTCAGCCAAAAGCGATGACCTTGCGGTACACTTCATCCAATTCCTTGACTGTTTTATCTCATTTATAATTGAAAAAAGCGAAACGCCTTATTCACGAGTGCTATTCACGCCGAACGTGGCTCCATGTTGTTTGACATAAAAGAATCACCATCCCATTTAAAAATTTAGAACTTAATTTCATTGGTAGTTTAAATAGTCCATTTGATTTTGAATATGCTCTCTGGTTTCTCTTCCGGCAATTTTTTCACATAGATAGAGCCCTAGATCAATGGCTGAAGTTACACCCCGGGCTGTTATTATACGACCCTCATCGACGATTCGATCCTGGGCCACATCCTGGGCATAGTTCTTCAGGTACCCGACCATGGCCGGGTGGGTGGTGGCCTTTTTCCCGGCCAATAAGCCCAACACTCCTAAAATAATAACCCCCCCGCAAACGGCGGCCATCGTGGCTTCCGGGCGGGCGGTTTTCATCCAGCCTATAAAAGCTTCATCCTTTATCAGTTCGGCAATTCCATTTCCCCCGGGTATAATGATGTAGTCGTATCCCTCCAGCGAGCAACCTATTTTATTGGGAATCAACTCCAGCCTCTCGAAAGACAGGACTGGACTGTTTAAGGCGCAAACGTCATACTCCAGGTCCTTAATAAATCCCATGGTCTTCAGCCTGGTCAGCGGGTCAAACATGCCCACAAAGTCCAGGGCAGTAAGCCCATCATAGATGATAAAGGCAAGTTTCAAAAAATCCCCTCCTTTGAACGGTTTTTCTAATTATATCCCACAATGAAGGAGTGGCTCACGGGGAATACTATGCATGCCCTGGTGAAATTCAAGGAGGTCTGGAATTGCAGAACCGATTCGATTTATTTATGGACTTTGAAAACCACCTGCTTGATGACGAAAAACCTTCCCTGCATCTTAGCGAGCTGGCAGGCAGTGAATTGTTTAAAAGCAGCTATCCCTTTACGTTTCTGGGGGATCTGGTAAACATTGAACAGTCGCCGGTCCATCATCCCGAGGGCAGTGTTTGGGAGCATACCCTGCTGGTTGTGGACCTGGCAGCCCTGGTGCGGCCTTTGAGCAGCGAGCCCCGGGCTTTCATGTGGTCAGCCCTGCTGCACGATCTTGGCAAAGCCCGCACTACTAAAGTGCGCAAAGGCAGAATAACCGCCTATGATCATGACCGGTACGGCGCACGGTTGGCCGAGGAGTTCCTCAGGCAGTTTCCTGTTGAAGAAGCCTTTATTAAAAGGGTGGCCCGTATGGTAAGATGGCACATGCAGATTCTCTTTGTGGTTAAAAAGCTGCCCTTTGCCGACATTGATAGGATGCTTGCCGAAGTGCCCCTGGGTGAAATAGCTCTCCTGTCCCTGTGTGATCGGCTGGGACGGGG